>JBQCHO010000081.1:0-3541 GCA_051954635.1 Sphingomonas sp. | reverse complement strand
GTCGCGCCGGGTGCGATGGTCACGGTCCTGACCGTGCTGCTGGTCCGCATCGATCTCCCCAATCCCGCCATGCTCAAGCGGATCGACTGGGTACATCTGGCGTCGATGGCGGTGTTTCTCGCCGGTCTCGAATATGTGCTCGAGGAAGGGCCCAAGAACGATTGGTTCACCGACAGCAGGATCCAGATCGGCGCCTGGCTGGCGATCGTCGGCTTCGTCCTGTTCCTCGAACGATCGTTCCGCTCCAGCGCGCCGATCGTCCGGCTGTCGCCGTTCCGCAAGCCGACCTTCGCTTTCGCTTGCCTGTTCAATCTGGTGATCGGGTTCGGGCTCTATGCCGGCACTTACCTCATCCCGCTCTTCCTCGGCCGCGTGCGCGGCTACAACGCGGCGGAAATCGGCAGTGCGGTAGTGATCGGCGGCTGCGCGCAATTGCTCGGCGTGCCGATCTCCGCCGCTTTGTCGCAGCGCGTCGACCAGCGGATCGTCATCACCGCCGGCCTGTCGCTGTTCGCGTTCGGCTTGTGGCTGTTCTCCGCCATGACTCCCGAATGGGGATTCGCGGCACTGTTCTGGCCGCAAGTCGTGCGCAGCTTCGCGGTGATGCTGTGCATCGTGCCCTCGGTCGGCCTCGCGCTCGGCAATTTCGAAGGTCCCGAGCTGCGCTACGCCTCGGGCCTGTTCAACCTGATGCGCAATGCCGGCGGCGCGGTCGGCATCGCGCTGGTCAACACCTGGCTCCAGGACGGCGCACGCGAACACGCGCAACGGCTCGGCGAAGCGCTCGGCCAGTCCGCGCGGGCCGCCAACGAGGTGGCCGCGGCGCTGACGCATCAATTGGGCGCGCTCACGCCGGACGCTGCCAAAGCGGCGCTGATGGCGCAGGGGCTGATGAGCCGGATCGTCGGCCGAGAGGCATTGACGCTCGCCTTCGATGACGTCTTCCGCCTGATGGCCTATCTGTTCATCGCCGCGCTGGTGATGGTGCCGTTCTGCCGCCCGCCACGCGCGGGCTCCTCACCGCCGGCCGATGCGCATTAGGATCGCTCAACGGTCCGACGACGTCGAACCGACGTTGCAGTTCGCGGGTTTGGCGCGGCTCCTCCAGCCAGGGGGTAAGGCCCCCCACTTCGACATCGTTCGAGGATCAGGGCTTCACGCCATACAAGGCATAGGTTTCCGCGATCTTCGGATCGATCAGCGTAGCGGCAGCGATGTCCGCCTTGCTTCCCGCCGCGTCGCCCAGTCGCTTGCGTGCTACGCCGCGCCCGAACAGGCTGCTCGCCTGATTGGGCCGCAAACCGATCGCCTCACCATAATCGCTCGCCGCCTTCGCCCAATCGCCGCGCTGCAACCCGACGAGCCCGCGGCTATCCAGTGTCGCGGCGTCGCGCTGGGTCGCCAGCGCCTTGTCGCAATCCTTTTGCGCGGCGTCGAGATCGCTACGAAACATCGCCCGTGCCCAGCATGCCTCGTTCAGGGCATCGGCGTCGTCGGGCTTCTTGGCCAGCCGCGCATCCATCCGAGCCGCATAAGGCTTGGGATCGCCCGACAGGGCGATCAGATAATCGCGCTGCGCCGCGATATCATCATTGTCGGGATCGACGGAAAGCGCCGCGGCATAGGCGCCTTGTAGGGCTTCCTTGGCCGCGGGATCGCCGATGAGGTCCTTCAACGCCGGGCCGGGCACCGATCCTTCGGGCTGGAGCTTGATCAGGGCGAGCATGTCGGCGAGCCGCCCCTTGGCGTCCGCTTCCAGCCCATAGATCAGCCGTACGCGATAAGTGTAGTCGTCGGGCTCGAGCGCGAGCGCCTTGTCGCTTTCGGCAACCGCCTCCGCGCGTTTGCCCTGCACCGCCAGCGCGTTGGCCAGCAGCGTATGGGCCGAGGCGCTGTCGTTGCGCAGCTTGACCACCGCTCGAGCATCGCCCACCGCCTCGGCCAGCTTGGCATGCTGCATGTTGAGCCACGCGCGAGAGGTCAGGGCATCGGCGTCGTCCGGCGCCTTACCCAGCAGGATGTCGAGATCGGCGAGCGCACCGGCATCGTCGCCCACGTCGCTCCGCACGGCGGCGCGGCGACGATAGGCCTCGGCGGCGTCGGGCCAGATCAACACCAGTCGATCGTAGAGAATCAGGGCATCCTCTTCGCGGCCCGCGTCGACCAGCATCTCGGCCTTGCCGATGATGGCCTGGGGGTTGCGGCGATCCGCCGCCAACGCCTGGTCATAGGCGATCGACGCTTCGTCCTTGCGGTCAAGCTTGCGCAGCAATTGCCCCCGCATCGCGAACGTTCCCGCCGCTTTCTCGCCCGCCGCGATCCGGCGATCGACGAGCTTGAGCGCGTCCTGGTTTTTGCCCGCCATCGCCAGCCGGTTGATTTCGGCGTCGCCGGTCGCACCGGGTTCCGGCTTGGCGTCGGTCGCCGCGGTTTCGTTCGCGCTCGACGCGGCGCCGCCGAAATCGGCCGGAGCGCGAACGAACAATGCCTTGGCGAACAGCACGTCGGTCTGCTTGTCGGCGGCCTGGGCGTCGCCGAAACTGATTTCGGCCGGCTTGGAGCGGGTCGACGCAGTCATTTCGAACCGCTCGCCGGACAGCGAGGCCGTTCGTACATAATGGACGCCTGCGATGGTGCGATCGATCGACTCGCCATCGACCGAGAACCCGCGCCCGCCTTCGGGCAACAGGATAACCTCGCGATTGAAAACGTAGCTGCCGTCGACGACGACCGGCGCGGCATCGGGGTCGGTGTCGCGTTTCGGCGCGAGATCCCGTCCCAGGCGCGCATTGTCCGCTTCGTAGCGCTGTGCGCCGTCCACCCCGGCGGTCGACCAGGTCATGTCGGCGGTGCCGCTGAAGGTCGCGCTGACATCGCCGGTCTTGTCGTCGACCGACCAATCGACCGTTTTGATCGTCAGGCCGCTATAGCGCGCTTTCCACATCGAGCGCAGCGTCTCGTCGCGCTGGCTGGCGTCCATCGCCGACAGGCCGATCCGCATCTGCGCGCCCATGTCGCCTCGATACGTCAATACGCCGTTGATCTTTGCCGGCTTGCCCAGCCCCTGGCGCGCATCGAGCTCGAGCTTGACCTCGGTCTGCGGCAATACCGGTTCGGTCGCGACGAGCGCGACCAGCGCCCGGGTCGGACTATCGATCGGCAACGCCCATTTGAACGCCGGCACGGCGATCGTATCAATACCGCGATCGCCCAGCCGGGTGCCGTCGAGCCAATAGGTCTTGCCGCCGATCGTCGCGCGAACGATCACGTGATTGAATCGCCCGGGCAGCGGCAGCGACTGATCAACGCCGTCGCCCTCGGTGGCGGACACCAGCGCGGGTTCGGCGGCGATGCCGAGCGCGCGCAGCATGGCGAGCAGCAATACCGTCTTGCCCTTGCAGTCGCCGCTCTTGCCCGTCCACACCGTATCGGCGTTTTCGGGCTTGTAGCCCCCCAGGCCATCGAGCCGGGCCATGTAGCGAACCTGCGACTGGACCACGCGCAATGCCTCCGATGCGCGGGTGGCGGGATCGCTCGACAA
>JBQCHO010000080.1:0-31686 GCA_051954635.1 Sphingomonas sp. | reverse complement strand
ATGGACAAGGAATGGCCCGAGGAGCAGCGCGCGCGCTTCCTCGACGTCGCTGCGCGCCAGCCGGGCCTCAAGGGCATCCACGATTTCCGCACGCGCCGCTCGGGCAGCCACGAGTTCGCGCAGTTCCACATGGAGGTCGATCGCTCGCTGACGATCGGCGCCGCGCACGATATCGTCGAAGGTATCGAGAAAGCACTGCACCGTGCGTTTCCCAAGGTCGAGGTGCTGATCCATCTTGACCCGGAAGGCCACGTCGACACCGATAATCCGCTGGTCGAGGAAGACGTGACACCGCACTGGTTCGGCAAGCGGTTCTAAGGAGAAGCCCCGAGAATGCGTATCGGGTTCGCCCAGATCGACGCCTTCGCGCGCGCAGCCTTTACCGGCAATCCTGCCGCGGTGATGCCACTCCACGGCTGGCTGGAGGACGAGACGCTTCAGGTGATCGCTGCCGAGAACAACCTCAGCGAAACCGCTTTCCTGGTGCCGATCGCGGGCAGCGATGACGAAGGCGGGGAAGGGCCAGATTTCGAGTTGCGCTGGTTCACGCCGGCCTCGGAGGTCGTGCTGTGCGGCCACGCGACGCTTGCGAGCGGGCATTTCGTCCTCTCGGCCGATCCGGAGCGCGACCGCGTCCGCTTCAAGACGCGGCGGTCGGGCGTGCTTGAAGTCGCGCGCGCCGAGAGCGGCTATCGCCTGGAGCTCCCCGCTTGGCGCGCCGAGCCCAAGCCGCTACCCGAGCTCGTCGCCGCGCTCGGCATGTCGGGCGACCTGCCGACTTTCTGGCATCCTCACCGTTATGGCCTGGTCGTCGTCGACAGCGCCGAGCAGGTCCGCGCGCTCGATCCCGATTTCCGCGCGATGGCGAAGCAAGGCGACGTCCTCACCATCGTCACCGCGCCGGGCGAGGAGACGGATATCATCAGCCGCGCCTTCGCCCCCGGCGCCGGGATCGACGAGGATCCGGTGACTGGTTCGGCGCACAGCGTGCTCGTCCCCTATTGGACCAAGCGCCTCGGCCGCGACCATTTCACCGCCTATCAAGCGAGCAAGCGCGGTGGTTATCTCGATTGCCGTCTCGATGGCGACCGTGTGAATCTTGGCGGCGATTGCGTGACGGTGATCGAAGGCACGTTCACCCTCTAGGCCCTAGCGAAGCAACGCGCCGACGACCTCGCCCATCTCCTGTCGCACCGGTTCGAGCGGCGGCCCGTCCTGCGTCTTGCCAAGCCGAACGAGTACCACATCGTGGGTCGCGGCTGAATTGCGTGGATTGCGGCCCGATCCTGCGATGACATATTGGCCCAGATGGCCGACCATCGAGACGACATTGTTCGGCGCCCGGCCCGGGAACAACGTCGGCCCGTCGCGGTCTAGTCCGCCGGGCCGGTTGAGCCACACTTGCGCACCATATTCGGGGTTGAGCGGGGAGGGGGCCTTCATGAAAGCGAGCCAATCGGCCGGGATCACCTGCGTTCCGTTCTCCGCCTTGCCGTCGAGCAGCAGCGTGCCCATCCGACCCCAATCGTCGAGGGTCATGTAGATCAACGAACCGCCGATCTGCGTGCCCGATCCGTCGAACTCGAGGAACGCCGAGGTGACGCCGGCCGGGCCGAACAGCCGTTGCTCGGCGAATTGGCGATAGGCATGGGCGCGGACGTGCGGATCATGGCTCTTGGTCAGGGTCCGGGTGATGATCTCCGACAGGATGATCGTCGTCAGCGAGCTGTATTCGAAATGCGTGCCCGGCGGATAAGCGAGCGGCTTGGCAATTGCGCGCGCGGCCATGTCCTGCGTGCCGCCGACGAACAGCACCTGATTGGTGTCCGAATGTTCGACCGGATCGCCGACCTCGATATGTTGCAGCCCGGATCGCATCTGCAGCAGCATGCGAAGCGTGATCGCCGCGCGCGGATCGCCGGGATCGTGCCACTCGGCGATCGGCGCGGGCGCGTCGAGCTTTAGCTTGCCGTCATGAACCAGGATGCCGATCAGGAAACCGGTGATCGTCTTCGCCATCGACCAGCTGATGAAGCGATTGGCGTCCGAAAAGCCCGCCGCGTACCGCTTTGCGATGACGTGCCCGTCCTCGATGAGCAGCACCGCGCGGGTGCCCTGACCGTCGGTGAACAGCGGCGCGATCAAGCGGGCGGGGGTTGGCGGCGCTTGCGCCGGCGCGGATGCGGTCGCGAGGGTCGCGGCAAAGGCGGCGGCAAGACCTGTTTTCAATCCCACGTAACGAGCTTAGACGGGTGATCGATGAACGCAAGCCGCCGCTCGCTGCTGATCTGGACGCCGATCGCGATGGTGCTGTTCTTGCTTGTTGGCGTCGCTGCATACGCCTTTTCGCAGAAGCCCAAGCTCGAACTCGGCGTCGGCTACGGCGCGCGCGTCGCCTGCGGTTGCCGCTATATCGAAGGCCGCCCGCTCGACAGTTGCTATAAGGATTTCGAGCCCGGGATGGAGGTTATCCATCTGTCGGACGATCCACAGACCAAGACGGTCACCGCCTCCGTGCCGCTGATCGCCAGCCGATCGGTGCGCTTCGATAGCGCGCTCGGCTGCCAGCCGGAACCGTTCAGGCGCTGACCCCGCGATCGAACAGCAGGAAGACGGCCAGCGTCACTGCGCCGATCGCGCCGCCGGCGATCGCCGCCAGCGTCCAACCGCCTGCCTCGATCGTCGCCGATCCGATCAGCGATCCCGTCGCGCCGACGACGAACATCATCGTCATGTACGCCGAATTGACCCGCGACCGCGCGTCTTTCGACAGCGCGAAGATGATCTTCTGGCCGGTGATCTGGTTGAGCTGCACCGCCGCATCGATGATGATTGCGGTCGCGGCAAACGCCACCACGCTGCCCGCCGCGACCGCCGGAATCGCCCCGGCAAAGCCCAGCGCGATCATCGCCAGCGCGCCGAGGCTGGTCCACCACGTCAGTTTCTTGTCGGCGAGCCATCCAGCGACCGGCGCGGCGAGCGCGCCGCCGGCGCCGGCGAGCGCGAACAAGGCGACCTCGTCCTGGCTGAAGCCGAACCGCCGCAGCAGCACCAGCGGCGCGGCGGTCCAGAACAGGTTGAACGCCGCGAACATCATCGCCTGGTAGAAAGCCCGCAGCCGCAACGCACGGCGGTCACGAACCTGCTTCAACGTCGAAAGCAGGATCTGCCCGTAGCCCAGCCGGGCATCGGGCCGCCGATGCGGACAAAGCAGCGCGAGCGCGATCCACAGTACCGCCATCAGGCCGGCCGAGACGAAGAAGATCGCCCGCCACCCGATCGCTTCGGCCAGGAAGCTCGCCGCCGGCCGCGCCAGCATGATCCCGGCGAGCAGCCCGGCCATGATCCGCCCGATGACGCGGCCCTGCTCGTCCTCGGGCGTCAGATGCGTGGCGAGCGGGAGCAGCACCTGCGCGCCGGTCGCGCATACCCCGGTCAGGAACGAGGCGGCGAGGAAGGTGAGGGGGCCTTGCGACAGGGCGATGCCGAGGCAGGAGATCACCGCCCCCGCCGTCGCAACCAGCGTCAGGCGCTTGTTCTCGAACAAGTCGCCGAGCGGCACGAGCAGCGCGAGCCCGAGCCCGTAGCCGAGCTGGGTCAGCATCGCGATCATACCCGCCAGTCGCCGCGACAGGCCGATCTCCGGCCCGATCGAATCGATCAGCGTCTGCGCATAATAGAGATTAGCGACCATCGCCCCGCACGCGACCGCGAACAGCAGCGTTACGCTCCGCGTCAATCGTTCGTGCGATGAATGAGCGACCATCGTGCGGAGATACGCTGCATTGCAACAAGAACAAGTACCTGCGTTGGATGGATGCCGGTGCCGCGTTGCGGCGGACGCGGCGGCTGTCTATCAGGCGCGCACAATCATAATAGGGGAAGGCCATGAACATCGACGAGATGACCGCAAGGATGAAGGAGGGCCGCGGTTTCATCGCCGCGCTCGATCAGTCGGGCGGATCGACGCCCAAGGCGCTCAAGGCATACGGCATCGAGGACGGCGCATGGTCGGGCGACGACGAGATGTTCGCGCTGATCCACGCGATGCGCGTCCGCATCATCACCGCGCCCGCCTTCACCGGCGACAAGGTGCTCGCCGCGATCCTGTTCGAGCGGACGATGGACGGCCAGGCCGATGGCAAGCCGGTGCCGCAAGCGCTCCACGATCGCGGCATCGTGCCGTTCCTCAAGATCGACAAGGGATTGGAAGCCGAGGCGGACGGCGTCCAGTTGATGAAGCCGATCCCCGGGCTCGACGCGCTGCTCGCGCGCGCCAAAAAGCTGGGCGTGTTCGGCACCAAGGAGCGCTCGGTCGTCAATCTCGCCAATCGCGACGGTATCGAGAAAATCGTGGCGCAGCAGTTCGAGATCGCCGATCAGGTCGCCGCGCAGGGCATGATGCCGATCATCGAGCCCGAGGTGAACATCAAGAGCCCCGAGCGCGCCGACGCCGATCGCCTGCTCGTCGCCGCACTCGAGGCCGCGCTCGATGAGAATCGCGACGGGCCGAAGGTGATGCTGAAGCTGTCGCTCCCTGCGGAGCGCGGCATCTACGAGCCACTGATCCACCATCCGCGCGTGCTGCGCGTCGTCGCGCTGTCGGGCGGGTTCGATCGCCCCGAGGCGTGCGCCGAGCTCGCCCGCAACAAGGGCATGATCGCGAGCTTCAGCCGCGCGCTGCTCGAGGATCTGCGCCACGGAATGAGCGACGCCGAGTTCGACGCGGCGTTGAAGCAAGCGATCGACCAGATCTACGCCGCCTCGGTCGACAAGACCCCAGACGCCGCCTGATGGTCGAGCGGACGCAACCGCAGGACGAAAGCTGGGCGGCGGTCGATGCGTATATCGGCGAGACGCTGCTCGGCGAGGATGCAGCGCTCGCGGCCGCTCTGGTGGCCAACGCCGCGGGTGGTCTTCCCGATATCGACGTGTCGCCGCCGCAGGGGCGGATGCTCCGGCTGTTCGCGACGATGTGCGGCGCCAAGCGCGTGCTCGAAATCGGCACGCTCGGCGGCTATTCGACGATCGAGCTGGCCCGCGCGGTAGGCGAGGGCGGCAAGGTCGTGACGCTCGAGATTGATCCGCACCACGCCGAAGTCGCGCGGGCGAACCTCGATGCGGCCGGCCTCGGCGATCGCGTCGAAATCCGCGTCGGCCCGGCGATCGAGACGCTGGCGACGCTCGACGGCCCGTTCGACTTCGTGTTCATCGACGCCGACAAGGAAAGCAACGCCGCCTATCTCCGCGAGGCGCTGCGGCTGTCGCGACCGGGCACGACGATCGTGGTCGACAATGTCATCCGCGAGGGCGGCGTGCTCGATGCCGACAGCACCGACCCGCGTATCACGGGCACCCGCGCGCTGTTCGACGCGGTCGCGGCCGAACCGCGACTGACGGCGACCGCGATCCAGACTGTCGGCGGCAAGAAATGGGACGGCTTCCTGCTCGCGGTGGTGACCTGACGGCCAAGGCCGCGCCAAACGTTTTTGGTGTGCCCATTTGCCGGCATGAAGTGGAGAAAGTGGAGACCCTGGCAGCGTTTTCGCGGCTCTTGCGCCGGGAACGCGCCTACGAAGCGACAGGTTGGCCACATCCATGCGACAACGGCGCGACACGCGCGCGCCGGTTGCGATCCACGACGCGACGGCGATGCCACCTCCACACACGCCGAGGCGACCATGACGCGACGGATTTGCAGTCGAGATTATACAGCTATCAAAGAGCGGTTGCCCGAGGGCGAAGCCGGTGTCTCAGACATTTTCCAACATTGGAAGACCTAGCGGCTTTCGCCCTGTAGTCGGAGGCCTAAGCGGGCGCCCATAACTCCGGATTGCGGACGCTCATTCTATACGCCAAGCTATCAATTATGAGATTTAGCCTTGTCATACTCCCGTTGCTCCTGAGTGGCTGTAATAGAGTAACAAACACATTCGAAGTGCAAGCACCGGAAACTGCGGCGGCAGACCTTCAATTGTGTGGAAAAACTACCCCGCTCGACCGATCCGGAGCGTGGCTCGTGGCCGCCCAACCAATTAGTTGCGAGGGTGAGGGCGAAATCATTGTGCGGCTAAAGGGTCACTCCGCTCTAAAATACCATATCGGCTATGTTACGCCGGGAGCAGCGCAGAGCTTTCGCTTCAAGATCAAAGGTCGCGAATGCCGGTTATCGAATGGATAGCGGACATTCCGCAAACCAGCCAAATTACGATCGTTCCGCTTCCGGGTCGAGTGCGCTAGGGACGCCGTATGGACTTTGACGACGCCCTCGATCCGCTCGATCCCGAATTCGCCGCGCAGTTCGTGCGCGATGACGCGCGCGAGCCGTGCCAGCTCTATCTGATCTCGCCGCTCGACGTCGGCGGCGCGTTTCCCGAGCGGTTGAAGCGGGCGCTGGCGTCGGGGCCGGTCGCGGCGTTTCAGTTTCGGGTGAAGGAGGTCGACCAGCACCAGGCGGCGCGGCTTGCCGAGCCGTTGCAGGCGATCTGCGCCGAGCATGACGTCGCCTTCATCGTCAACGACAGCGTTAGTCTTGCCAAGCGGCTCGGCGCCGACGGGGTGCATCTCGGGCAGGAGGACGGCGATCCGCGCGAGGCGCGCTCGATCCTCGGGCCGTCGGTGCAGATCGGGGTGACCTGCCACGATAGCCGCCATCTCGCGATGGAGGCGGGCGAGTCGGGCGCCGATTACGTCGCGTTCGGCAGTTTCTACCCGACAACGACCAAGACGGTGAAGCATCACCCCGATCCGTCGATCCTGTCATGGTGGGCGACGATGTTCGAGCTGCCCTGTGTCGCGATCGGCGGCATCACGCCCGACAACGCGCCCCCCTTGGTCGCGGCCGGCGCCGATTTCCTCGCTGTGTGCGGGGCAGTGTGGGACGGCGATGAAGCCGCGGCAGTCGCCGAATTCAGCAAGCTGCTGACCTAGCTCATCGACAGCGACCCGTAACGCTCGGGAAACAACCTGCGGGTTCGACGTTCATCCCTTCGCGTAACTGTGAAGAGGTCGCCCCAATGTCGAAATTCGCCGCCGCCCTGGCGCTGTCGATCGCTGCCGTTCCTGCCATTGCCCAGACACCGCCCGCCGCTGCTCCTGCGTCGAACGGCATCGACATGGCGGTGCTGCACGTCCAGGTGATCCTCGATCACCTCGGCTTTTCGCCCGGCGTGCTCGATGGGCAAAAGGGCATGTCGCTGACCGCTGCGATCAAGGGCTTCCAGGAAAGCCGCGGGCTCGACAAGACCGGCAAGCTCGACGCCGCGACGCTCGACGCGCTCAAACCCTATGAGGGCTGGACGCCGACCAAGACGCTGGTGCTGAGCAAGCAGGGGCTGGCTGGCCCCTACATCAACCCGATTCCGCACGGCGAGGACGAACAGGCCAAGCTGCCCGGCCTCTATTACCGCTCGCCGATGGAGAAGCTCGCGGAGATGTTCCACACGACGCCCGAGGTGATCATGGCGCTCAACAGCCCGTCGACGCCGCTGACGCCGGGCACCAAGGTCGTGTTCCCCAATGCGCTGCCGACGTCGCGCGCCTATCCGTCGAGCCTGCCGCAGCATTGGCTCGACACGCTCAACATGCTCAACGTCGACGCCAATGAGCCGCAGGCGGCGAAGATCGTCGTCGACAAGTCGGACAAGGTGCTCAAGGTCTATGACGATCAGGGCAAGCTGGTCCGCCAGTTCCAGGTGACGACGGGGAGCACACACGACCCCCTGCCGATCGGCAATTGGAAGATCAACGCGGCGGACTACAATCCGAAATTCCATTATAACCCGGCGCTGTTCTGGGACGCCAAGTCTAGCGACACCAAGGCGATGCTGCCGCCGGGGCCCAACGGGCCGGTCGGCGTCGTCTGGCTCGATCTGTCGAAGGAGCATTATGGCATCCACGGCACCCCCGAGCCCTCGTTGATCGGCCGCACCGAGAGCCATGGCTGCGTGCGGCTGGCCAATTGGAACGCCGCGCGGCTGGCGCTGATGGTGAAGCCCGGCACGCCGGTGATCTTCCAGGAATGAGCGCGCGATGACGAAAGTCGGCTGGATATTCCTGACGTTGATCGTGCTCGGCGCGATTGCTTTCGGGTCGATGCTGACGATCGGCGGGCCGCGGACTGTTTCCCAGCCCGCACCAGCGACCGTTCCAGCTCAACCGAATGCTGCGGCCGCGCCTGAACCGGCCCCGGTCATCGCGGGCTATCCTCGCCTCGCAGTGCCTGTTCAGGGCGTCGCGCGAAGCCAGATCGCCGACAATTGGCTGGACCCGCGCGGCGGCGGCACACGGCAGCACCACGGCACCGATATCATAGTCCCCGAAGGTACCCCGATCCTCGCCGCCGCGCCGGGGCGGATCGAGAAGCTGTTCCAGAGCAATCTCGGCGGCACGACGCTCTACGAACGGTCGCCCGATGGGCGCTGGCAATATTATTATGCGCATCTCGCCGGCTATGCGCCGGGCGTCCACGAGGGCCAGCAACTCGCGACCGGCGACCTGATCGGCTATGCCGGCGACACCGGCGATGCCGGGCCGGGCAATTACCAGCTCCATTTCGGGCTCAGTTACATGCAGCCGAATGATGGCTGGTGGCAGGGCTATCCGGTCAATCCCTACCCGCTGCTTGCGGGCAAGGCCCCTGCCGGCTAAAGGGGCGCGCTCGGCGGCCCGGCCACGGACCCGCCCCAAGCTCTTTCCAGCAGGTGTATCCCCATGAAGATCAACGCGGTCGAGATTCGTCCCGGCAACATCATCGAATATGAAGGCGGCATCTGGCGCGCGGTGAAGATCCAGCACACCCAGCCCGGCAAGGGCGGTGCCTATATGCAGGTCGAGATGAAGAACCTGATCGACGGGCGCAAGAACAACGTCCGTTTCCGCTCGGCCGAAAGTGTCGAGCGCGTCCGCCTCGACACAAAGGACTTCCAGTTCCTGTTTTCCGACGGTGACATGCTGACCTTCATGGACAAGGACACTTACGAGCAGATCACGCTGCCGGCCGACCTGCTCGGCGACGCGGCGGCGTTCCTGCAGGACGGCATGGACGTGGTGATGGAGCTTCACGACGAGAAGCCGATCAGCGTCCAGCTTCCCGACCAGATCGAAGCGACGATCGTCGAGGCCGATGCGGTGGTGAAGGGGCAGACCGCCTCCTCAAGCTACAAGCCGGCGATCCTCGACAACGGCGTGCGCATCATGGTGCCGCCGCACATTTCGGCGGGGACGAAGATCGTCGTCGATGTCTATGAACAAACCTATGTGAAGCGAGCCGACTGAACCATGCGTATTATCCTCCCGATCCTCGCCGCCGCCGTCCTCGCCGCGCCGGTTTCCGCTGCCGACACGCCGGCCAAGCCGACGCAGGCGCAGCTCGAAAGCGCGCAGAAGACGCTCAGCTACATCATCAGCGCGATCAATTCGAAGGAAGTGCCGGCCGAGTTGAAGAACGGCCTGTTCGGCTGCCTCTACGAGAATTCGCTGAGCAAGATTTCGAATGCGCGCGATGAGGTGATTGCCAAGAACAAGGGCAAGATCGACGAGGCGAACCCGACGCAGCAGCTCGTCGTCATCGCCGAGATCTGCGGCGCGCCGCTGCCCAAGCCGGCCGCCGGTGCCGCGACCCCGGCCCCCAAGGCTGCGCCGAAGGGCCGCTGATCGATGGTTGCGCATTCGGGCCTGATTACCGTCATGGAACGTGCCGCGCGCAAGGCGGCACCGCGGTTGCGGCGTGACTTCAACGAGGTTCAGCACCTCCAGGTCAGCCGCAAGGGCCCGGCCGACTTCGTCTCGATGGCCGATCAGCGCGCCGAGCAGACGCTGTTCGAGGACCTGTCGCGCGCGCGCCCCGATTGGGGCTTCATCATGGAAGAGCGCGGCGCGATCGAGGGCATGGAAGGCAAGGGGCGGTTCGTTGTCGATCCGCTCGACGGCACCACGAACTTCCTCCACGGCATCCCGCATTTCTCGATGTCGATCTGCGCCGAGGAACAGCGCCCCGATGGGCGTTGGGAGCCGATGGCGGCGCTGGTCTATCAGCCGCTGACCGACGAGAGCTTCTGGGCCGAGAAGGGCCGCGGTTCGTGGTTGCAGGACAAGCGGCTGCGCGTTTCGTCTCGTCGTGACCTGTCCGAAGCGCTGATCGCGACGGGCATCCCGTTCCTCGGCCATGGTAATTTCGCCGAGTGGAGCCGCATTTTCGGTGCGGTTGCGCCCGAAGTCGCCGGCATCCGCCGTCTCGGCTCGGCCGCGCTCGACCTTGCCTGGGTCGCGGCGGGGCGGTTCGACGGCTATTGGGAATCGGACCTCAATCGCTGGGACGTCGCGGCGGGCATGTTGCTGGTCAAGGAGGCCGGCGGTTTCGTCACCGACTATCGCGGCGCCGATCGCGCGATCGAACGCAACGAGTTCCTCGCCGCCAACGACGCGCTGCATTCGAAGCTGCACAAGCTGGTCGCCGGCGCGCTGCGCTGACGATCAGGCGGCTGCCAATGCGTCGATGAAGCGCTTGCGCCACCAGACGACGTCGCGGTCGCGGACGGTTTCGAACATCGGTTTCCAGCGCGCGATCCGCTCGACCTTGGGCATGGACAAGGCCTTGGCAATGGCATCGGCGATGTCGTCGGCGGAATAGGGGTTGATCAGCAGCGCACCGCTCAGCTGCTCGGCCGCGCCGGTGAAGCGCGACAGGATCAACACGCCCGGATCGTGCGGATCCTGCGCCGCGACATATTCCTTCGCGACGAGGTTCATGCCATCGCGCAGCGAGGTGACCAGGCCGATCCGGGCCGCGCGATAGACGCCGGCCAGCGTCTCTCGAGGATATCCCCGGTTGACGTACCGGATCGGCGTCCAGTCGAGATCGGCATACTGGCCATTGATCCGGCCCGAGAGTGAATCGAGATTGGATCGGATCGCTTGATAGGTTTCGACATCGGTTCGAGACGGCGGCGCAATCTGCATCATGTAAACAAGCGCGCGGCGGTCAGGGTGTTTCTGCAGGAAGCGCTCGTAACCAAGGAAGCGCTCGGCAAGCCCCTTTGAATAGTCGAGCCGGTCGACACCGATCACCAGTGAGCGGCCCATGCCGCTTTCGAGCACGCGCATCCGCACGTCGCGGGCATTCTTGCCGTTGGCGCTGGCGATGAACTGTTCCGAATCGATCCCGATCGGGCAGCAGATCGCACGAATCGTCCGCCCGCCGACGGTGATGTGGCCGTCCTCGCCGAGCGACCCGCCCATTTCGTGGGTGACGTAATGGCGGAAGGATTCGAGCCATTCGGCCGATTGGAACCCGACTACGTCGTACGCGAACAGGGCCTCGACCAGCCGGCGATGATCGGGCAGCGCGACGAGCAGACGGGTCGGTGGCCATGGAATATGGAGGAAGAAGCCCATCCGGTTCTTCATCCCCTGCTGCCTCAAAATCCAGCCGAGGGGAATCATGTGGTAATCG
This sequence comes from Sphingomonas sp., assembly GCA_051954635.1. Classification (GTDB taxonomy): domain Bacteria; phylum Pseudomonadota; class Alphaproteobacteria; order Sphingomonadales; family Sphingomonadaceae; genus Sphingomonas. The sequence goes on along the minus strand of JBQCHO010000080.1, from coordinate 20,234 downwards.
TGCACCCAGACCATGTCGTCGGGCATGATGTGCGGGGCGATGATGTTGCCGAAGATGCGGTTCACCCGCTCATAGCCGCCCTGATATTCGCGCTCGAACTCGGTCAGATCGAGCCGGTAGTGGAATAACGGCCAAAGGGTCGAATTGGCGTAGCCGTTGTAATATTCGTCGATTTCCTGCGCCGTCAGGTCGATCGTTGCCGAGGTGACGCCGCCATAGGTTTCGAACTCGAGCTTGTGTTCTTCACCTTCCTCGCCCGACCAGCCGAACCAGATGCCGTCGCTTTCCTGGAGCGCGGCAGTCAGCGCCACCGCGAGCCCACCTTGCGCGGCGGGCTGATCGGGTTTCGGCGCGGAGACGCGGTTGGAGATGACGATGAGACGGCTCAGCGGATCGCACTCCATGGTTTAGACAGCAAGACGGCGCAGTTGATCATGCCGACCAGCGAATAGGTTTGCGGATAGTTTCCCCACAGCTCGCCGGTGGCGGGATCGATATCCTCGCTGAGCAGGCCGGCGGGGGTGCGGCGCGACAGCATCTCTTCCAGCAGGATGCGCGCATCGGCGTCGCGGCCGGTGAAATGCAGCGCCTCGATCAGCCAGAAGGTGCAGACGTTGAACGCGGTGTGGGGCAGGCCGAAATCGTCCTCGGTCGCGTAGCGCAGCATGTGGCTGCCGCGGCGCAGGCCGTTCTCGACCGCATCGAGCGTGCCGCGGAAGCGCGGATCGTCGGGGGCGAGAAAGCGCAGGTCGAGGAGCTGGATCAGGCTGGCGTCGAGATCGTCGCCGGCGAAGGTGGCGGAGAGTCGGTTGGTGTCGGGCCGCCACGCCTTGTCCTCGATGGTCTGCCGCATCGTGTCGGCGCGGCCCTGCCAGAATTCGGCGCGCTCGGTGAGGCCGAGCGCCGCGGCGGCATTGGCGAGGCGGTCGCACGCCGCCCAGCACATCGCGGCGGAATAGGTGTGGACGTGGCTCTTGGTGCGCAGCTCCCAGAGGCCGGCGTCGGGCTGGTCATAGACTTGCCAGGCACGCTCGCCGATCGGCTCGAGCGCCTCGAAATCGGGCACGCCGGCGACGCGGAACAGGCGGTGATCGAAGAATGCCTGGACGTTGGAGAGCACGATCTGGCCGTAGGCGTCGTGCTGGACTTGCTCATAGGCCTGGTTGCCGACGCGGACCGGGCCCATGCCGCGATAGCCGTTCAGCGCCTTGGCCTCATATTCGATCAGCGTCTGCTCACCGCCGACACCATAGAGCGGGTGGATATGGCCGCCGGCGGCATTGTCGACGATGTTGCGTAAGTATTCGAGATACCCTTCGAGCACGTCTAGCGCGCCAAGACGGTTGAGGGCCTGGACGGTGTAATAGGCGTCCCTGATCCAGCAGTAGCGATAGTCCCAGTTGCGGCCCGAATCGGCGTGTTCGGGGATCGAGGTGGTCAGCGCGGCGACGATCGCGCCGGTTTCCTCGTGCTGGCACAGCTTGAGCGTGATCGCCGAGCGGATCACCGCTTCCTGCCACTCGACCGGTGTGGCGAGGCCGCGGACCCAGTGGCGCCATTCCTCGGTGGTGCGCTCGAGCATCGTGTCGAGCGCCTGGGCGATATCGGCGGTGAAGCTCTCGTCGGGCCCAAGGAAGAAGTGCAGAGGGCGTTCAACGCGGAACAGGCGCTCATCCTCGATCCAGCCGATCGCGGCATTGGTGGTGAGGCGTAGGACGCTTTCCTCGATCAGGTAACGAATGTGGTTCGAGCCGCGGGTGTGCGGCGCCATCTCGGCGCCCCAGCCGCGTGAAGGGCGCAGGCGGACGCGGATGCGCGGCGCGCCGGAGACGGGGCGGACGATGCGCGCGAAGGCGACCGGGCGATACATCCGGCCCATGCGCTTGAAGCGCGGGCAGAAATCGATCACATCGATCGCATTGCCCTTGGCGTCGGTGTGGCGGGTGACGAGGATCGGCGTGTTGCGGAGATAGCTCTGCGTCGTCTCGACCTTACCGTCGAGATCGATTTCCCAGAAGCCGTGCGCCCCTTCGCCGGCGGGCGGCGCGTCGTCGAGCAGCGAGCAGAAAGCGGGGTCGCCATCGACGCGCGGGGTGCAGCCCCATACGAAACGGCCCGAACGATCGACCAGCGCCGAGACCTGACAATTGCCGATCGGCCAGAGATCGAGCGTCGCGGTCATGCGGCGGTCTCAAGGAAGGCGTGGACGGCAGCGACATCGGTCAGGCCGTAGCGCGCGGCGGTGGTGCGCGGGGCGCCGACGAGGATGCCGGCGCCGCCGTTCTCCGCGCAGGCGGTAAAGCCGGGCTCGTCGGTGAGGTCGTCGCCGAGGAAGACCGGGGCATGGCCGGCGAACGGTGCGTGGGCGAGCAACGCGGTGATGGCGGCGCCCTTGTCGTGGCCGGGCAGGCGCAGCTCGACCATCATCTTGCCGTGCTGGACGTGAAGGTCGTTCGCCGCGGCGAACGCCTCGACAAGCGCCTGCGCCTCGCTTTCGACCGAGGGATCGAGCCGGTAATGCAAGCCGACGCCGAGGCTCTTGGCTTCGATCACCACGCCCTCGCGCTTGTTGAAGCGCTCGGCGAACAGGCGGGCCGCGGCGTCGAGACTGGCGGGCCGCTCTGGGCGGACAATCGCGCCGCCGGCGAGCCGCGTTTCCGCGCCGTGGCTGCCGACCAGGCCGAGCGCGCTGCCTGCCTGCCCGAGAAACCCATCGAGCTGGTCGATCGAACGCCCGCTGACGAGCGCGACGCGGCCCGACAGCCGCTCGGCGAGGCGATCGAGCAGCCCGGCGAGCGCGGCATCGACCGACACCGCTTCCGGCCGGTCGGCAAGCTCGACGAGCGTACCGTCGAAATCGAGGAACAGGCTCGCGCCGTCGAGCAGGTCGGCGGGCGGCGGCACAAGGTCGCGGGGGTCGGCCATCGCGGCCTTCTTAACGGTCTGCATGGTCGGGTGAACCCCCCGCGGCCAAGTTTGTTGCAGTGCACTCGTTACGCAAGCGTGCCGTGCGGTTGCTTTGTCACGCCATCGGCCTAGATGCGCAGGCGATGATCGACGACGACAAGCGACTCGCGGCCGAGGCGGCGGTGGCCGAGATCGAGGACGGCATGCTGGTCGGGCTCGGCTCGGGCTCGACGGCGGCGTTCGCGATCGCGGCGATCGGGGCGAAGGTGCGCGAGGGGTTGACGATCGATGCGGTCGCGACCTCGGTGGCGAGCGCGAAGCTGGCAATTCAGCACGGCATAGACCTGCTCGATTTCGAAGACGTCGCCGCGGTCGATCTGGTGATCGACGGGGCGGACGAGATCGACGCCTATCTGCGCGCTATCAAGGGCGCGGGCGGGGCGATGCTGCGCGAGAAGATCGTCGCCAGCGCAGCGAAGCGGATGGTCGTCGTCGCCGATGGATCGAAGCGGGTCAAGCAGCTCGGCAAGGCGCCGGTGCCGGTCGAGGTGCTGCCGTTCGCGCGTGCCTTCGTCGAGGGCGAGTTGCGCCGGCTCGGCGGCGCGCCGGTGTTGCGACGGCGGGGGCGCGATCCCTATCTGACCGATCAGGACAATCTGGTGTTCGATTGCGCGTTCGGACTGCTCGACGCACCCGAAGAACTCGCCGTGGCGCTCGCCGCTATCCCGGGATTGCTCGGACACGGGCTGTTCTGTCGCGAAGTCGACGCCGCTTATGTCGCCGCCGACCGCCGCGTCGAACGGATCGAGCGAAACTGACGAAACAAAGCTGCGCGCCTCCGCGTTCGGCACCTAGCTGGGGAAAGACAAGCATGACCGACACCGCGACCAAAGCCAAACCGTCGAGCGACCAATTCCGCGAGGACGGCAGCTCCGAGCGGCTGGCGATCGACACGATCCGCACATTGGCGATGGACGCGGTGCAGAAGGCCAATTCGGGGCATCCCGGCACGCCTATGGCGCTGGCGCCAGTGGGCTATACGCTCTGGTCGAAATTCCTGCGGACCGATCCCGACACGCCCGATTGGCCCAATCGCGATCGTTTCGTGCTGTCGGTCGGGCATGCGTCGATGCTGCTCTACGCGCTGCTGCACCTCGCGCAGGTAAAAGAGGTTGATCGCGACGGCAAACCGACGGGCAAGCCCGCGGTGAGCATCGAGGACATCGAGAATTTCCGGCAGCTCGGCTCGAAGACGCCGGGGCATCCCGAATATCGTCACACCACCGGTGTCGAGACGACCACCGGGCCGCTTGGCCAGGGCTGCGGCAATTCGGTCGGCATGGCGATCGCCGAGCGCTGGCTGGCGGCGCACTACAACAAGCCCGATTTCCCGATCTTCGATCACGACGTCTATTCGCTGTGCGGAGATGGCGACCTTATGGAAGGCGTGTCGGCCGAGGCGGCGAGCCTGGCGGGGCACCTCAAGCTCTCCAATCTGTGCTGGATCTACGACAGCAACCACATTTCGATCGAAGGCAGCACTTCGATCGCGTTCGACGAGGATGTCGGCGAGCGGTTCCAGGGCTATGGCTGGAACGTCATCCATGTCGACGACGCCAATGATTGCGCGGCGCTGGCCGAGGCATTCGACGCGTTCCGCAAGACCGACGACAAGCCGACGCTGATCGTCGTCCATTCGGTGATCGGCTGGGGAAGCCCGCGCGCCGGCACTGCCAAGGCGCATGGCGAGGCGCTGGGCGAGGACAATGTTCGCACCACCAAGGAAGCCTATGGCTGGGACCCGGACAAGCATTTCTTCGTGCCCGACGGGGTGGCGCAAGCCTTCAACAAGGCGATCGCCGATCGCGGGCGGCCGCTGCGCGAGGAATGGGAGGCGATGTTCGCGCGTTACAAGAGTGCTCATCCCGACCTGGCGGCGCAAATCGAGCACATGCTCGCCGGCACGCTGCCCGACGGCTGGGACGCCGAAATTCCGGCCTTCGAGGCTGACGCCAAGGGGATCGCCTCGCGCGACTCCGGCGGCAAGGTCCTGAACGCGATCGTCGGCAAGGTGCCGTGGCTGCTCGGCGGCTCGGCCGACCTCTCGCCCTCGACCAAGACCGACATCAAGAACGCCGATTCGTTCGAGCCGGGCAATTACGGCGGCGCCAATTTCCACTTCGGCGTGCGCGAGCATGGCATGGGCGCCGTGGTCAACGGCATGACGCTGTCGGGCCTGCGCGGCTACGGCTCCACCTTCTTCGTGTTCCTCGATTACATGCGCCCGCCGGTGCGGCTGTCGGCGATCATGGAATTGGGCGCGGTGTGGGTTTACACGCACGATTCGATCGGGGTCGGCGAGGACGGGCCGACGCATCAACCGATCGAGCAGCTCGCGATGCTGCGCGCGACGCCGGGGATCGACACGATCCGTCCAGGCGACGCCAATGAGGTCGCCGAGGCGTGGCGCGCGACGATGCGCGACGGCAAGCACCCGACTGCGCTGGTGCTCTCGCGCCAGGCGCTGCCCACGCTCGATCGCTCGAAATATGCCAGCGCCGAGGGCGTCGCGAAGGGGGCTTATGTGCTCGCCGACAGCGATGATCCGCAGGTGATCCTGATCGGCACCGGCAGCGAGGTGTCGCTGGTGGTCGAGGCTCACGAGAAATTGAAGGCCGAGGGCGTGCGGAGCCGCGTCGTCTCGATGCCGAGCTGGTATCGTTTCGAGCTGCAATCGGACGACTACAAGCAGAGCGTGTTCCCCGACGGCGTCACCGCGCGGCTGGCGGTCGAGATGGGCGGCGAGCTCGGCTGGGATCGCTATGTCGGGCGGCGCGGGCGGACGATCACCATGTCGACCTTCGGCGCGTCGGCGCCGATCGCCAAGCTGGCGGACAAGTTCGGGTTCACCGTCGACAATGTCGTCAAGGTGGCCAAGGAAATGCTGGAGACGGAATGATGGGTAAGCTCAACTACCTCGAAGCGCTCGGCCAGGCGGTGTGGCTCGATTTCGTCGACCGCAAGTTTCTCGACGAAGGCGGGCTCAAGAAGCTGGTCGAGGAGGACGGCCTGACGGGCGTGACCTCGAACCCGTCGATCTTCGAGAAGGCGATGGGGCACGGCACGGCCTATGACGACAGCCTTGCCGCCTATGACAAGGCGCATCCCGATGCGGCGACGATCGATCGTTACGAGGCGCTCGCGGTCGAGGATATCAAGGCGGCGGCGGACACCTTGCGACCGGTCTATGATCGGCTGTCGGGCAAGGACGGCTATGTCAGCCTGGAGGTGTCGCCCTATCTCGCCGACGACACCGATGCGACGATCGCCGAGGCGGCCAAGCTGTGGAAGATGGTCGACAAGCCCAATCTGATGATCAAGATTCCGGGCACCGCGGCGGGCGTGCCGGCGATCGCGGCGACGATCGCGAGCGGGATCAACGTCAACGTCACGCTGCTATTTTCGATCGAGGCCTACAAGAAGGTTGCGCTGGCTTATGTCGCGGGGCTCGAGCAGCGCGTCGAGAGGGGCGAGCCGATCGACACGATCGCCAGCGTCGCCAGCTTCTTCGTCAGCCGGATCGACACCAAGATCGACGCCAAGATCGACAAGCTCGGCAGCGACGAGGCAAAGGCGATCCGCGGCAAGGTGGCGATCGCCAACGCCAAGATGGCGTATCAATGGTATCTCGAGTTCCTGCAGACCGAGCGCTGGCAGAAGCTCGCCGCCAAGGGCGCGATGCCGCAGCGGCTGCTGTGGGCCTCGACCGGCACCAAGGACCCGGGTTATTCGGACGTGCTCTATCTCGACACGTTGATCGGCAAGGACACGGTCAACACCGTGCCGCCCAAGACGATGGACGCGTTCCGTGACCACGGCACCCCGGCCGAGACGTTGACGAAGGATGTGGACGAGGCACGCCATGTGCTCGCCGAAGCCGAGCGGCTGGGGCTCGATCTCGACGGCGTGACCGACACGCTGGTCGAGGAGGGTGTGCAGTCGTTTGCGAAGTCGTTCGATGAATTGCTCGGATCGATCGCGGCGAAGCATCCCGCCACCGCCTGAATACTGCGTCCGTTCGCCCTGAGCCTGTCGAAGGGCGCCTCCACCGGGCTTCGACAGGTTCAGCCCGAACGGTGGACCGTGCTGACTGATAGGAGAAAGAAATGAAAATCGGCGTCATCGGGCTCGGCCGCATGGGCGGTAACATTGCGCGTCGGCTGATGCAGCACGGCCATGAAGTCTTCGCCTACGACCGTTCAAGCGATGCGGTGGCCGATGTCGTCAAGGACGGGGCGACCGCGGCCGAGGGGCTGGAGGACATGAAGGCCAAGCTCGGCGACAAGGCGACCTTCTGGGTGATGCTGCCCGCCGGCGATCCGACCGAAGGCACGATCGCCCACCTCGCCAAGCTGGCCGGTCAGGGCGATGTCGTCATTGATGGCGGCAACACCTTTTACAAGGACGATATCCGCCGCGCGAAGGACCTTCGTGAGAAGGGCATCCATTATATCGATGTGGGCACGTCGGGCGGCGTATGGGGCCTCGAACGCGGTTATTGCATGATGATCGGTGGACCCGACGACGAGGTGAAGCGGCTCGACCCGATTTTCGACGCGCTGGCGCCTGGTCTGGGGAGCATCCCGCGGACCAAGGAGCGGAACGGCGATGCCGATCCGCGTGCGGAGAAGGGTTACATCCATGCCGGCCCCGCGGGCGCGGGCCATTTCGTCAAGATGGTCCACAACGGCATCGAATACGGGCTGATGCAAGCCTATGCCGAGGGGTTCGACGTGCTCAAAGGCAAGTCCTCCGACAAGCTGCCCGAGGACGAACGGTTCGATATCAACCTGACCGACGTCGCCGAGGTGTGGCGGCGCGGCAGCGTGATCTCGTCATGGCTGCTCGATCTTTCGGCATCGGCGCTCGCCAAGGATCAGATGCTCGAACAATTTTCCGGCCATGTCGCCGATTCGGGCGAGGGGCATTGGACGATCGAGGCGGCGATGGAGGAGGCGGTGCCGGTCAACGTGCTATCGGCCTCGTTGTTCGCGCGCTATCGCAGCCGCGTCGAGCATACCTTTGGCGACAAACTGCTTTCGGCGATGCGCTTCGGCTTCGGCGGGCACGTCGAGATTCCGCAATGACCTTGGTCGTTTGCGATGTGGACGGGACGCTGGTCGACTCCAAGAAAGAGCTCAGCGAGGCGAACAAGGCGGCTATAGCGCGGCTACGTGCGGCGGGCATCGGCTTCACGATCATCAGCGCGCGGCCGCGATCGGGGATGATGTGGATCGCCGAGGCGCTCGATCTCGATGCGCCGATGGGCGCGTTCAACGGCGGGATCGTGTTCGATTCGAGCGGCGAGGTCTTGTCGCACGAGACGATCGATCCCAAGGTCGCGCGCGGGATGATCGAGTTGATGGCCGACGCGCCGGTCGATCGCTGGGTGTTCGCCGACGATCGCTGGTATGCGAGCTCGGGCGAGGGCACGCATGTCGAGCACGAGAAGCGGGCATCGAACCAGCAGCCGATCGTCACCGACGATGTGGACGCGCTGTTCGACCATGCCGACAAGATCACCTTCGTCAGCGACGACGAGGCGATGTTGAAGGGCCTGCACGATCGCGCGGCCGAGGCATTCGGCGAGGCGGCGACGGTGGTGCAGTCGCAGACCTATTATCTCGACGTCACCGCCCGCAGCGGTAACAAAGGTGACGGGATAGCTGCGATTGCGCGCGCAATGGGCGTCGACCTTGTCGACACAATTGCGATCGGCGACCAAGCAAATGACCTGGCGATGTTCGTGCGGGCCGGTCGCTCGATCGCGATGGGCAATGCGACCGAAGCGGTGAAGGCCAAGGCGGACGACGTGACGTCATCCAACGACGAGAGCGGCGTCGCGCGCGCGATCGAAACGATGATCCTGAAAGAAGTGGCATGAAAGAACTCGTCGCATTCGATCTCGACGGTACTCTTGCCGCGAGCAAGCAGGCGCTCGAAGGAGACATGGCTGAAGCACTCGCCGATTTGCTCGGGGTTGCCGACGTCGCGGTGATCTCCGGCGGGGATTGGCCGCAATTCGACAAGCAAGTCGCGAGCCGGCTGCCCCAACGCGCCGATCGGGCGCGGCTGTGGCTGATGCCGACGACCGGGACCAAGCTCTATACGTATCGCGACGGAAAATGGTCTGCGGTTTACGCAGAACTCTTCTCCGATGGCGAGAAGAAGAAGATCGTCGACGCGTTCGATGCCTCGCTGAAGGCGACCGGGTTCGTGCCCGAGCAGAGCTGGGGCGAGCGGATCGAGGATCGCGGCAGCCAGATCACCTTCTCCGCGCTCGGCCAGCAGGCGCCGCTCGACGCCAAGGAGAAATGGGATCCCGATTTTGCCAAGCGCAAGGTGATCCAGGCCGATTTGAGGAAGCGGCTGCCCGGGCTGGCGATCAACATGGGCGGATCGACCTCGATCGACATTACGCGCGAGGGCGTCGACAAGGCCTATGGCCTCAAGAAATTGAGCCAGGAAAGCGGCGTTGCGCTCGACGCGATGCTGTTCCTGGGCGATGCGATCTTCCCCGGGGGCAACGATTATCCGGCCAAGGAACTGGGGCTCGACACCGTCAGGGTCCGCGATCCGCAAGAGACGATCAGCGTGATTGCGGCGATCGTCGCCTGCCTGAAGGACTAGGCGCTCGGCGTGATCGACGATAGGGCGGCGCGATGATCGAGACCGCACCACCGCCCGTCATCGTCCTTGTCCGTCCGCAGCTCGGCGAGAATATCGGCAAGGCGGCGCGCGCGATGCTCAATTTCGGACTGACCGAGATGCGCCTCGTCGCGCCGCGCGACGGCTGGCCCAATCCCAGCGCGGGTCCAGCGGCGTCGGGGGCGGATGTCGTGCTCGAACAGGCGCGGGTGTTCGACAGCGTCGCCGAAGCGGTCGCCGATTGCGCGCATGTCTATGCGACGACGGTGCGCAAGCGCGGGGTGACCAAGCCGGTTTTGACGCCAGAGGCGGCATCCACGGAAATCCATGGGCAGGTCGGCCGCTCGGCGATCCTGTTCGGGCCTGAGCGGTCGGGGCTCGAAACCGACGACGTGGCGCTGGCGCGGACGATCGTGACAGTGCCGATCAACCCGGAGTTCGGGTCGCTCAATTTGGCTCAGGCGGTGATCCTGGTCGCCTACGAATGGTCGAAGGGCGTCAGCCTCGCCTCGCCGCCCGAAGTCGACCTCGATCCGCCGGCGCCGCAGGAAGAGTTCGAAGGCATGATCGGCCATCTCGACGCGATGCTGCAGCGCGCGGGTTTCTTCCATCCGCCCGAGCGCACGCAGGCGACGCAGCGCACATTGCGCACGATGCTGACCAAGCCGGGGTGGTCGAGCCAGGAACTGCGCACGCTGCGCGGCGTGCTGAGCGCACTCGACGGCGCGAAGCGGTCGCGCGTCTCTTAACCGAGCGCCTGATCGAGCAGCTTTGCCAGCCGCAATCCGCCGCGTTTTACCTGGAGCCGAGCGACGGGGACTTCCTTTTCGATCGTCGCTTCGTCCATCTTCACGCTGGTCGGCTCGGGGCCGCAGGGTTGGCCGTTCATCACGCTGGCATAGACACTCTTCTGCGCGATCTCCCAGCTCTGGCGCGACCAATCGGCGACGGAGCCGGCCTGAAGCGCGGCCTTCACCGCGCTGGGGTAGCGGCGGATCAGCGACGGGCCGCTGGTGATCGCGCGCTCAGCGAGCGGGCCGTCCCAGATCGAATGCAGGTTGAAGTGCGGCGGCGAATAGATGCCGTAGCTCGCCGCGACCTTGTTGCCGCCCATGTCGTGATTGTCGCTCGAATGGAGCGGCTGGTGGATGTCGCCGACAAGATGGATGAGGAAAACGAGCGCGGTCAGCCGGTCCTTGGTCGTGCCCTTGCCGCTTTCGAGCAGCTTAACGTCCTTCTCGATCTGCGCGGCGGCGCAATTGCCGTCCTTGCACGCCGATTTGAGGTCGAACGGCTCGCAAATCTCGATGTCGGTATAATGCCAGGAGAAGGTGTTCTTGAAGCGATCACCGAGCTTCTTGACGCAATCGGGCCACACCGCGGCCTCGGCCGGGGTCGCGGCGGGACATCCGGGGGTGTCGAGCAGCGCCGACTGGCGGAGCAGCGCGAGGACGTGCGCGCGGGTCGCGGGCTTGACGTTGGCCATCGCGATCTCGGCGACGGTCTCGTGGCCATATTCCCAATAGGCGAAAGCGGGCGAGGCGACCGCGATGGTGAGCGCCATGCTCGCGGTGGCGGCGATGATACGACGTAACATGGCGGCGGGCTCTAGCGTTCGTCGAGCGATTCGTCTCCGAAAATCGCCACGCGACGCGCGCCGCTCGCATCGGCATAGCCGCGATTCATCCCCGGGGTGGTGAAGCTGGACGCCGCCGTTCCTTCGGCGCCGACAACGACCACGCCGCCGGTGCCCCCCAAGGCCTGCACCTCGGCCATCACGGCGTCGGCGGCGGTCGCCAGGCTCTCGCCCGACAGGCGGATGCGCGCGCCGATCTCATGGCCGACGGCCTCGCGGATGAAGAACTCGCCCGAGCCGGTGGCGGAGACGGCGCAGGCGCGGTCGTCGGCATAGGTGCCGGCGCCGATCAGCGGGGAATCGCCGATCCGGCCCCAGCGCTTGCCGGTGATCCCGCCGGTCGAGGTGGCGGCGGCGACATGGCCGTGGGCGTCGCGGGCGACCGCGCCGACGGTGCCGTATTTCATGTCGACGTCGAACCAGTCGGCCTTGTTCGCCTTCATCGTATCGAGCTGGTGGCGGCGTTCGTCGGTCGCGAACCAGCTCGGATCGACCTGTTCCAACTCCTGCTCGCGCGAGAACTGGTCGGCGCCGACGCCCGACAGCATGACGTGCGGGCTCTTTTCCATCACCGCGCGGGCGAGGCTGACGGGGTTGCGTGTCGCGTGGACGCCGGTGACGGCGCCCGCGTCGCGGCTCGATCCATCCATGATCGCGGCGTCGAGGCGGATGTCGCCTTCATAGGTGAAGACGGCGCCGCGGCCGGCGTTGAAATGCGGATCGTCCTCAAGCACGCGCACCGCGGCCTCGACGGCGTCGAGCGCGGCGCCGCCTGAGGCCAGCACCGCGCTCCCCGTGTCGAGCGCGCGCGAGGCCGTCGCGCGCGCCTTGTTCGGCTTCAGGCGCGATCTTCCCGCGTTCCAAAATCCCCGCGCCGCCGTGCACCAGCAGCGTCCATTCTGTCGTTTCGCTCATGGCCGACGTGCTTAGCAGACGCGCCTCGTTTCGCTAGCCCGAGGCCGATCAGTGGACGGAGCCAGGTGATGCGGCTGCCCACCCAGTAGAAGGCGAAGCACCCCGAGATCGTCGTGGTCAGGAGGATGACGAACTCGACGCCTTCGTTGAGGCGGAGCGGCGCGAGGGCCCATGTCGTCACGATGATGATCGGGTGGTGGATGATGTAGAAGGGGAACACGGCCTCGACCAACGTCGGACGCCAGCGATGGTCGTGGTTCCAGCAGGTCTGGGCGATGTGGAGCAGGGCGAGGATCATGCTCCACGCCATCGTCAGGCGCGCCATGCGGTCGAGCGCCATTAGCGCGTGGGGCGGGGTGACGTTGGCCTCGTAATGATATTCGAGCGCCGCGACGATCGTCCCTGTGACGAGCGCGACGACGAGGGCGGGGCGGAAAAGCCGCTTGAGGCTCGGCCACAAGGCATCGGTGCCGCCGAGCGCGAAGCCGAACAGCAGGATCGGGAAATAGGCGGCGTGGCCGCCCCAATCGGTGGTGACGCCCTGGCGCTCGGGCACGATGAACATCAGGGCGAGCTTCGCCAGCGCGAGCCCGGCGGCGGGGAGCCAGAGCAGGCGGGCTCGGTGGTCGATGCGTTCGAGCAGGCGTGACAGACGATCGGGTAACCCCGGGACGACGGCGATCAGACCGCACAGTACGGCGGTGTAGGTCCACAGATAGGCGACGAACCAGAGATGCTCCCAGCTCGGCAGGTCGACGCCGAAGAAGCGGCCCCAGCGCCAGTAATCGACTGCCCAGAAATGGACGAGGCTGTGGGTGTACCCGCCTTCCTGCACGCGCACCCACACTTCAATCGGCACGATCGTCGCCATGCCGAACGCGAGCGGGATCAGCAGCCGCTTGTTGCGGGAGAAGATGAAGGCGCGCACCGATCCCGATTTCTGGTAGAGCCGGCGCGAGGCGTAGCCCGACACGGCGAACAGCAGCGGCAGCCGCCACGGCGTCAGCAACGCCATCGGCACCGTCAGCCAGTCGATCGTCACCGGTGCCTTGATCACCCAGCGCCACGGCGAGAACACCATGCCGATATGATAGAAGATCAATAGCCCGAATGCGGCGATGCGCAGCCAATCGAGCCCGTAATGACGCAGCCCCGGCCGGTCGCGCGCTGAAGGCACGGTATCGAGGTACATCGTCTTTGGTCCCTGTGCGCAACCGCCAAGCCTTTCGCGGCCGCGCGCGAGCGGCTATATCGCACCCGTCCTCACCAAGAAGTTACGAACCATGTCCCTTCGCCCCTGGCGCGATATCGTGCGTCGCAAGAGCCGCCAGATCATGGTCGGCAACGTCCCCGTCGGCGGCGATGCGCCCGTCACCGTGCAGACGATGACCAACACGCCGACCAGCGACGCCAAGGCGACGATCGACCAGATCCGGCGCTGCGAGGAGGCCGGCGTCGACATCATCCGCGTGAGCTGCCCCGATGTGGAGAGCACCGCGGCCTTGAAGCAGATCGTTCGCGCTAGCCGCGTGCCGATCGTCGCCGACATCCACTTTCACTACAAGCGTGCGCTCGAGGCGGCGGATGCGGGCGCGGCGTGCCTGCGGATCAATCCGGGCAATATCGGCTCGGCGGCGCGGGTGCAGGAGGTCGTCAACGCGGCCAAGGCCAATGGCTGCTCGATGCGGATCGGGGTCAACGCGGGCAGTCTCGAACGCGACCTGCTCGAAAAATATGGCGAGCCGTGCCCCGACGCGCTGGTCGAGAGTGCGATGGATCACATCAAGCTGCTGCAGGACCACGATTTCCACGAATACAAGGTTGCGGTTAAGGCGTCGGACCAGTTCCTCGCGGTTGCTGCCTATCAGCAGCTTGCCGAGCAGGTCGATTGCCCGCTGCACCTGGGCATCACCGAGGCGGGCGGGTTCGTCGCGGGGACGGTCAAGTCAGCGATCGGGATCGGATCGCTGCTGTGGTTCGGGATCGGCGACACGATCCGCGTCTCGCTCTCGGCCGAGCCCGAGGACGAAGTGCGTGTAGGGTTCGAGATCCTGAAGGCGCTCGGCATCCGCAATCGCGGCGTGCGCGTCGTCTCTTGCCCGAGCTGCGCGCGGCAGGGCTTCGACGTGATCCGCACCGTGCAAGCGCTCGAAGAGCGGCTCCAGCACATCCGCACGCCGATGAGCCTCTCGGTGCTCGGCTGCGTCGTCAACGGCCCCGGCGAGGCGCGGGAGACCGATATCGGTCTTACCGGTGGCGGCAACGGCAAGCACATGGTCTATCTGTCGGGCGTCACCGACCACCATGTCCAGGATGCCGACATGATCGACCACATCGTCAAGTTGGTCGAGGCCAAGGCGGCGGAGATCGAGGCGGCGGACGGGGCGCTGCAGGCGGCGGAATAGGCTTTTCGTGGCCGATTGCGGCGGCGATCGAGCGCGTGATTCGCGCTTGTTTCTAACGTGAAGTGGAGAAAGTGGAGACCGTGGCGGCGTTTTCAGGGCTCTTGCGCCGGGAACGCGCCCGCGAAGCGCCGTGTTTGCCGCACCCACGCGACAGAGGCGCGACAAGTTCGCACCGTTCGCGATCCAAAGCGCGACGACGACGCCACCTTGCCGCACCCCAAGGCGACGGCGACGCGACGAGGTCGCGATCGAAATGATTCATCTGTCAAAGAGCGGTCGCTCGAGGGGAGCGCGACGGTGTCTCAGACATTTTCCAACATTGGAAGGCTTGGCGAGTTTCGCCCCACTTGCAGCCTTAGATTAGCACGAGGGCGCGGCCCTATAACCAACGTTGCCAACGGTGATTTCCGAGAGCAGCATGAAGTATGGCTGAGCGAGGAATTCGAGGCGAATTAGCGATGCGCGTTATCGCAGCACACGGCTTTGGACTGTGCGTCGCCGGTGTAACCGACACAATTGGAACGACTGCCGGGTTCAATATCGGCGGAGCTGGGCTCGGTCTCTGGTTAGGCGGGGTGCTATCAATACCCTGGATGGCCATTCTTGGCGGGGTTATTTGGTTCAGAGGTACGATGATCGAGGATCATCCTTTTCTATTTGCGACTTTTGGACCGGCATTTGTGATCGGATCGTGGGCCCTTTTGGGAGCAGCGTTTATTCGAGAGGTTGCGATCTCGTCGGTCTCATCGAGCGTCCTCTATCTCGTAGTCTACTTCGGATTGCGTTTGCTAAATGCAACTCGGCAAAGACGCTCACGGTAAGCGGCACATGTCCGCTTTTGCTGTGGACAATCTAAAAGCCGACTGTCTCAATCCACCCGACAGGGGACTTCGCGTATTCTTCGTCACCTCGGCCCTGAGCCGGGGTCCCGCTTTCTTTGCCGCCGATGAAGAAGCGGGATCCCCGCTCTAGGCCGGGATGACGGTTGGAAGGTGACGGACTTCGGCTGCTCTCCGACTCCCGATTTCGTCTGAGCTTCCGCGCCTGACGCGCATCGTGATCGTCGCGCGATGTTTTGCCTGACGCCGCGCTTCTCTCTCGCTATCCCACCGGGATGACCGTCGCACGCGCCTCCAGCACTGCCTTCGCCGTCGCCGCTCTCGGCATCGCCAGCTATTCGTGTATGGACGCGGTGATGAAGGGGATGTCGATCGCGCATGGCGCGTATAGCGCGGTGTTGTGGCGGTCGGTCGGCGGCGTGGTGCTGATGGGGCCGGTGTTTCTCGTGGGCCGGCGGCGGTGGCCGGGGCGCAGGGCGCTGGCGTTGCATGTCGGGCGCGGCGCGGTGGCGGGGGCGTCAGTGGTGCTGTTTTTCTGGGGGCTGGTGCGGGTGACGATGGCGCAAGGTGTGGCGTTGACCTTCCTCGCGCCGTTGATCGCGCTGTTTCTCGCCGCCGCGTTTCTCGGCGAGCGGGTGCGGCGGGCGGCGATCTGGGGGTCGCTGGTCGCGAGCCTCGGGGTGCTGGCGATCGCTTTGGGCCAGGTGGAGGCGCATGCCTCGACAGGGGCGGTGCTGGGCGCGGTCGCGATCGTCGTAGCGTCGATCCTCTACGCGATCAGCCTGATCCTGCTCAGGCAGCAGGCGCAGGTCGCCGATCCGCTGGAGGTCGCGCTGTTCACAAGTCTCGTGCTCAGCCTGTTGCTGCTGGTCGGCGCGCCGTGGTTTTCGGGCGTGCCGGGGCTGCCGCTCTGGCCCGGGATACTCGGCGCGGCGGCGCTCGGGTCTTTCTCGGCGATTCTTATCGCCTGGGCCTATCGCCATGCCGAAGCCCAAGTGCTGGCGCCGGTCGAATATAGTGCGTTCGTCTGGTCGTCGATGCTCGGCTATCTGGTGTTCGGCGAGCGCGTGTCGCCGTGGACGGTGGGCGGCGCCATTCTCATCATTGCGGGATGCCTGGTCGCGGTGCGCGGCAAGATAGCGCCCGCGCCGCAAACGGAGGCTGCCGCATGACCCTTTCGATCCGACCCGCGGCGCGCGCCGATGTGCCGACCGTCCTGCGCTTCGTGCGCGAGCTTGCTGCATTCGAGCGCGAGCCCGATGCGGTCGAGGCGACCGAGGCGATGCTCGACGCCGCGCTGTTCGAGGAGAAGGCCGCCGAGGCGGTGATCGCCGAGCGCGATGGCAAGGCGGTAGGCTTCGCCCTGTTCTTCCACAATTTCTCGACTTGGACAGGGAAGAAGGGGCTCTATCTCGAAGATCTTTACGTTACGCCCGAGGCGCGGGGATCGGGTGTCGGTACCGGCTTGCTCAAGCATCTGGCGGCGATCGCGGTCGAGCGTGATTGCGCGCGGTTCGAATGGTCGGTGCTCGACTGGAACCAGCCGGCGATCGATTTCTACACCGCGATGGGGGCCGAGATGATGGCGGAATGGCGCATCGAACGCGTTGCGGGAAAGGCGCTGGCGCGGCTCGCCGAAGCCGGTTAGCCTCCGCGGCGAAAGGGAGTGCTCCCGCGCAAGCGGGAGTCCAGAGTATCAGGCGTCAGTGCTTGTGACTCTGGGTCCCCGCCTCCGCGGGGACACTGGGGGGCGTGTGACATGACCGATACCGCCGACACCGCAACCGTCGTTCCCGCCGAGCCGCCGCGCGCGCTGGGTTTCTGGATGTGCCTCGCGCTGGTGATGGGCAGCATGATCGGATCGGGCATCTTCCTGCTGCCCGCCGCGCTCGCGCCGTTCGGGTGGAACGCGGTCTATGGCTGGATCATCACCATCGCCGGGGTGCTGTGCATGGCGCGGGTGTTCGCCCACCTCGCGCGCGCGATGCCGAAGAGTGGCGGGCCCTATGTCTATACGCGCCAGGCGTTCGGCGAGATGGGCGGGTTTATGGTCGCCTGGAGCTACTGGATCTCGGTGTGGAGCGCCAATGCGGCGATCGCGATCGCGGCGGTAAGCTATCTGTCGAGCTTCTTTCCGACAATCGGCGCGACGCCGGGGCTGCCGGCTTTGGTCGCGGTCGGGCTGATCTGGCTGTTCACCGCGATCAATCTGGCGGGCGTCGGCGTCGCCGGGCGGGTGCAACTTGTGACCACGCTGCTCAAGCTGGTGCCGTTCGCCGCAGTGGTGCTTATCGTGTTCGGCGTGCTGAGCGTCCACGGCACTTCATCGTTGCAGCCTTATCATGCCGAGGCGATCGGCATCGGCGCGGTCAGTGCAGCGGCGGGGCTGACGATGTGGCCGATGATCGGCTTCGAGGCGGCGACGGTGCCCGCCGGGCGGGTGGTCGATCCCGACCGGACGATCCCGAGGGCGACCACTTACGGCACGCTGGCGACGGGATTGTTCTACCTGATCGTCTGTTCGGGGATCATTCTGATGATGCCGCCGGGGGCGATTGCCGCTTCGAACGCGCCGTTCGGGACGTTCGTCGCGCATTTCTGGGCGCCCGGGCCGGCCGCGCTGATTACCTTGTTCGCGACGGTGAGCGTGTTGGGGACGCTCAACGGCTGGGTGCTGGTGCAGGGCGAGCTGCCCACGGCGCTGGCGCATGACGGGCTGTTCCCGCGCTGGTTCGCGCGGCTCTCGGCGCGAGCGACGCCGGTGCGCGCGCAATTGCTGTCCAGCGGGCTGGCGACGGTGCTGGTCGCGTCGAACTACGCCAAGTCGATGGGCGCGATGTTCGTGTTCATGGGGATGATGTCGACCGCGATCACGCTGATCGTCTATTTCTTCGTGATGGTCGCCGCGCTGACCGAATATCGGCGCGGTCGTTTCGGTCGCAAGCCGACGATCCCCGCGCTTGCGGTGGCGGGGCTGGCGTTCGTGATCTGGGCGCTGGTCGGGATCGGGCTCGGCTCGGACAAATGGAGCGTGCTGCTGTTCCTCAGCGGAATTCCTGTGTTCCTGCTGATGCGGCGATCACGACCGGCGGCGGAACCGGCCGAGGAAGCTGCGGTCGCGTAGGATTTCGCGCGCTGCATTGTGTCCTGGTGCCCCGGTGACGCCGCCGCCGGGATGGGTGCCGGCACCGCACATGTACAGGCCGCGGATCGGGCCGCGATAGGCGGCATTGCCGAGCACCGGGCGTGCCGACCAAAGCTGATCGAGCGTCATGTTGCCGTGCATGATGTCGCCGCCCGCCAGGCCGAACTTGCGCTCCAATCCTTTCGGCGAGAGGATCATCGTACCGAGGATCGACTTGCGGAAGCCGGGCGCAGCGGCCTCGACGGTGTCGATGATCGTCTCGGCAGCGGCGTCTTCCTCGTCGTCCCAGTCGCGCGCGCTTCCGTCGGGATTTGGCGGCAGCTCGGGCGCGAATTGCTGGCAGAACAGGCTGGCGACGTGCTGGCCTGCAGGCGCGAGGCTGTCATCGACGGTCGAGGGGATCAGCATCTCGACGATCGGGCGTTTCGACCAGCCGTGGAGTTTGGCGTCAGTGAAGGCGCGATCCATGTAGTCGAGCGTGGGGGCGAGGATGATGCCGGCCTGATGGTGCTCGCCGGGCTCGGGGAGCGCGGTGAAGCGCGGCAGCTCGCTGAGCGCGACGTTCATGCGGAAGGTGCCCGATCCGGCCTTGAAGGCGCGGATGCGGCGGTGGAATTCGGGGGTGAGGTCGCTCGCGTCGATCAGCCGTTCGTAGAGCAGCTTGGGGCCGACATTGGCGATCACCGTGGCGGCGATCACTTCCTCGCCGCTCGAGAGACGGACGCCGGCGGCTTTGCCGTTATCGACGAGCACGCGCTCGACGGGGGCGTCGAGGCTGATCTCGACGCCGGCCTCGCGGCAGACGGCGGCCATTGCCTGGGTGATCGCGCCCATGCCGCCGACCGCATGGCCCCAGGCGCCCTTCTTGCCGTTGACCTCGCCGAAGACGTGGTGGAGCAGGACATAGGCCGAGCCGGGGGTGTCCGGGCTGGCGTAATTGCCGACCACTGCGTCGAAGCCGAACGCGGCCTTGACCGGTTCGCTCTCGAACCAGCCGTCGAGGAATTGCCGCGCCGATTTGACGAACAGATCGAGCACGTCGCGCTGCTGGTCGAGCGGCATCTTGGCGAGGCGACGGCCCTGCGCGGCACCGTCGATCAGGGTGCGGACGCCGTCGCCGATATTGGGCGGGGCCTTGAGCGCGAGGTCGCGGAGAACCTCGGCGACGTTTTCGAGCGCGTCATAATAGGCGGGGAGCGTTTCGGCATCGCGGGCGGAAAATTTGCGGAACTCGGCCTGGGTGCGTTCGAAGCCGCCGCCGAGTTTGAGGTAGCCGCCATCAGGTTGCGGCAGGAAGTTGGAGATCGGGCGTTCGATCACGCGGTAGCCGTGGTCGGCGAGCTTCATGTCGGCGATCACCTTGGGCTGCAGCAGGCTGACGGTGTAGCTCGCGACCGAATTGCGAAAACCCGGGTGGAATTCCTCGGTCACCGCCGCGCCGCCGACCACGCCGCGCCGCTCAACGATGCGTACCTTCAGGCCCGCACGCGCGAGGTAGAAGGCGCAGACCAGGCCGTTATGCCCGGCGCCGATGATGACGGCATCGTATTTCATTTCTCCCCTCCCGCTTGCGGGAGGGGCGGGGGGAGGGCTGGTTGGATGGGAGGCGAGAGGGACAGTCCCTCCCCTAACCCCTCCCGCAGGCGGGAGGGGGACTTGGGCCAGCCCGCCGGCTTGCG
>JBQCHO010000079.1:0-28642 GCA_051954635.1 Sphingomonas sp. | reverse complement strand
CCCGGTCTCCCAACGTTCGCCCCATTGGCGCAGCGCGATCATCGTCGGCAGCAGCGCCATGCCCTTTTCGGTCAGCGTATATTCGATCTTGCGGCGGTCGGCGGCGAGCGCGTGGCGCTCGAGGATGCCGTGCTCGACCAGCCGCGCCAGCCGGTTGGCCAAGATGTTGCGCGCGATGCCGAGCTCGGACTGGAATTCCTCGAAATGCTGCAGCCCGTTGAACGCCGCGCGCAGGATCAGGAATGACCAGCGCTCCCCCATCGCCTCCAGCGCCGCCGGCAGGCTGCATTCATTGGCGATATCGCGCAGGGGTTCGCGCAGCTTTTCGGTCATCGAGGTGCCAGCCTATCGCAAAAATGCCGTAAGGGAAACGGGATATAAGTTTCATCTTGAAACTCGCAACTGCACAATCTAAGTGGCGATTCGCAACTTAGATTTGGGAGGTTCCGATGATTCGCATGCTGTCTCTCGCCGCCGTCACCGCGGCCGCCATGGTTTCGCCCGTCGCTGCGCAGGCGCGCGTGGCCGCTTACTACACCGCCACGCCGGCAGCCGCGCCGAGCGAGGCGAGCTTGGTCACGCGCAACACCCTGTGGTCTTGCACCGGCGGCACCTGCGTCGCGCCGCAGGCGGCCGATCGCCCGCAATTCGTCTGCGAGCGGATCGCCAAGTCGGTCGGCAAGCTCGACGCCTTCACCGCCGGCGGCGAAGCGCTCGATCCCGATGCTTTGGCCAAGTGCAACGCCAAGGCGAAGTGATGCAAGAATGACGCGGCGGCTTCGGCTGCCGCGTCATTCGATCAAATCTATTGCAATGCAGCGCCGCACGCCCCGATATGGACGCCGTGCTGCGCCAATATGAACTGGTCGATCGGGTCCTGGGCTACGATCCTGATGCCGACGAGGCGCTGCTCAACCGCGCCTATGTGTTCTCGATGCACGCGCATGGCAGCCAGAAGCGCGCCAGCGGCGACCCCTATTTCAGCCATCCGATCGAAGTCGCCGGCATCCTGACCGATCTCCACCTCGACGACGAGACGATCGCGACGGCAATTCTTCACGACACGATCGAGGACACCGTCGCCACGCATGACGAGATCGAGCGGCTGTTCGGCGGCAATGTCGCGCGGATGGTCGATGGCGTCACCAAACTCTCGTCGATCGAGGCGCAGACCGAGAACGAGCGCGCCGCGGAAAATCTGCGCAAATTCCTGCTGGCGATGTCCGACGACATCCGCGTGCTGCTGGTCAAGCTCGCCGACCGGCTGCACAACATGCGCACGCTCCACCACATCGCCAAGCCGGAGAAGCGCCGCCGCATCGCCAAGGAGACGATGGACATCTACGCCCCGCTCGCCGAGCGGATCGGCATGTACGAGTTCATGAAGGAGATGCAGACGCTCGCCTTCCGCGAGCTCGAGCCCGAGGCGTATGAATCGATCACCAAGCGGCTCGACGCGCTCAAGGAAGGCGGCGGCGACCGCATCGCCAAGATCGGTTCGGGGCTCAAACTGCTGCTGTCGCGCGGCGGCATCGAAGCCGACGTCTCGGGGCGCGAAAAACATCCTTATTCGATCTGGCGCAAAATGTCCGAGCGGCATGTCAGCCTCGAGCAGCTCTCCGACATCATGGCGTTCCGCGCGATCGTCGGCACCGAGGAGGAATGCTACCGCGCGCTCGGCGTAATCCACCGCCGCTGGCCGATGGTGCCGAACCGCTTCAAGGATTACATCTCGACGCCCAAGCGCAACGGCTATCGCTCGCTCCACACCACGGTGATGCACGCCGACAATACCCGCGTCGAAATCCAGATTCGCACGCATGAAATGCACCAGCAGGCCGAATACGGCCTCGCCGCGCATTGGGCGTACAAGCAGAACGAGGTCCGCCCCGAAACGCAGGTGAGCTGGATTCGCGATCTCGTCGAAATCCTCGACACCGCCGCGAGCCCCGAGGAACTGCTCGAACACACGCGGATGGCGATGTATCAGGATCGCATCTTTGCTTTCACCCCCGCGGGCGAGCTGATCCAGCTCCCAAAAGGCGCGAGCCCGATCGACTTTGCCTATGCCGTCCACACCGATCTCGGCGACCAGGCGGTCGGCGCCAAGATCAACGGCCGCGTCGTCCCCTTGCGGACCGAAATCGGCAATGGCGATCAGGTCCAGATCCTGCGCTCCAAAGCGCAGACGCCGCAGCCCAATTGGCTCAATTTCGCGATCACCGGCAAGGCGCGCGCGGCGATCCGCCGCCATCTGCGCCACAAGGAGCGCGACGAGACGGTGGCGCTGGGCCGCAAACTCTATGACGAGATCGTCCACCGCCTGCCCGCGCCGGTCGGCTCCGACGCGCTCGATCATGCGATGCGGCGGCTCAAAATGGCCGACGAGGCGGCGCTGATGGAGGCGATCGCGCGGCGCACGATCACCGATGCCGAGGTGATGGAGGCGGTGATGCCCGGCTCGGTTGCCGCCGACACTGCACATCCGGTGCCGCCGCAATCGAGCGCGATCTCGATCAAGGGGTTGACCGCCGGCATGGCTTACACGCTCGGCGAATGCTGCCATCCGGTGCCGGGCGACCGCATCGTCGGGTTGCGCCGGCCCGGCGAAGGCATCGCGGTTCACGTCATCGACTGCCCGACGCTGATCGAAGGCGAGGATGTCGATTGGGTCGATCTCGCCTGGGGCGACAAGTCCGAGGGCGGCACCGCGCGGATCACCGTCGAGGTGAAGAACGAACCCGGCGCGCTCGGCGTGGTCTCGACGATCATCGGCGGACAGCGCGCGAACATCATCAACCTGCGCCTCGACGCGCGCGACACCACTTTCCACAGCAACGTCATCGACATCGAGGTCCACGACGCGCACCATCTGATGCGCGTCCTCGCCGCGCTCCGCGCTGCCGACGCTGTCAGCAAGGCCGAACGCGCCTGATGACGGGACGATGACGACGCGCTAAGGAGCGCGGCCATGCACCGTCCGGCCCTGTCGATCGTCGTCCCCTGCTATAACGAGGAAGGCTGCCTCGAGCTGCTCCACGCCCGCGTCTCGGCGGCGGCGCAGGCGGCCGTAGGTAGCGATTACGAGATCGTGTTCGTCAATGACGGCTCGCGCGACGCCACCTGGTCGCTGATGCAGCGGCTGTCGGCGATCGATCCGCACCTCGTCGCGATCAACCTCTCGCGCAATCACGGGCATCAGCTCGCGCTGACCGCCGGGCTCGACCTGTGCGCGGGCGAGCAAATCCTGATCATCGACGCCGACCTGCAGGACCCGCCCGAGCTTCTCATCGAAATGCGCGGCGTCCTCGCTGCCGAGGGCGCCGACGTCGTCTATGCCGTGCGCCGCAAGCGCGAGGGCGAAACCTTCTTCAAGAAGCTCACCGCCGCTGCTTTCTACCGCGTGCTCGACCGCGTCACCGACACGCCGATCCCGCTCGACACCGGCGATTTCCGGCTGATGACGCGGCGTGCGCTCGACGCCTTCCTGTCGCTGCCCGAACAGGCGCGCTTCATCCGCGGCATGGTCGCCTGGGTCGGCTTCCGTCAGGTGCCGTTCGCTTACGACCGCGCCGAACGTCACGCCGGCGAGACGAATTATCCGCTCGGCAAGATGATGCGGCTCGCGTTCGACGCCGTCACCGGCTTTTCGACCGCGCCGCTGCGCTTCGCCAGCCACGCCTCGGTGATCCTCGCGGGCGCGTCGCTGCTGCTGTTGTTCTATATCGCCTATGGCTTCATCGCCGGCAATCCGGTGCCGGGCTGGACCTCGACGATGCTCGTCGTCGTCGTGCTGAGCGCGATCCAGATGTTCGTGCTCGGCATGATCGGCGAATATCTCGGCCGGCTCTACGTCGAATCGAAGCGCCGCCCGCTCTACCTCGTCGCCGACATCGCCGGCCCCGTGCGCAGCCATGCGCGGCTCGGCTACAATGCCGAGGAAGTCCTCCACGATATCGACGCGCCGGCCGCGAAGGCCGCGGAATAAGGCTCAGCCGCGCGACGCGAGCGTGATGATCGACAGACCCGGCGGCAGCGGCACGCGGCCGACCAAATAGCGCTCGAGCCCGAAAATCTTTTCGAACGCGGCGTTGAGCGGCTTGGCCGGCGGCGAATCGTCGCTGTCGTCCTTGCCGGTGATCCGCCCGGCGATGCGCGCCGCGACGGCGGCGGGGAACAGCAGCGAGTTGAACCAGCGCAGGCCGTTATGCCTGAGCCCGGCCCGCGTCAGGGCGTCACCCAGCGTCTCCTTCGAATAGCGCCGGTGGTGGTGATTGACGACATCGTGCGCGCTCCACATCCATTGGTGCGCGGGCACGGTGATCAGGATCTTGCCGCCGGGCTTGAGGCAGTCGGCGATCGCCTTCAGCGCCGCGACATCGTCCTCGATGTGCTCGACCACGTCGAGCACTGCGACGAGGTCGTAGCCACCCCGCTCGACCCCCGACAATTGCGGCAGCGGCGCGGTCGCGATCGGCTTGCCGAGGCGTGCGCTGGCGATCTCGCGCGCGGCGTCATCGATCTCGATCGCGTCGACCGTGCCGAACCGCGCGAGCATCGGCAGATTGTGCCCGGTGCCGCAGCCGATTTCCAGGATGCGGGCATGCTCCGGCAAATCGGCATAACGCGCGACATAATCGGCCAGGATGTCGCGCCGCGCGCGATACCACCAATGCGTCGAATCGTGCGCCGCCATACGATCATAGACGATACGGTCCATGTCAGGCGAACACCCAGTAACGGTTGAGCCAAAAGGTGACGAGCGGCACGACGCTGACCGCAGGCACCAGCGGCCACCAGGTCGGCCCGTGGAAGAACGGCCCCGTCACGAGCCACCAGGTAAAGCCTTGCTGCATCAGGAAACCGAGCCCCTGGACGACGAAGAAGCGCCGCATCGTCCGCCGGCTGCGCGAGCCATGGCCGCGAAAGCTGATCGCGCCGTGGGCATAGCGGCCCACCGCTGTGGCGACGAAAAAGGCGATCACCACCGCCAGGTTGGGGAACATCGCATAGGTCGCGAGCGGCCAGTAGATCGCAGCATAGAGGGCGGTCATGGCGAGGCCGGTGATGCCGAAGCGCACCAACTGACCGAGCATCTCGCTCGTCCGCCATTTCTCGATCCGTCCCACGATCGTCGCCACGCGCCACCTTGCTCTTTCGCCGCCGCTCAGTAATGGCCGCAATCGAGCGAGGGAAGCATTTTGATCGACAGCCGGAGCGGGACCACGAGCATCCGCAGCGAACTCGAGCGCAACTGGCTGCGGCTGACGCTGCTGGCCTGGCTGCTCGTCGCGATCTGGTCGGTGTGGCAGGATTGGGGCCACGTCTATTGGCTGTCGCTCGGCGATACCGACGACAATATGCGACTGATGCAGGTCCGCGCGTTGCTCCACGGGCAGGGTTGGTACGACCTGCGCCAATATCGCATGAACCCGCCGGGCGGATACGACATCCACTGGACGCGCCTGGTCGACCTGCCGATCGCCGGACTGATCCTGTTGTTCCGCCTGTTCACCAGCGAGTTCTGGGCGGAGCGGCTGGCTTGCGGCATCGCGCCGCTGATCCCGCTGGCGATCACGATGGCCGCGCTAGGCCTCGCGGTGCGCCGCGTGCTGTCGCCGCTCGCCTGGCCGCTGGCGAGTGCGATCCTGCTGGTCGGCTGCCCGACGACGATGCTGATGTACGCGCCCGAGCGGATAGACCTGAGCGGCTGGCAGCTCGCGATGCTGTCGTTGCTCGCCGCCGGGCTCACTGATCCCGCGCGGCGCCGGGGTGGTGCGACGATCGGCGTGGCGACCGCGCTGTCTCTGTCGATCGGGCTCGAACTGTTGCCTTATGAGGCGATCGCCGGGGCGATCGTCACGCTGCGCTGGATCGCCGACCGTAATGCTACGCCGCGACTGACGACCTATGCGCTGACACTGTCGGGCGGCACCGCGCTCGGCTTCGCGATCTTCGCCTCCGACGCGAACCGCGTGATGCGCTGCGACGCGCTGACGCCGGTCTATCTGACCACGATGGTCGCCGCCGGCGTGCTGCTCTTCGGTCTCGCGCTGGCGAGCCCGCGGCGCTGGCAGATGCGCCTGCTGCTCGCCGCGGTCGCCGCGGCGGTGCTCGGTGCCGGGTTCGTGCTGCTGTTCCCGCAATGCCTGGGCCGGCCTGAGCAGGTCTCACCCGAGCTCGCCAGGAACTGGCTCGACAATGTCCGCGAGGCCAAGCCGATTTTCAAGCAGCCGATCAAGACCCAGCTCGCGGTCGGCATCATGCCGCTCATCGGGCTGATCGGCACGCTGCTCGCGACATGGCGCGCGCGCCGCGAGCCGCGCGTGGTCGGCTGGCTGTCGCTGCTTGCGTTGCAGATCGCGTCGAGCGCGATGATGTTCTGGCAGGTGCGAATCGGCTCCGACGCGCAGACGCTCGCGGTGCCGGGTGCCGTCGCGCTCGCCTGGATCCTGGTGCCGATGGTGCTCGGCAACGATCGCGCCTTCATCCGCGTGATCGGCACGGTCGGCGCGCTGGCGTTCGCCAGCGGCGGGTTCGTCGGGCTGCTGCTGCCCTATCTGCCGATCGGCAAGCCCAATGCGCGGATCGCGATCGTCAACAAGGCGACGCGGTCCTGCCCGACGCTGCCCGCGTTGCAGCCGCTCGATCGCTATCCGGCGCAGACGGTGTTCACCTTCGTCGACCTCGGCCCGCGGCTAATCACGATTACGCACCACAACGCCGTTGCCGGCCCCTATCATCGCAATGGCGACGCGATCCTCGACGTACAGCATGCCTTTCAAGGCTCCCCCGAGACGTTTCGCCGGATCGCCGCCAAGCACGGCGCGACATTGCTCCTGATCTGCCCGAACATGGCCGAATCGACCGTCTATCGCGCGCGCGCGCCGGGTGGCTTCTACGACCAGCTCGCGCACGGCCAGACCTTCCCCTGGCTCAAGCCGCTGCCGCTGCCGCGTTACGATCCGTTACGGCTGTTCCAGATCGAACACTAACTGCCTCGCGAAAATTGCCAAAATTTAGCGGCCGATTGTCCGTTCATCTGGCGTAAATCGCCACATAAGGACGGTTCAAAACAATAGTTCAATACTTTTCAGTGACTTATAAAATTGGCACGCCTCCTGCTATCTATTGGTCATCGGCGGACGAATGGTCCTTCCGCCCTTCAAATAGATGGAGATGACCAATGTTCGCCCACTTCGATACCGCCCAGCGCACCGCCACTTCGGTCGTCGCTGCCGTGATGTTCGCCGCGGTGCTTGTTGCCGCCGCCGTCCCCGTGATCCCGGTCGCCTGATCGGGATCACCCCCCTCTTTTTCGAGGACCGTTACCATGGCTCGCAGCTTCGCCCTCGGCATCGCCGCCTTCGCCACGACCGCGTTGATCCTTGCCGCGCAGAGCGCGGCGTTCGGGATCAGCCTGATCGGCTGAACAAGCCCGCCGGTCAGGCCGGCCGTAGCGCCGCCGGGGCCCCGCGCATCTTCGGGGTCGGGTCGCCCCGAGAATAACAACCGATCAACAAGCCGGCTGCGAGAACGTGGCCGCTCATCGCCTTGATCAATGCGGCACGTCGCGGGGTCTCGCCGGGATCGGCGACCTCGCCGTCGAGCGCAAACAATTGGAAGGCGTAGCGATGCTCGCCATGCCCGCTCGGCGGATCGGGCGGCAGCCAGCCTTCGCGCAGGAACGAACTGCGCCCGACGTCCCGCCCGTCCGCCGCACCGGCGCCGTCGGCGACGATCGCGCCCTCCTCGATCCGCCGCTCGTCGGCCGGCATCCCCCACAGGATCGCGTGGACCAACGGCGTCGGCGCGGGCGCGTCGGCATCTTCGACCAGCAGCACCAACTTCGATGTTCCCTGGGGCACGTTGCCCCAGACCAGCGGCGGCGACACCCCCGCCCCGTCGGCGGTGAAGCGCGGCGGCAGCCGTGCGCCATCGGCAAAGGCCGGGCTCATCAGGTCGATCGCATCGAACCGGCCGCCGAGCCCCGGCTGGACGATCGCCAGCTTGTCGGTGCCCGCACGCATCCCCTTGATCGCGGCGCCGAGCCAGCGCGGCACATGTTCGAGCATGATTCCTCCACCAGACCCGCGAACGTGCAAGGATAGGCATGGTCCACGCGAAGGGCCAGCGCGAAGCGTCAGTCGCCGCTCGGGCAATCCCCGTCGCGCATCTCGGTCTTGCCCGGCGCGAGATACCAGCGCGACTGTGCGCGCATCGCCGCGGCGTCATGATAGCAGACCTGCGCGTGCCCGCCATCGGGCGTGATCGTGACGGACCAGTCATGATCGCCGCAATTATGCGTCTCGCAACCCCAGGCGACGAGCGCGCCGTCCTTCATCGCGATCGGCGTACCCGGCCCATCGCCGCCAAGCACCAGGCGACGGATGTCTGCGGCCGGCACCAGCGCCGAAACCGCAGACTGGACCTCGGGAACATCGAGAAACCGCACGCCGCCGATCGCATCGAACGGATAATGGCCGGCATATTTGGCTAGACTCGCGCTGGCCGGCGTCGCATCCGCTGACGGCGCAGCGGCGGGCGTGTTCGTCGGCGCGATCTGGTTGGTCGCTTGATGATCTACGCCGGTCTTCCCGCACGCGGCCGGTAATGAAAGAGCGATCAGCGCGACGATCGCGCCGCGACGATCAGCCATGATCGTCGGCGAGCGCCCGCGCGATCATCCCGCGCACCGCGGTGAGCGACGCGAGCAGCGACGTGTCTCCTGCCCCATCGGCACCACCGCCCCGCGCCTCGCTCGCCAGCAATTGCTGGACGCCGCGAATCGTGTAGCCGTCACTGTTGAGCAAGCGGTCGATCCGCATCACCAGCGCGACGTCGTCGGGCCGATAATAGCGCCGATTGCCCGCGCGCTGCACCGGGCGCAGTTGCACGAACCGCGTTTCCCAATAGCGCAGGACATGCTGCGCGAGGCCCGTCTCCGCGGCTACCTCGCCAATCGTCCGAAAAGCACCAGCGTCCTTGTCGCCTGCGCCGGCCACGCGGCGCTTATCCCGCTTCGACGATGCGATCGCGCATCATCTGGCTGGCACGGAAGGTGAGCACGCGGCGCGGCGCGATCGGCACCTCGACCCCGGTCTTGGGGTTGCGACCGATCCGCTGGCCCTTGTCACGCAGCACGAAGGTGCCGAAACCGGAAATCTTGACGTTCTCGCCCTTGGCGAGCGCGTCGGACATGTGCCCGAGAACCTGTTCGACGAGGTCCGCCGATTCAGCGCGCGACAGCCCCACCTTGCGGTGCAGCGATTCGGCCAGATCAGCCCGCGTCAATGTGCCGACAGTCGCCATGAGAAGCCCTTCCGATCAATACCAATGTTAGAAGTAACACAATGACGGGCAGTCCGAAAAGCCCTTTTAGGGCCGTCGTGGCCGTATCAGAATCGGACGGCCGCCGCGCCCCAGGTGAACCCGCCGCCCATCGCCTCCAAGACGAGCAGATCGCCCTGTTTGATGCGCCCGTCGCGCACCGCGGTGTCGAGCGCGAGCGGCACCGAAGCCGCAGAGGTGTTGGCGTGCTGGTCGACCGTAACGACGACCTTGTCCGCGCCGAGCCCCAACTTCCGAGCAGTCGCGTCGAGGATGCGGGCATTGGCCTGGTGCGGCACCACCCAGTCGACATCGGCGACGTCGAGCCCGGCGGCAGTCAGCGTTTCCTCGAGCACTGTCGCGAGGTTGACCACCGCATGGCGAAACACCTCACGGCCCTTCATGCGCAGCTTGCCGACGGTACCGGTGGTCGATGGACCGCCATCGACATAGAGCAGCTCGTTGTGGCGCCCATCGGCGTGGAGCTTGGTCGCGAGAATGCCGCGCCCGGCCTTGTCGTCGCTATCCTGCGCCTCGAGCACGACCGCCCCCGCACCGTCGCCGAACAGCACGCACGTCCCGCGATCTTCCCAATCGAGGATCCGGCTGAACGTCTCCGATCCGATCACCAGCGCGCGGTGGGCGTTGCCGGCACGGATCAAGCTGTCGGCAACCTGCACCGCATAGAGAAATCCCGAACATACCGCGGCGACGTCGAACGCCACGCAATCGTCGATTTCGAGCAGATGCTGGATCTTGGTCGCCGACGACGGAAAGGTCTGGTCGGGGGTCGCCGTCGCCAGCACGATCAGGTCGACGTCGCGCGCATGCACGCCCGCCGCGGCGAGCGCCGCCTTTGCGGCGTCAGCACCCAACGTCGCCGTCGTTTCTTCAGGGCTTGCAATGTGGCGGAAGCGGATCCCGGTGCGCTCGACGATCCACTCGTCCGAGGTATCGACACTCTGCGCGAGCTCGGCGTTCGAGACGCGGCGCGCGGGCAGCGCCGATCCGGTCCCGGTGATGACGGCGCGAATCATGCGGCAGCAGCCCTGACATTGGCGAGATCGGCGATGATCTTTTCGGTCAGCCGGTCGCGGACCATCTTCGCCGCCGCGCCGATCGCGGTGGCGACCCCCAATTCGTTAGCGCCGCCATGGCTCTTCACCACCAGCCCGTTGAGGCCGAGGAAGACCGCGCCGTTGTGATTGTTGGGATCGAGATGGTGGCGCAGCAATTCGGTCGCCGGGCGTGAAATCAAGAAGCCGATCTTCGAGCGCGCCGAGCTGCGGAACGCGCGCTTGAGCAGATCGGCGACGAACCGCGCCGTCCCTTCGGCCGTCTTGAGCGCAATATTGCCCGAAAAGCCGTCGCACACGATCACGTCGACATCGCCGCGCGACAGCCGGTCGCCCTCGATGAAACCGGTGAAATCGAGCGGCAAATGGTCCGCCGCACGCAGCGTCGTTGCGGCATCGCGGATGATGTCGGTGCCCTTCTGATCCTCGGTGCCGATGTTGAGCAAGGCGACGCGCGGCGCTTCGAGGTCCATCGCGGTGCGGGCGTAAGCGGCGCCCATCACCGCGAACTGGACGAGGTTGCGCGCGTCGCACTCGGTATTGGCGCCGAGGTCGAGCACGACGACGTCGTTGTCGCCCAGCGTCGGCAGCAACGCGGCGAGCGCCGGCCGATCGATCCCCGGCATCGTGCGGAGCGCGAGCTTGGCCATCGCCATCAGCGCACCGGTGTTACCCGAGGAAACCGCGGCGCCGGCCCGGCCCTGCTTCACCATGTCGATGGCGATGCCCATCGAGGTCGTCTTGGCACGGCGGATCGCCTGGCTCGGCTTGTCGCTCGAGCCAACGACGTCGGGCGCGTGAACGATTTCCGAATGCGCGGTGAGGTTCGGATGGGTCTTGAGCCCGTCGCGAATCGCAGCCTCGTCGCCGACGAGGATGAACTTCATCCCCTCGAACTTGCGCCGCGCACGCGCAACGCCAGCGAGCATCACCTCCAGCCCTTCGTCACCGCCCATGGCATCGACGGCGATCCGGGAGCTGTCTGGCACGCGCGCTGGTCTCCGCTGCTTTCAGGTCTGGCTGATCAGCCTTCGACCGAGACGATCTCGCGGCCGTTATAATGGCCGCACGCGCCGCACAGATTGTGCGGGCGCTTGAGTTCGCCGCAATTCGGGCATTCCTGGTACGCCGCGGGCGTCAGCGAATCGTGGCCCCGGCGCATGCCGCGCTTGGAGGGCGAAGTCTTTCTCTTGGGGACGGCCATTTCGGCACCTTGCCTTCAAAATAAATCTGGATCAGGACCGCGAATAAGCCCGGTCGGCGAAAGAGACAACCGGCAGCCGTTGGGCCGCGGAGGGCTCAAGCGGCCGGACGCATCGCGAAGGGCGGCGCTATAACGATTTTCCGCGGGGTTGCAAGGCCGCGGCGGAGGCGGGGTATTGGGGCGACGCGCCGCCAAGTCCGGCGCTGTCGCCAATCTCCGCGGGGTGAAGTGGACAAAGTGGAGATCGTCGCGCGGTTTTGTCGCCCGTTGCGCCTGCGACGCCCCAGCGACGCGACATGAAGCGCCATACCGGCGACACGGGCGCGCCGGCGACGCGACACCGGTGCGACGACCGCGCGACCGCTTGGCGAGGGGTTTGCGCCCGCTTCGCGCCGGTCGCGCCTCGGTTGCGCGACGCGGGCGGCGGGCGACCTCGGAAATGTCATGCTGTTCCATCGCACAGGATAGACCAGAGAAAATCCAACATTGGAAGGGCGGGAGGATGCCCGGGCGCCCCTTGCGCGCCGGATGCTAGGCCAGCGCCGAACCGCCGACGAACGGATTGTGCTGCCGTTCGCGCCCGAACGTGCTCGCCGGGCCGTGGCCGGGGACGAACGCGGTGTCGTCGCCGAGCGGCCATAGCTTGGTGACCACCGACTCGATCAGCGCGGCGTGATCGCTCATCGGAAAGTCGGTGCGGCCGATCGAGCCGGCGAACAACACGTCACCGACCAGCGCCAGCTTCGAGTCGCGATGATGGAAGATGACATGGCCCGGCGTGTGGCCGGGCGTGTGATAGACGTCGAGCGTCAGATTGCCGACGGTCACCTGGTCGCCCTCGTCGAGCCAGCGATCGGGCTCGAACACATGGCCGGCGATGCCCCATTGGCGGCCGTCTTCGTCGAGGCGCGCGATCCAGAAACGGTCGGCTTCGTGCGGACCTTCGATCGGAACATCGAGATCCTTGGCGAGCGTCCCCGCCTCGCCGCAATGATCGATATGGCCGTGGGTCAGGATGATCTTTTCGATCGTCACCCCGTGATGGGTCATCGCCGCCTTCAACTTGGGCAGGTCGCCGCCGGGATCGACGAACGCGCCGCGCATCGTTTCGGTGCACCATATAAGCGAGCAATTCTGCTGCAGCGGGGTGACGGGGACGATCGCGGCGCGAAGCGGTTGGGTCGACATGGGACGATGGATAGGCATCGCCGGCGCAAGCGGCAAGGTTGGGCTTGCCCCGAGGGGCCGCGTCGGTGCATCTGGCGTCAAGCATGCAGCTCGACCTTGCCGCCCCGTTCGTCCTGCTCGACGACGCCGCACCCGACGGAGCGCCGGCGCGGCTGTATCGTGCGCCGGTCCGGGTGGTCGAGGCGCATACTGTCGCCGAGGTCATGCCGGCGCTGGACGCGATCCGCACCGCGCGCACCGAAGGGCTGCACGCCGCGGGGTTCCTGTCTTACGAGGCAGGGCATGGCATCGAGCCGCGGCTCGCCACCGCCGGCGATCCAGCCGAGCCGCTGATCTGGTTCGGGCTGTTCGACCGGTTCGAGACGATCGACCGCGACGACATGCCCGCGTTGCTGCCCGATCCCGATGGCGCCTGGGCCGCGCCGCCCGAGCCGCTGATCGAGCGCGCGACCTATGACGCGCGGTTGGCGCGTGTGCTCGAACTGATCGCGGCGGGCGATATCTATCAGGCCAACCTCACCTTCCCTGCCGAAGTGCGGTTCAGCGGCGACCCGCTCGCGCTCTACGCCCGGCTGCGGACCCAGGCGGCGGCGCGCTACGGGGCGATCGTCGCGACCGGACGCGAGACGCTGCTGTCGCTGTCGCCCGAATTGTTCTTCCGGCTCGATGGCGATCGCCTGCTCGCGCGGCCGATGAAGGGCACCGCGACGCGCGGCGACACCCCCGATGCCGATCGCGACGCGATTCGCCGGCTGGGCGACGATGCCAAGCAGCGCGCCGAAAATCTGATGATCGTCGATCTGCTGCGCAACGATCTGTCGCACGTCGCGACCCCCGGCAGCGTCGACGCGCCCGCGCTGTTCCGCGTCGAGACCTATCCGACCGTCCATCAGATGGTCTCCGACGTCACCGCCGCCCTCGCCCCCGGCCGCGACGCGATCGACGTCGTGACGTCATTGTTCCCGTGCGGATCGATCACCGGCGCGCCGAAGATCCGGGCGAGCGAGGTCGTCGCCGAGATCGAGCAAGCGCCGCGCGGCATCTATACCGGCGCGATCGGCCGCATCGATGCAACCGGCGACGCGATCTTCAACGTGGCGATCCGCACGCTGGCGATTCGCGAGCCCGGCGTCGCCCGGATCGGCCTCGGCTCGGGCATTGTCGCCGATTCGCGCGGTAACGAGGAATGGGCCGAATGCCTGGCCAAGGGCGCGTTCGTCACCGCGGGGCAGCGCCGCTTCGACCTGATTGAGACGATGGCGTTCGATCCCGACCACGGCATCCCGCTGCTTGAACGCCATCTCGCACGGATGAAGGCGAGCGCGATCCGGTTCGGCTATCCGTTCGATCGCCACGCGACGCGCAACGAATTGCAGGCCGCGACCTTCCGGCTGCGCGACCGGCGGCGCATCCGCCTGCTGCTCGGCCCAAGCGGTGCGATCGCGATCCAGGTGTCGCCGGTTCCCGAAACACCGGCCGGGCCTGTGCCGGTGGCGATCGTGCCGCAACCGGCGCATGGCGACGACTTCCGCCTGACGCACAAGACCAGCAATCGCAGCTTCTACAATGCCGCGCGCCACGCCGCCGGCACGTTCGAGGTCGCGCTGACGACGCCTGACGGCTTCCTGACCGAAGGCAGCTTCACCAACCTGTTCGTCAAGCGTGGCGGGATGCTTGTCACGCCGCCCTTGTCGCGCGGGCTGCTGCCGGGCGTGCTGCGCGCCGAACTGATCGAGAGCGGCCGCGCGATCGAGGGCGATTTGCGCCCCGCCGATCTCGCGGGCGGCTTCTTCATCGGCAATGCGCTGCGCGGGCTGATTCCCGCTGTTGCAGTTGCGAAGGCGGAGACGCTATAGGCGCGAGCGCTTCCGCCCCTCCAGGACAGGCGCTTCGACCATGCAGACTTCCGCCGCGCTCGGCCGCATCCAGCCCTCGCCGACCCTCGCGATCACCTCGAAGGTGATGGAATTGAAGCGCGCCGGTGTCGATGTCATCGGCCTGGGCGCGGGCGAGCCCGATTTCGACACCCCCGATTTCGTCAAGGAAGCCGCGATCGAGGCGATCCGCGCGGGCAAGACCAAATACACCAATGTCGACGGCACGCCCGAGCTCAAGGAAGCGATCGCCGCCAAGTTCAAGCGCGACAACCGCCTCGATTACAGCCCCGCCCAGATCACCGTGAACGTCGGCGGCAAGCACACCTTGTTCAACGCGATCGTCGCCACCGTCGATGCCGGCGACGAGGTGATCGTGCCGGCGCCTTATTGGGTGAGCTACCCCGATGTCGTCCAGTTCGCCGGCGGCACCCCGGTGTTCGTCGAATGCGGGCCCGAGCAGCATTACAAGCTGCGCCCCGAGCAACTCGAAGCGGCGATCACGCCCAGGACCAAGTGGCTGATCCTCAACTCGCCGTCGAACCCAACCGGCGCGGGCTATACCGCGGCCGAATTGAAGGCGCTGAGCGCGGTGCTCGAGCGGCACCCGCACGTCTGGGTGTTCGCCGACGACATGTATGAGCACATCACCTATGACGATTTCGCCTTCGCGACGATCGCCGAGGTCTGCCCGTCGCTCTACGAGCGCACGCTGACGGTCAACGGCTGCTCGAAGGCCTATGCGATGACCGGCTGGCGGATCGGCTTCGCCGGCGGCCCGGCGCCGCTGATCAAGGCGATCTCCAAGCTGCAATCGCAATCGACCTCGAACCCGTGCTCGATCGCGCAGGCGGCGGCGACCGCGGCGCTGAGCGGCGACCAGTCGTTCCTCAAGGAGCGCGCCGCCGCGTTCCAGTCGCGCCGTGACCTCGTCGTGTCGATGCTCAACCAGATCAATGGTGTGCACTGTCCGACGCCCGAGGGCGCGTTCTACGTCTATCCCGACCTGTCGGGGCTGATCGGCAAGACCGCACCCGGCGGGCAGGTGATGGACAGCGATTCGGCGCTGGTCGCCTATCTGCTCGAAGACGCCAAGGTGGCGGCGGTGCCGGGCGTCGCATTCGGCCTATCCCCTGCAATGCGCATCAGCTACGCGACCTCCGAGGCGTTGTTGACCGAAGCAGGTGAGCGAATCCAGCGCGCTTGTGCTGCGCTGCGATGAACAAGCGATCCATCTGCGGTTAACCCCCGTCGGGTATAAGCGACAAAATGTTATCCGGTCAGGCGGTAACAGCCGCCGATCGCCCCTTGAATTACGACATGGCGACGTATAGTTCGATCGAACGACCTACGATCGCCCCAATGAGAAAAGTTTATGCGTACCATGATCAAATCCGGCTTCTTCTGGCGCTTCGTCGGCGGCTTCGCGCTCGGCGCGGTGGGCGTCGTTGCGCTGCATCCGGGTGCCGTCGCGCATAATCTCAGCCACGGTGCGCCGACCGAGCAGGTCGTCACGGGCTGAGCACGGCTCAGCTTACATTCATCTAACGCTGCTAAGGTCCCCAGCCGCACGCGCATAAGGCGTGCGTCGCCACGGGATAGCCATGAACCGCCTGCTCGTCGCGGCCGCCGGATTTACCGGGCTCGCCGCGATTTCATTCTACACCGGCATCGCCAATGCCGAACATGCCGTCGCGATCCCCGCGCCCGCCCACGACGTGCCGGCGGCCGGCCACAGCGCGACCGCGGTGCTCGCCGGCGGCTGCTTCTGGGGCATGGAGGCGGTGTTCGAGCATGTGAAGGGCGTCAAGTCGGTGACTGCCGGCTATGACGGCGGCGCGCGCGCCTCGGCCAATTATGGCGCCGTCTCCACAGAACAGACCGGCCACGCCGAATCGGTCCGCATCGTCTACGATCCGCAAGTGGTGAGCTACGGCACGCTGCTGCGGGTCTATTTCTCGATCGCGCACGATCCGACCCAGCTCAACCGGCAAGGCCCCGACAGCGGCCCGAGCTATCGTTCGGCGATCTTCCCGCAATCGCCGGCGCAAGCCGCGGTGGCCAAGGCCTATGTCGCGCAACTCCAGGAGAGCCATGCGTTCAAGGCGCCGATCGTGACGAAGATCGAGAGCGGCACCTTCTATCCGGCCGAAGCCTATCACCAGCATTTCTACGATCGCCACCCGCTGCACCCCTATATCGTGCAATGGGACAAGCCGAAGGTCGCCGCGTTCAAGGCGGGCTTTCCGAAGCTCTACGCCTGATCGGCGCGCGTGACGCCGCCCACCGCCCAAGCTAAAGATCGGCCATGTCGGAATTCTTCGCCGCGCTCGACGACACGCACCGCGCGTTCATCGCGCGCCAGCCGCTGTTCTTCGTCGCCACCGCGGCGGCCGAGGGACGGATCAACCTCAGCCCCAAGGGCATGGATACGTTCCGCGTGCTCGACGCCGGCACCGTCGCCTATCTCGATCTCGGCGGCTCGGGGAACGAGACGCAGGCGCATCTGACCGCAGACGGGCGCATCACGATCATGTTCTGCGCGTTCGAAAATCCCGCGCTGATCATGCGTCTCTACGGACACGGCGAGGCGATCCTGCCGCAGGATGCCGGGTTCGACGCGCTCGCCGCCGCGTTTCCCCGCCTGCCCGGCATCCGCCAGGTGTTCCGCATCACGCTCGACAGCGTGCAGACCAGTTGCGGCTGGGGCGTGCCGCGCATGACGCTCGATCACGAGCGCGAGACATTGGTCAAATATCACGCGCAGCAAGACCCGGCGGGGCGCCTCGTCAAGATTTCGACCCGCACCGCGAGCATCGACGGCCTGCCGCTGCGCGTCCAGTCGCACATCCCCGCGGCGGATCCGCGCTGATGGCGCTAATCGAACTCGGCCGGTTCGAACGCAACGAGGCGTACATCGTCGTCGGCCGGCTCGAGTCCGAAGGGATCGACGCGGTGGCGTTCGACGGCGAGTCGAACATCTACGGCAATTGGCTGCTGATCCCCGTCCGCGTGATGGTCGATGAGGACGATCTCGCCGCGGCGCAGGCGTTACTCGCCGCCTAGCGCCTGCGCGGCGAGCGCGTTGCAATCGGCGTCGGTCGCGCGCGGCGGCTGGTTGCCGGTGATCGACTGGCTGATCGCCTTCAGAATGTTGCCGACCGACTTCGAACCCTTCTGCAAATCGACCTGCGGGTCCTTGATCGTGCCGCCGACGATGATCGCCGCGGGCAGCCGCAGCACGCTCTTCTGCTTGGGCGCTCCGGTGAGGCGGATCGCCAGCGCTTCTTGGGGGAAGCGGATCGTGCCGACCCCCCGCGATTGGGCGCGCGTGGTATCGATCACCATCGGATCGAGCGTGCCGGTGCCGCCGCGCATTGCCAGGCCGATCGCGGCGCAGCGCAGGCCGGCGCGATCCTGATCGTCGGCGGTCAGTGTGCGGCCGATGTCGAAGCCGAGTTCGGAGGCGATCTTGGCCGGCAGCGCGCCATTGCGCGCGACGATGCCGATTCGACCGTCTGCATTGCCGACCACCTCGCGGAAGGTGCTGCCCTTGCCGACGAGGCGCAGCCGGCCGGTCACCGATCCGGTGACGTCGCCGCCACCGCCAACCAGGGTCGGTAGGTCGCTGCCGGCAAGATCGAGCGCGATGGTGACGCGCGGCAGCGGGCCGCCGTCGCGCTGATCGACCGTGACCCGGCCGCTGATGTGGCCGCGGGTGAGATCGAGCCGAAAGGGATCGAGCGTAAGCCGGCGGTGGTCGAGCGTCAGCGTGCCCGACAGCGCCGCGAGTGACGAGGGCGAGCTCGACACCAAGTTGCGCGCGGCGATACGAATCACGCCGTCGGTATCGCCGACATGCGCGAGATTGATCCGCGTCGGCGGCACCAGTTTGCGGCCGATCTGCGCGCGGACCTGCGCCGCGCGGGCCTTGCCGGCATCCGACGCGAGATCGTCGAAATCGAGCTGGCCGAAGGTCACCGCGCCGTCGAGCTTGGTGCGGCCGCCAACCAGCCTGGTGGTGATGTGGCCGGTGAGATCGGAGCGGCCGATCGTGCCGCGCAGCTTGGTCACCGTCCAGCTCGTGCCGTCATGCACCGCGTGCGCGGCGAGCTTGACCGGCTGGGTGCCGAACAGCCCTGCCTCGATGATCGCGTCGATCAGCTTGAGGTCGGTCGCGTGCGCGGTCATGTCGGCGGTCAGGTGGGCGGTGTCGAGCGGGTGGTCCATCACGCCCTTGATCGTCATCCCCACCGCGTCGCCCTCGATCCGCGCTTCGAACGGCCAGCGGGCCGAGGCGTCGGTGATTGCCGGGCCGTGGGCGGACAGCGTCACGGCATGCCCCTGGATCGCACCGCTGCCCGTCGCGGTCAGGCCGTGCGTGCTGTCGGCCGCAAGCGTCACCTGCGCCTGCCGATCCTGCTTGGCGTCGCGATAGGTGACTTGCGCGTCTCTCAGCACCAGACGATCGAGCGCGAGGCTGCCGCTGCCGCCACCGCTCGACGGCCAATTGGTGCGGCCATTCCGGTTGCGGACGAGCGACAGGCGCAGTCCAGACAGCGCGATGCTCTTGGGCGAAAAGTGCCCGAACAGCGCGGCAACGGTGTTGAAGCGGATTTGCCCGTGCGCGAGGGTCGCGAGGTCGCCCTTGCCGGCCCAGACCGGCTGCGGCACGCGGACGTCGCTGACCATGATCGTGGGCGTGAACGAGAACAGCGATTCGCGCCGCATCCCGCCGATCGTCACTTGCCGGCCGACCTTCTGCGACAGATCGCGCTCGATGCGCGGCTTGAGCCAGCCGAACGGAAACATCGCGACGATCAGCAGTAGGGCGAAGACGATTGCAGCCGCGATCGCCGTCCAGCGCCACCGCCGGTCGGCGAAGAGTTCGCGAGCAGTCACGAAGGCCCCGACGCGCCAGCCGCGCGTTCGTTCCGGCGGAGGCTTAGAAGTCGACCGCGATTCCCTTGAGCGTCCAGTCGCCATAGCGCGTCGGATCGAGGCCGAGCGGATCGCCGCTGTCGTTCTCGGGCAGCTTGGGATCGGGCTTGGGCACCGGCGGGCTCTTCGAAAGATGCGCTGGCGGCTTTACGTGCGGCGGGCGGCGGCCCATGGGCGTTTCTCCCGACAAAGACAGGACCCAAGATTGGCCGACCGACGCCCGAGATCAAGACGCAGCACCCCGCAAGACGGCCCCGGCGTGCCCGCGCGCCGCGCCGCGCTCCGGCTGCTCGACGCGGTGCTGCGCCGCGGCCAGGCACTCGAAGCAGCGCTCGACGCCGCCGCGCGTGATCTCGATCAGAGCAACGATCGCGCGCTCGCGCACGCCATCGCCGCCGAGGTGATGCGCCGCCTGCCCGATCTCGATGCGTTGATCGATTCGGCGACCGCGCGGCCGCTGCCCGATGACGCCAAGGCGCGCTTCGCCCTGCGCATCGCGCTCGCCCAGGCGCTGATGCTCAAGACCCCGCCGCACGCCGCGATCTCGACCGCGCTGCCGCTGGTCGATGGCGGGCCACGCAAGCTGGTCCACGGAGTGTTCGGCACGCTGATGCGTAGCGATGCCGCGCTGCCCGAGGTGCCGGCG
Organism: Sphingomonas sp.; assembly: GCA_051954635.1. GTDB lineage: Bacteria > Pseudomonadota > Alphaproteobacteria > Sphingomonadales > Sphingomonadaceae > Sphingomonas. The sequence continues at coordinate 8,383 of JBQCHO010000079.1, read as the reverse complement.
CTGCCCGAGCCGGTCGCCGCCCGCTGGCGCAAGGCATGGGGCGAACCGATGGTGGAGGCTGCCGCCCGCGCGATCGCCGCACCGCCGCCGCTCGATCTGACGCTGAAAAGTGACGAGGCGCCCGCAGATCTCGGAGGTGTCAGCCTGTTGCCGTGCCACCGCCGCCTCGCCGAGCACGATCCGGTGCCCACGCTCCCGGGCTATGCCGAGGGCGAGTGGTGGGTGCAGGACATCGCCGCGTCGCTGCCAGCGCGCCTGATCGGCCCCGGCGCAGGCCGCGCGATCGACGTCTGCGCCGCGCCAGGCGGCAAGACGCTGCAGCTCGCGTCCGCGGGCTGGGAAGTCACCGCGCTCGACGTCTCGGCAAGTCGTCTCGCGCGACTTTCCGAAAATCTCGAGCGCACCGGGCTCGCCGCCGAAACGGTCGCCGCCGACGCGCTCGACTGGACGCCGCGCGAACCCGCGGACGCCGTGCTGCTCGACGCGCCATGCAGCGCGACCGGCATCTTCCGCCGTCACCCCGATGTGCTCCATCGCGTGTCGCCTGCGCTGATCGAGGAAGCTGCCGCGCTCCAGGCGAAATTGCTCGTCCGCGTCGCCGATTGGGTGCGCCCCGGCGGGACGCTGGTCTATGCGACGTGTTCGCTTGAGCCTGCTGAGGGTGAGGCGCAAATCGACCGCTTCCTCGCCGAGCGCGCCGATTTCGCGATCGACCTCGTCCGCGCCGACGAACTCCCCGCCGGCATGACCGCCACCGATCGCGGCTGGCTGCGCACGCTCCCCGGCATGCTCGAAGCCGAGGGTGGCTGCGACGGCTTCTTCATCGCGCGGCTAAAACGAACCGGCTGACAGACCAGCTTGCGGAGCCAACGCGGCATGTTACATGCACAAGCGCATGACCAAGCCCGTCCGCATCGCGCCCTCCATTCTCAGCGCCGATTTCGCCCGTCTGGGTGAGGAGGTTCGCGCGATCGAAGCTGCCGGCGCCGACTGGGTGCATATCGACGTGATGGACGGCCATTTCGTCCCCAACATCTCCATGGGCCCGGTGGTGGTGAAGGCGTTGCGCCCGGTCACGACGCTGCCGTTCGACGTCCATCTGATGATCTCGCCGATCGACGCCTATCTCGATGCTTTCGCCGAGGCGGGCGCCGACACGATCACCGTCCATCCCGAGGCGGGGCCGCACATCCACCGCAGCATCCAGCACATCAAGTCGCTCGGCAAGCGCGCCGGCGTGGTGCTCAATCCCGGCACCCCGGCGAAGATGCTCGATTACCTGATGGACCTGGTCGACCTGATCCTGGTGATGAGCGTCAATCCCGGCTTCGGCGGGCAGAGCTTCATCCCGAGCCAGCTCCGCAAGATCGAGGCGATCCGCACGATGATCGACAAATCGGGCCGCGACATCGATTTGGAAGTCGATGGCGGCATCGATCCCGACACCGCGCGGCAATGCGTCGACGCGGGCGCCGACGCGCTGGTCGCCGGCACCGCCACCTTCAAGGGCGGCCCTGAGCGCTACGCCGCCAACATCCGCGCCCTGAGGGGCGGGTGAGCGACGGCCCCACGCCCGACACCGCTGCCGACGGCATCGAGCAGGGCAAGCGGCTGATTCGCCTCGGCAGCGACAAGGGTCTGTCGCTCGCCGAACGCCTGTCCGAACGCTTCGCACGGCTAACCTGGCGGACGCCGATCCACGGGCTGCGGCTGCGCGGACGCTATCCGCTCAAGCTGATCGCGGTGCCCGACGATCCGTTTCTCGGCGACGTACGGCGCGGCAACGCGCTGATGAAGGGCATGCTGACGATCGCCGGCGAGGGTCGTCCGATCGAGGGGATCAACCTCGCGCATCCCGATTGGTCGCTGCGCTTCGCCGAGCACCTCCACAGCTTCGCCTGGCTGCGCGACCTTTCCAGCGTCGCGACCCGCGCGCAGGCGACGCCGATCGCCGAATATCTGATGCAGAAATGGCTCGACGTGCATGCCGATCACGTCTCCGAGCCGGCATGGCGTCACGACCTGGTCGGCCGCCGCATCCTGATGTGGGCCGCGCACGCGCCGCTGATCCTGTCGTCGACCGACCTCGTCTATCGCTCGGCGGTGCTCAACGCCTTCGCGCGGGGCGGCCGCCACATCGATCGCGGCGCGGACAAGCTGCCGGTCGGGGTGCCGCGGATCGCCACCTGGTGCGGCGCGATCGCCGCGGGGCTACTGATCCCGGGCGGCGACACGCGGCGGTTGGTCGCCGAGACCGGCTTGACCAAGGCGATCGAAGCCTCGGTGTTCGACGATGGCGGCACCGTGTCGCGCTCGCCCGCGGCGCAGCTCGACATCGTCATGCTGCTGACGATGCTTGGGCAATGCTATGCGGTGCGCCGGATCGAGCCGCCCGCGCCGATCGCCACCGCGCTCGGACGGATGGTGCCGGCGCTGCTCGGCCTCACCCACGGCGATCACGGCCTGTCGAGCTGGCAGGGCAGCGCGCCGACCGGGGCCGAACGGCTCGACCAGATCATCGCCGCGACCGGCATCCGCACCCGCCCGCTCAAACAGGCGCGCGACTGGGGCTATCAGCGGCTCGCGGCGCAAAAGACCGTCGTCATCGTCGACGCCGCGCCGCCGCCGATCGCCAAGCTGATGAAGACCGGCTGCGCCTCGACGCTGGCGTTCGAAATGTCCGACGGTCCGGCGCGGATCGTGGTCAATTGCGGCGGTGCGCGCGCGGCCGTGTCGCAGGTGCCGGCCGAGCTTGTCCAGGGTCTGCGCAGCACCGCGGCGCATTCGACGCTGACGCTTGCCGACAGCAATTCGACCGCGGTGCTACCCGATGGGATGCTCGGCAAGGGCGTCGCCGAGGTCGAGCTGGCGCGCGAGGAAAGCGAGGCGGCGAGCCGGATCGAGGCGAGCCATGACGGCTATGCCCGCCGCTTCGTCTTCGTCCATCGCCGGCAATTGGTGCTGCTGAGCGACGGCAAGGAATTGCGCGGCGAGGACATGCTGCTGCCCTCGGGCCGGCGTCGCAAGCTCACCGCGACGCCGTTCGCGGTGCGCTTTCACCTCGGCGCGGGGGTGCAGGTGAGCCCGACCGCCGACGGCATGGCCGCTTTGCTGCGCCTGCCCGGCGGCAAGGCGGCGTGGCAATTCCGCTGCAAAGGGGCGACGGTGACGGTCGAATCGAGCCTGTGGATCGATGCCGACGGCCGGCCGCAATCCACGCAGCAGCTCGTCGTCGCCGGTGCGGCGCCGGCGGGGGGCGCGAATGTCAGCTGGGTCTTGAAGCGCGCGGGCTGACCGCTATTGGGGGGCGCTCGAACCCCACCCCGTTCGGGCTGAGCCTGTCGAAGCCCGATCGCCCCCGCCCTTCGACAAGCTCAGGGCGAACGGACGAGGCCGATCAATGACCGACATCACCATCAAGCGCGCGCTGCTGTCGGTTTCCGACAAGACCGGCATCGTCGATCTCGGCAAGGCGCTGGCGTCCAAGGGCGTCGAATTGGTTTCGACCGGCGGCACCGCCAAGGCGTTGCGCGACGCTGGGCTCGAGGTGCGCGACATTTCGGACCTGACCGGCTTCCCCGAGATGATGGACGGCCGCGTCAAGACGCTGCACCCCAAAGTGCATGGCGGCCTGCTCGCGGTGCGCGACGATCCAGAACACGCCGCGTCGATGCGCGAGCATGAGATCAGCGCGATCGATCTCGTGGTCGTCAACCTCTACCCCTTCGCCCAGACCGTCGCGAAGGGCGCGGGCCGCGACGAGATCATCGAGAATATCGATATCGGCGGGCCGTCGATGGTGCGTTCGGCGGCGAAGAATCACGCTTATGTCGCGATTCTGACCGATCCGGCCGACTACGCGCTGGTCTCCGGCGGCACGACGACGCTCGACGACCGCAAGGAACTCGCCGCCAAGGCCTATGCCGCGACTGCCGCCTACGATGCGGCGATCTCGTCCTGGTTCGCCTTCGCCGATCAGGGCCAGGCGTTCCCCGACACGCTGTCGGTGCCGCTCAGGAAAGCGGACGAGCTGCGCTACGGCGAAAATCCCCACCAGTCGGCGGCGCTTTACCTGCCGATGGGCCCGGCCGCACGCGGCATCGCCCAGGCAAGCCAGGTCCAGGGTAAGGAGCTCAGCTACAACAACCTCAACGACGCCGACGCCGCGCTGGAGCTGGTCGCCGAATTCCGCGACGGCCCGCCGACCTGCGTCATCGTCAAGCACGCCAATCCGTGCGGCGTCGCTACCGCCGACACGCTGATCGAGGCCTACAAGGCCGCGCTCGCCTGCGATTCGGTGTCGGCGTTCGGCGGCATCGTCGCGCTCAACCGCCCGCTCGACGAGGAGACGGCAGCGGCGATCAGCGAGATCTTCACCGAAGTCGTTTGCGCGCCCGATGCCTCGGATGCCGCCAAGGCGGTGTTCGCCAAGAAAAAGAACCTGCGTCTACTGCTGACCGGTGAGCTCTCCGATCCGGCGCGCCCGGGCCTGCAGATGAAATCGATCGCCGGCGGCATGCTGATCCAGTCGCGCGACAATGCGCTGATCGAGGGCGACCTCAAAGTCGTCACCAAGCGCGCGCCGACTCCCCAGGAACTCGCCGACTGCCGCTTCGCCTGGACCGTCGCCAAGCACGTCAAGTCGAACGCGATCGTCTACGCCAAGGATAATGCCACCGCCGGGATCGGCGCGGGGCAGATGAGCCGCGTCGAATCGGCGCGTATCGCTGCATGGAAAGCCAAGGACGCCGCCGAGAAAGCCGGCTGGCCGCAATCGCGCACGATCGGCGCGGCAGTCGCCTCCGACGCCTTCTTCCCGTTCGCCGATGGTTTGCTAACTGCGGTCGAGGCGGGCGCGACGGCGGTGATCCAGCCGGGCGGCTCGATCCGCGACGACGAAGTGATTGCCGCGGCCGACGAAGCCGGGCTGGCGATGGTCTTCACCGGGATGCGCCATTTCCGACACTGATTGATTCACTCGGAGGCGCGGAGGCGCGAAGAGAAGAAAGATTTTCGCGCAGAGGCGCGGAGGGCGCAGGGGGGTGTCCTTCGTGGCGTCTTTGGCCGCGCCAGCGCGCCCTTTTTTATTGGCTGCCGGTTGTAAAGAGTTCTCGCTGACGCGAGATGATCTCCATTCGCGCAACACCTCTGCGCTCTCTGCGCCTCTGCGCGAACAATACCCTTCGCGCCTTCGCGTGATCTCAAGCCGTCAAGGTCGCCTCTTCGGCCCCGGGCAGTTTCTTGAACAGCTTGCGATCCTCGGGCCCGAACGCCCAGCGCCAGATGACATAGCCATAGGCAATCACGATCGCCGGAATCCCGAACACCAGCTCCATCCACTCATATTGGTGCGGCAGCGAGGTGAACAGCGTGCCCGCGACGATCGCTGCCGCCGAAGCCCAGACGAGCGGCCAGCGGAAACCTGATACCCGCGCCTTGAGGATGTGCTTCAAAAGCGTCGCCTTGATCGTCGAGGTCGCCGCTACCGACACCATCAGCGCCACTGCCGGCCCCGCCGCCTGGAAGTTGGTCGGCCAGTGCGCCGCGCGCATCGCCAGGATCAGCGCGAAGCTGAGCACGATCTGCACCCCGAGCATGACCAGCGAGACCATCAGGTTGCGGTGCCGCGCGACATAGACCAAGGCCGATTCGCACACCGTCCCGGTCGAGGCGAGCACTTCGGCGATCAGCAGGAACGCCATCGCCGCGGTGCCGGCAACGAATTGCGGGCCCACCACGCCCATCACCGCCTTGCCGGGAATCGCCCCGCACAAGGCGATCACCGCCTGCGCCGCGACCGTCCAGAACGCGACCTGCCTGATCTGATTGGCGACCGCGGCGTAATCGTGCTCAGCGAGGCTCTTGGTGATCACCGGTCCCATCACGGGCTCGAAGCTAGTCTTCAATTTCTGCGGTAAGGAGGCGATCTGCTGCGCCATGTAATAGATGCCGACGATCTTCGGCGCGAACAGCAGCCCGAGGATGAAGCGATCGACGTTGCGCGTGCCCCATTCGATCGCGTCGGCGCCGGCGAGCGGTGCGTTCTGCCGGGCGAGCGCGAGCAGGGGCCGCACCCGCGGGCTCCAGCCGTGCGGCAGGCCGTAGCTCTTCACGAACGGGATCACCGAGGCGATCATCGCCGCCAGCATCGACGCGACATAAGCGAGCACCAGCCCGTCGTGATGCGAGACGTAGGACATCAGCCACGCCGCGATCGAGATCGTCCACGGCTCGACCACCGCGCGCGCCGTAACCGTCGCCTTGACGTTGTGCTGATAAGCGAGCGCGGCGAGGCTGACGTCGGACCAAGCGCTGGCGAAGATGATGCACGGCAGGAAGCGATCGAGCCCGTGGATGTCGCTGTCCGGATACATCACCTGCGGGAAGGCGATCAGCACGATGCTGGCGATCAGCGAGACGACGAACGCCACCGCCATCGCGTCCCACACGACGTGCGAATGCGGTCGATCGGCCTTGGCCAATGCCTGCGCCAGCCCCCGCTTGAGCCCGAGCGTCGCGACCAACGCCGCCAATTCGACCACGACGACGGCGAGCGCGAACCGCCCGACCAGATCAGGCCCGTAGATGCGCCCGGCAATGAACAGGAACGGGATGCGCGCGAACAGCCGCAGCACGAACCCGGTGACGTTGGTTCGGCCCCCCTTGGCTAGTGCGGCGATGTCGTCGTCGGGCGCGTCGCTCAATGCGCCGCTCCCCAGCTTGCGCCCACGCCGATCTCGACGCCGAACGGCACGGTGAGCGTCACCGCAGGCTCGGCAGCGGTCGCCATGACGTGGCCGATCACTTCCCGGGCCTTGTCAACATCGCCCTCGGGCAATTCGAACACCAGCTCGTCATGCACTTGGAGCAGCATCCGCACGTCCGGCAGCCCGGCCTCGGCGAGCGCCGGGCCCATGCGGGTCATCGCGCGCTTGATGATGTCGGCGCTGGTGCCCTGAATCGGCGCGTTGATCGCGGCGCGCTCGGCGCCCTGGCGCTCGTGCTGGACCTTGGACTTGATCCGCGGGAAGTGCGTCTTCCTCCCGAAAAGCGTCTCGGTGAAGCCGCGCTCGCGGACCTGTTCGATCGTCGTCGCGATGTAATTGTTGATACCTGGGAAGCGCTGGAAATAGGTGTCGATCATCGCCTGCGCCTCGTCCGGCGTCACGTCGAGCCGCCCGGCGAGCCCCCAGCGCGAGATGCCGTAGAGGATTGCGAAGTTGATCGTCTTGGCGCGCGCCCGGGTGTCGCGATTGACCTCGCCGAACAATTCGGTCGCGGTCATCGAGTGGATGTCGTCGCCATTCTCGAAGGCGGTGCGAAGCGCCGGCACGTCCGCCATGTGCGCAGCGAGGCGCAGCTCGATCTGCGAGTAGTCGGCGGCGAGGATGACGTTGCCCGGCTCGGCGATGAAGGCGTCGCGAATCTGACGACCGACCTCACTGCGGATCGGGATGTTCTGCAGGTTCGGATCGGTCGATGAAAGGCGTCCGGTCTGCGCGCCGGTCAGCGAATAACTGGTGTGGACGCGGCCGGTCTCGGGGTTGATCTGCGCCTGCAGTGCATCGGTATAGGTCGATTTGAGCTTGGACAATTGCCGCCAGTCGAGCACCAGCCGCGCGATCTCGGCCCCGACCGGCTCATCCTTGTCGGCGGCGAGGCGCTCCATCTCGTTGACGTCGGTCGAATAGACGCCCGACTTGCCCTTGCGCCCGCCCTTGAGGCCGAGCCGCTCGAACAGCACGTCGCCCAATTGCTTGGGGCTGCCGATCGTAAACGGGCCGCCGGCGCGATCGTGGATGGTCTTTTCCAAAGCGGCGATCTGGTGGGCGAACTCGGTCGAGAGCCGCGACAGCGCCTCGGCATCGACCTTGATGCCGTGCCGCTCCATTCCCGCGACCACCGCAGCGAGCGGGCGATCGACCATCTGATAGACCCGTGTGCCGCCCTCGGCCGGTAGCCGCGCCTTGAAGCGGTTCCACAAGCGCAGGGTCACGTCGGCATCCTCGGCGGCGTAGCGCGTCGCGGTCTTGAGATCGACTTCGTGGAAGCCGAGCTGCTTCTTCCCCGTGCCGACGACGTCCTTGTAGGCGATGCAGCTGTGCGACAGATGCGTCGCGGCGAGCTCGTCCATGCCGTGGCCGTGGAGGCCAGCGTCGAGATCGAAGCTCATCAGGATCGTGTCGTCATAGGGCGCGACGTCGATCCCGCAGCGGCCGAGCACGATCAGGTCGTATTTGAGGTTGTGGCCGATCTTGAGGACGCTTTCGTCCTCGAACAGCGGCTTCAATTTCGCCAGCGCGAGATCGCGATCGAGCTGCGGCGGCTTCTCCGCGAACATGTCGCTGCCGCCGTGCGCGAGCGGAATGTAGCAGGCGAGGTT
>JBQCHO010000078.1:0-8015 GCA_051954635.1 Sphingomonas sp. | reverse complement strand
CGAGATGATCGCCGACCAGTGGGAGATCCCACGCTCCGAGCTAGACGAGCTTGCACTGCGCTCACACCAGCGGGCCGCGGGCGCGATGGGGGGGCGCGCCGCGCGCCTCTAGTATCCCGGGTTGGGTGGGGCCGCCCCCGGGCCCGACGCCGATTTCGACCAGCCGTGGATCGGTCCGCGCGGCATGCCAGTCGACCGACAGGTGATCGGTGATCACCGCCAGCGTCTGCAGCGCGCGTCCGGCGGGCGACGACCACAACGTCAAGCCGGGCGCGTCGCCGAGCAGCGCGTGCAGCGCGACACCCATTTCGTCGGCCTGCGAGAAGCCGGCGCGGGTCAGCGGCGTGTGGAGATGATCGCCCTGCATTACCTGGCGGGCATTGAACACCGTCTCACCGTGGCGGGCGATAAAATCGCGCCCCTTGCGCTTGGAAACCATCGCTGCCGTTTCAACCCCCTGTGGCGCAAAAGCAACGGAAAACCGTGTTTATCTGAGGTTCATGCAACGTTGCGGGCCGCCGCCCATTTACCCCGTCCGCCCCGTCAACGGGGTGCGTGAATGATGGAGTTTGTTATGCGTAAGCTTGTTCTGACCGCCCTTGCCGCCACCAGTGCAGTGGCGTTCGCCGCGCCGGCGATGGCGCAATCGGCCAACGGCCCGTTCGACGGCCCCCGCGTCGGCGTGATCGCCGGCTATGACGGTCTCCGCCCCGGCCGCGGCGGCGATTCGAGCATCTCGAGCGACAATGGCGCGGACGGTTTGCTGTACGGCGCCGATCTCGGCTACGATCACCAGATGGGCCGCTTCGTACTCGGCGCCGAGGGTGAAGTGTCGGGCTCGACCTCAAAGACCGCGGACGATCCCAACACGACCGACGCGCTCGGTTATGGCCGCGCCAAGGCGGGCCGCGATCTCTATGCCGGCGTCCGCGCAGGCTATCTCGTCGGTCCGTCGACGATGCTGTACGCCAAGGGCGGCTACACCAACGCCCGGCTCGATCTGACTGCGAACAATGCGGGCACCGAGACCGGCCAGCACTTCAACCTCGACGGCTACCGCGTCGGCGCGGGTGTCGAGCAGGCGATCGGACGCAACACCTATGCCAAGCTCGAATATCGCTATTCGAACTACGGCAACGCCCGGTTGGAATATGCCAACGGCGCCAACACCGACAATTTCAACGTCAATACCGACCGTCACCAGGTCGTTGCCGGTGTCGGCTTCCGCTTCTGATCGCCCACAGGGCCAGTGCGTGTAGCGTAAGCGTAAGAGAAGGGCCGGGGCGCTTGCTCCGGCCCTTTTTTGCGTTAAGGAAAGGGGAACCTTGCCAGCGGCATTGGCTGCCGGCGAAGATGGCTAATTCGGGCGCGGCCCCGGGGGAATGAAATGAAGGCGACGATCGAACGCGCGACCCTTTTGAAGGGCCTGAGTCACGTCCAATCGGTGGTCGAGCGCCGCAACACGATCCCGATCCTGTCCAACGTCCTGATCGAGGCGAGCGAGGGCTCGCTCAAGCTGATGGCGACCGACCTCGATCTCCAGATCAACGAGACGGTCGCCGCCGCGGTCGACCAGCCCGGCGCGACGACGGTTTCCGCGCACACGCTGTTCGATATCGCCCGCAAGCTGCCCGAAGGCGCGCAGGTCGAGCTGTCGGTCGCCGAGGGGCGGATGACGATCGTCGCCGGGCGCGCGCGGTTCACGCTGGCGACGCTGCCGCGCGACGATTTCCCGGTGATCGCGGAAGGCGAGCTGCCGACCAGCTTCGAACTGCCCGCCGAGACGCTGAAGCAGATCATCGACAAGACGCGCTTCGCGATCTCGACCGAGGAAACGCGTTATTATCTGAACGGCATCTTCTGGCACGTCTCTGACGAAGGCAGCCAGCCGCTGCTCAAGGCCGCCGCGACCGATGGCCACCGCCTCGCGCGCGTCACCGTGCCGCGCCCCGATGGCGCCGAGGGCATGCCCGACGTGATCATCCCGCGGAAGTGCGTCGCCGAGCTGCGCAAGCTGCTCGACGAGATCGATGGGTCGGTCGGCGTCTCGCTGTCGAATACCAAGATCCGGTTCGATCTCGGCCAGGCGCTGCTCACGTCGAAACTGATCGACGGCACGTTCCCCGATTATTCGCGCGTCATCCCGACCGGCAACGACAAGATCCTCAAGATCGATCCGCGTAGCTTCGAAGAAGGCGTCGACCGCGTCTCGACGATCGCCACCGAGAAGACCCGTGCGGTCAAGATGGGGCTCGATCGCGACAGGATCACGCTGTCGGTGACCAGCCCCGAAAACGGCACCGCGGCCGAGGAAGTCCCCGGCGAATATACCGCGCTACCGTTCGAGATCGGCTTCAATTCGCGTTATCTGCTCGACATTCTCGGGCAGGTCGAAGGCGACACGGTCGAAGTCCACCTCGCCGACGCCGCCGCGCCGACGCTGATCCGCGAGAACGACAAGGCGCCCGCGCTCTACGTCCTGATGCCGATGCGGGTGTGACTCAGCGGCGGCGCTTGAGCCGCTGATCGAGCCACACCATCGCGTGCCCGGTTGCGAAGAAGGCCGCGGCGATGATCAGCGCGATGACGATCGTCGTCGGCCAGCCCTGTTTCGCGACGTTGAGAAACGGATAGGCGTAGACGCCCTCGCACCCGCCGCGGATCAGCGCATAGGCGAAATAGGCGAGCGGCGGGACCGCCCAGAGTGCCGGATCGCGGTGCGTCAGGCGCCCGTGCCGAACCGCGAACACCCAGAATAGAGGCACCATTAGCGGCGTCACGCGGTGAAGCAGCGTGTCGGCGAGCCATGCGCCGCCGCTCAGATGCAGCAGGCCGGCGAGCAATGTCGCATAGACGACGCCGACGAGCAGGATCGCGATCGTCACGCCACCGACCAGGCGTGGCGGCGCCCATCGGGGGCGCAGCGCCATGCCGGAAAAAGTCAGCGCGACCGACAGGTTGGCAAGCACGGTGAAGTACCGGGCCATCACCCACAGCGCGCGCAGCGGCGCGCCGACCAGGTTCATGCTCGCGGCGAACTGTATCACCAGCCCCGCCCAGGCAATCAGCGCGATCGCCGCGGCGGTGATGGTTAGGATCGATCGACTCGCGGCTGCCACGGGTGTGCCTTTATTATCGCCCGAAGGACTATCCGACTGCCGCACGCCTCGCCAGTCACGCGGTTTCGTCGATCCACAGAAGCGACGGCAATCGCCTCTCGCGACGGCGGAGCCATCGGCAGAATGCCATCAATTCAGAATGAGCGCATCCGAGGTAACATAATATCCATTTAGAACGGCGCGATCGTCATCGATGCGATAGACAAAATTCTCGGCTGCCTCTCCACGGGCATATTGCGCGGCATATTTGACCGATAGGAAATGTCCCTTGATGGTTTGGCTGTCGGACCAACCAACCGCATGCCCCTTGTCGAATGCGCCAAGTTTGCGATGAACTGCGCTTAACAGTCGGGTCAGCGATTCATTAGTCGTGCTGGCTTTCAGACTAGGGTCGGCCATGGCGTAAATCGCCCCGAATTGCCCAGCATCCAGCTTTTGATGAAAATCGGCGATTGCGCCGTCAGCCACTCGAGCATCGGCTTTGGGCGAGCAGGCCGCGAGCATCAAGCCCATCACCGGAACTGCCTTTTTTATCATCTTGTTTTCCCCTCTTATGGCCGCTTGGGGTGCCTCAAGGATCGCTAGTGTTCAAGTGGAAGGCAACGTTTCGACCTTGACGAATGCGCCCGATCTTCTTACTGACAAGACTGTCAATAAGGATCGAGTCGATGACCAAGATGCCCCCGTTTCCCGGCACGACCGGCCGCCGCGACTGGCGGACCGCGTTCGACGCGATCCGCAAGCTGATGGCGAACGGCGACGATACGACACAGGTGTTCCGTATCATGCGGGCGCTCAACGTCGGCAACGCGCCGATGAATTATGCGCGGCTGATCGCGACCGAGGAGGGCGGGCGGCTTGCCTACGAGCGCACCGAGCTGGCGCAGCGCTTCACCGACAAGGCATTCGTCGCGCAGTTCGCCCCCGGCACGGTCGGCGCGGCGTATCGCGACTTTCTGGAGACCACCGGCTATTCGGCCGACGGCCTCGCCGAAGTCTCGCGGATCAATCGCGAAGAGGACATGATCCATCCTTATGCGTGGTTCGGCCGCCGCGTGCGCGACACCCACGATATCTGGCACGTCCTGACCGGCTACAAGGCCGACGAGAGCCTGGGCGAAGCTTGCCTGGTCGCGTTCAGCTACGCGCAGGTCGGCGGGCTCGGCTGGGCGTTCATCGCCGGCGCCGCCTCGCTCAAGAGCCTCAAGATCACCGGCAACCGGCTGTTCGCAAAGGCGGTGTGGGAAGGCTACGCCCATGGCAAGCGCGCCAAATGGATCTCGGGCGAGGATTACGAAAAGCTGCTCGCCGAGCCGATCGACGCGGCGCGCGCGCGGCTGGGGATCGCCGAGCCGGTCGCGTATCTGAAGGCGCAGCGCGAGCTGGGGCCCGAACTCGCTTCGTATCTTTCGACCCGGCGCGAGGCGAACGCGGTGGCCGCCGCAGCCTGACGCAAGCAATCGCGCACCCGGCACAAACCGGCTAGAGGCGAGGGCGCATGCTCTCGCGTCTCGTCCTCACCGATTTTCGCAACCATGCCGACCTCGTGCTGACGCCGGGGCCGGGCTTCGTCGTGCTGACCGGCGAGAATGGGGCAGGCAAGACCAACGTCCTCGAAGCCGTCTCGCTGCTCGCCCCCGGCCGAGGCCTGCGCCGTGCGCCGCTGGCCGAGATGGCAAGGCAGGGCGGCAGCGGCGGATTCGGCGTGGCCGCCACGATCGGCGACGTCGACCTCGCCACCGGCATCGAGCCCGCCGCGCCCAATCGCCGCGTCGTCCGCATCAACGGCGCGCCGGCCGCCGCCAACGCGCTTGCCGAGTGGCTGACCGTACTGTGGCTGACGCCTGCGATGGACCGGCTGTTCGTCGAACCCGCGAGCGAACGCCGTCGCTTCCTCGATCGCCTGACGCTCGCGCTTTGGCCTGCGCACGCCACGCACACCGCGCGCTACGACGCTGCGATGCGCGCCCGCAACCGGCTGCTCGCCGAGGCGCGCGACAGCGGCACCGCGCCCGACGGCCAATGGCTTGCCGCGCTCGAAACGCAGATCGCCGAGCATGGCGGCGCGGTCGATGACGCGCGCCGCGAGACGGTGGCGCTGCTCGGCGAGGCGATCGCGGCCGCGCCCGACAGCGCCTTCGCCCGCGCCCGCCTGACACTTGAAAATCCGGAAGGCCACGCGCCCGATCTCGCCGCCGCGCTCGCCGCCGGCCGTCGCCGCGACGCCGCCGCCGGGCGCACGCTCGTCGGCCCGCACCGCGCCGACCTCGCCGTCACGCATGTCGCCAAGGATCAGGCCGCCGCTTTGTGCTCAACCGGCGAACAGAAGGCGCTGCTGCTCGGCCTGATCCTCGCGCATGGCGAGCTCGTCGCCGCGCGCACCGGCCGCGCGCCGGTGCTGCTGCTCGATGAGGTCGCCGCGCACCTCGATCCGGTCCGCCGCGCCGCCTTGTTCGATCGGCTCGCCGGACGCGGGCAGGTATGGCTGACGGGCACCGAGCGCGCGCCGTTCGATACGATCGCAGACGCCAGCTGGTATCAGCTCGGCAGCAACTGACGCGTCAGGATGGCTGCTGGTCCGCGGGAACGGGCGTGAGTTCGTAAATGTCGAGACCGCCGTCGCCATCGCGCGGCACGATCATGCGCCAGCGGAACGCGCCGAACCGTTCGATCACACCGGCGACGTCGCGCTTGGCGTCGACGCCGTAGCCGAGCGAGACGTCGCCGGGCTTGCGCTGCTTGGCGCCGAGGAAGACGTAACGGCGATCGCCATCGGCGTAGAGATAGCCCGAGGGCAGGTCGCTGCCGGTCTGCTTGGCGAAGCTGAGCCCGGTCTTCTCGTCATGGACGAAGCAGAAATAGGGCGCGAAGGCGCGGGCATGGCGGTGCCCCGCGCTTTTCCACAGGCGCACCACGCGGCAGCGATACGAACCCGGCGACAGTTCGGGATGGTCGAGCGCGGCGTCGGGATCGAGAAGCGGGCCTTGAGCCGCGACGGTATCGGCGCCGCGCGGCTTGGCCGAGACGATCGCCGACCAGGTCGCGGACAAGCCGTCGAGGGCCGCGGCGTCGGCCGGGGTGATGGTCGCGCGCCAGGTCTGCTCGGATGGCGACAGCGTTTCGAGCGTCACCGTCGCCTTGGGCTTCGGCGTCGTCGCGCACCCTGCGAGCGCGCTTAAAATCGCGATCAAGACCAACCGCCGCATCGACACTCTACCCCGCGATGTTCGATGCACGCATTTTCGGCAAAATTGGTTACCGAGATGTAAACCATGCCGCCGAACCGGCCGCGGTTCGTCGCATCGCGGCGCCCGTTCGTCAGGTGCGTCAGGGTCACGCCGGCCAGCGTCGCGGAATTAGCGGCGGGCCGATGCTTCGGCCGTCCCCGCCACCCGCGACTCGCCCATTTTGCTTCCGTTTCCGGGCCTGAATCCCTATATGCTCGGTATGACAGACACCCCCAAGCAGAACGACTACGGCGCCGAATCGATCAAGGTGCTGAAGGGCCTCGACGCGGTGCGCAAGCGGCCGGGCATGTATATCGGTGACACCGACGATGGTTCGGGCCTCCACCACATGGTGTTCGAGGTCTCCGACAACGCGATCGACGAGGCGCTCGCCGGGCATTGCGACCGGATTCTGATCACCTTGAACCCCGACGGATCGGTATCGGTCGACGATAACGGCCGCGGCATCCCGACCGGCATCCACAAGGAAGAAGGCGTGTCGGCGGCCGAGGTCATCATGACCCAGCTCCACGCCGGGGGTAAGTTCGACAACACCTCGAACGACAATGCCTATAAGGTCTCGGGCGGGCTGCACGGCGTCGGCGTGTCGGTGGTCAACGCGCTCAGCGACTTCCTCGATCTCACCATCTGGCGCGACGGCGAGGAGCATTACATGCGCTTCGAGCGCGGCGATGCAGTCGCGCCGCTCAAGGTGGTCGGCGCCTCGGATCGCAAGGGCACGCGCGTCACCTTCCTGCCTTCGGCCGAAACCTTCAAGATCACCGAGTTCGATTTCGAGAAGCTCGAGCATCGCTACCGCGAACTCGCCTTCCTCAATTCGGGGGTGCGGATCATCCTCGCCGACGAGCGGCACGAGGAGCGCAAGGAGATCGAGCTGTTCTACGAAGGCGGCATCGCCGCGTTCGTGAAGTGGCTCGATCGCAACAAGTCGCCGTTGTTCCCCGATCCGATCGCGATCACCGGCCAGCGCGACGATATCGGCATCGAAGTCGCGCTCGAATGGAATGATTCCTATTACGAAAACGTCCTCGCCTTCACCAACAACATCCCGCAGCGCGACGGCGGCACCCATATCGCGGCGTTCCGCGCCGCACTGACGCGCACGCTCAACGCCTATGCCGACAAATCGGGGATGCTGAAGAAGGAGAAGGTCAGCCTCACCGGCGACGACATGCGCGAGGGGCTGTCGGCGATCGTCTCGGTCAAGCTGCCCGACCCGAAGTTCTCGTCGCAGACCAAGGACAAGCTGGTCAGCAGCGAAGTGCGCCAGCCGATGGAAAGCCTGATGGCCGACAAGCTCGCCGAATGGCTCGAGGAGAATCCGGCGTTCGCCAAGATGGTCGTGCAGAAGATCATCGATGCCGCCGCGGCGCGTGAAGCGGCGCGCAAGGCGCGCGACCTGACGCGGCGCAAGGGGGTGATGGACATCGCCTCGCTCCCGGGCAAGCTCGCCGACTGCCAGGAGCGCGATCCTTCGCTGTGCGAGCTGTACCTGGTGGAGGGCGATTCCGCCGGCGGCTCGGCCAAGCAGGGACGCGACCGCAAGAACCAGGCGATCCTGCCGCTCAAGGGCAAAATCCTGAACGTCGAACGCGCCCGCTTCGACCGCATGCTCTCGTCCAAGGAAATCGGGACGATGATCCAGGCG
>JBQCHO010000077.1:0-3322 GCA_051954635.1 Sphingomonas sp. | reverse complement strand
TGATCGGCTTGGCGTGGCGGACGGAGGCCCAGAACGCCTCGACAGTGTGGCCCGACAGGTTGCGCCCACTGAGATCGGTCAGGGTCATGGAGATCATCAGCGGCAGCTCGCGGCCAAGGTCCTGCTCCGCCTCCAGCGTCGCCATGATCCCGGCCTTGGCGTTCAGGGTGTCGAAAATGGTTTCGATGAGGATGAAGTCCGCGCCGCCTTCGACAAGCGCAGCGACCTGCTCGCGATACACCTGCTTCAGCGTGTCGAAGTCGATGGCGCGATATGCGGGGTCGTTGACGTCCGGCGACAAGGACAGCGTCTTGTTGGTCGGCCCGATCGACCCTGCGACCCACAGCTTGCGACCATCGACGGACCAGCGATCCGCGACTTCGCGCACGATGCGAGCAGCGGCGATATTCATATCGCGCACAAGATGCTCGGCCGCGTAATCGGCCTGGCTGACGCGATTGGCATTGAAGGTGTTGGTGCTGAGGATGTCCGCGCCCGCCTCTGCATAGGAATCGGTGATCTGCGCGACTAGTTCAGGCTTCGTCAGGCACAGCAGGTCGTTATTGCCGCGCTGGTCCTTGGCGAGGTCCAGCCGGCCGCGGTAGTCGGCTTCCTGCAGGCGATGAGTCTGGAACTCGGTTCCGAGCGCTCCGTCGGCGATGAGGATTCGCTTGGCCGCTTCCGCGCGGAATGTGTCAGCTGCTGTCATGATTTCGCCCTGACGCCCAATAGATGGCAGATCGCGTAAGCAAGCTCGGCCCGGTTGAGCGTGTAGAAGTGGAAGCGGCGGACTCCGCCGGCGTAAAGTTGCCCGCAGATCTCGGCCGCGACCGTGGCCGCGATCAGCTGCCGCGCCGCAGGCAGGTCGTCGAGCCCTTCGAATAGATTGTTGAGCCAGTCCGGAATCCCGGCGCCGCAGGCCTCGGCGAATCGCCGCGTCTGCGCGACATTGGACACCGGAAGGATGCCAGGAACGATCTCGACGCCGATCCCGGCGGCAGCGGCTTCGTCGCGAAACCTTAGGAAACAATCGGCGGAAAAGAAGAACTGCGTGATCGCGCGGTCCGCGCCGGCGTCGACCTTGCGCTTCAGATTGTCGATGTCGGCCGTCTTGTCCGGTGAATCCGGGTGGCATTCCGGGTACGCGGCAACCGATACGTCGAACGGCGCCACGCGCTTCAAGCCATCGACCAGTTCCGCGGCATTGGCATAGCCGTCAGGATGCGGCGCAAACGCCGTCCCAGCCTCCGGCGGGTCGCCGCGCAACGCGACGATATGGCGAACGCCGAGATCCCAATAGGCCCGCGCGACATCGTCGACTTCGCCCCGGCTGGCCCCGACGCAGGTCAGATGCGCGGCCGGAGTCAGCGAGGTCTCATTGACAATCCGCTCGACCGTCTGGTGCGTGCGTTCGCGGGTCGAGCCGCCGGCCCCGTAGGTGACCGATACGAAGCGAGGCTGCAGCGGCGCGAGCGTCTGGATCGACTCCCACAGAGTTTCCGCCATCCGCTCATTCTTCGGCGGGAAGAACTCGAAGCTGACGGCAATGTCGCCGTGCGCATCCGCGAACAAGGGCCGATGCTGCGGGAGCTGATCGAACGCGTTCACGCGGCCCTCCGCTGCGGCACGCCGCTCTTGGAGCCGCGCCATAGCGTGACGGTAAGCTCGCCCTTGAGATGCTCGACGCGATCGACTGTCAGGCCTGCCGCGTGGAACCAGCCGGCCATCGCCTCGTCCTCGAACCCGAGACGAATGTGGGCATCGGTCGAGCGCAGCTCTTCACGCTCGTGGGCTGCGAAGTCGACGACGAGCAGCGTTCCGCCGGGCGCCAACACGCGCGCCGCTTCCGCGATCGCCGTCGCGGGAGAGTGAGCATAGTGCAGGACCTGATGGATAATGATGCTGTCGGCGCTGCTATCGGCGAGCGGCAGCGCGTACATGTCGCCCTGCCGCAGGCTCGACGTGATCCCCGCCGCTTCGAGCTTGACCCGAGCCAGGCGCAGCATCTCCGATGATCGGTCGATCCCGATCGCATGGCTTGCCTGATCGGCGAACAACTCGATCATGCGGCCCGTCCCCGTGCCGACATCGACGAGCCGGCCAAGACTTTTGCGGCCGAGCGACCGTTCGATGGCGCGCTCGACGTCGCTCTCGGCGACATGGAGCGAGCGGATCTGGTCCCAGACCTCTGCGTGCGACGCGAAATAGCGGTTGGCGGCCTCGGCGCGTTCCGTCTTGATGCCCTGCGTGCGGGCGGCGTCGGTTTCGAACAGCGCGGTTGTGGCTTCGTCCGCCCAGCCGTCGAGGAGCGCGAACAGCGGCGCCGTCCGTTCCGGGCCCACGAGCGCGACGAACACCCAGCTGCCTTCCTTGCGGCGGTCGAGCACGCCCGCGTCGCCGAGGATCTTGAGGTGCCGCGACACGCGCGGCTGGCTTTGCCCCAGAACCTGGGCAAGCTCTCCGACCGACAGTTCCATGATGCGCAGCAAGGCCACGATCCGAAGCCGGGTAGGATCGGCAAGGGCCTGAAAACGATCGGCAAGCGGAAGGGCGTCGGTCACTTCAGATAAGGATATAAAGATATCTTTATATGTCAATCTGGCGAGGCAAGAATAAACCCTTGTTCCACAATAGGGATTGACCGCGCCGTCGTCGTTTGCAATTCGCGGTCATGGCCTGCCGCGATTGGCGGGCCGAGAGTGACGCCCGCCATTGGGCGCTTTGAAGGGAATGGAACGATCATGAAGAAGGTTGCTCTGACCGTTGCGGTCCTCGCGCTCGGCCTGGCCGCGTGCACCAAGAACACCGCCGACAACAACGCTGCGGTCGACACCAACGTCGAGAACGCTGCTGCTGTCGACACCAACGCCGCCGTCGCCAACGACGCCACGGCGAACGCCGATGCGGCCCTCAACGCCGCCAGCAACGACGTCAATGCCGCCAGCGACAACATCGCGAACGCGCAGGACGCCGTGAACGCGACGAACAACGCTCAGTAAGCTTCGGCTTCCAGAGTTAAGAGAAGGGCCGTCCTTCGGGGCGGCCCTTTTTTTGTGCTAGCGAGACGGCTGTGAAGGCCCGCCTGCTCTTCCTTTCCGCTTTGGCGCTTGCCGGATGCCGGGACCATCGCCCGCCTGCGCCGACGGCCGATGAAGCCAACCAGCTCAACGAGATGGATGACGCGCTGAACGGGCTGGCGGCGAACAATGAAGAAGGGCCGGCGGATCGCTCCACCGGCCCTTCCAATGCTTCTGGCGGAGGGCCGTCACGGGAGTGAATCCCGTGACGTCGGTCCTGTCAGCTTCGCTGCAGGCCGTCCGAG
>JBQCHO010000076.1:0-21264 GCA_051954635.1 Sphingomonas sp. | reverse complement strand
CCACGCCGATGCCACGGTCCAGTCGATGGACGATGCGTCGCCCGCCAAATGGCACCTTGCGCACACCACCTGGTTCTTCGAGACGTTCGTGCTGCGTGATCATGTCGCCGGTTACCGGCTCCACGACGAGCGCTTCCCGTTCCTGTTCAACAGCTATTACGAGGCGGAAGGGCAGCGCCACGCCCGCGCGCGCCGCGGCATGATCACCCGGCCGAGCCTCGACGAGGTCCGCGCGTATCGCGCGCATGTCGACGCGGCGCTGATGGCGGCGATCGACGACCTGCCCGACACCGCGCAGACGCTGGTCGAACTTGGCTGCCATCACGAGCAACAGCACCAGGAATTGCTGGCGACCGACATCCTCCATCTCTTTAGCCAGAACCCGACCGAACCCGCGATCTGGCCGCCCGCGCGCAAGGTGCCGGTCGAGATGCCCGGCGCGCTCGGCTGGATCGACCATGCCGGCGGCACCGTCGAGATCGGCCATCGCGGCGGCGGCTTCGCGTTCGATTGCGAAGGCCCGCGTCACGCCGCGCTGCTCCACCCCCATGCGCTCGCCGACCGCACCGTCACCAATGGCGAATGGATCGCGTTCATCGAGGACGGCGGTTACGCCGAACCACGCCACTGGCTGTCGGACGGCTGGGCCTGGGTGCAGCGCGAGGGCGTCGCCGCGCCGCTTTACTGGCAGAAAGGCGAGGTCGGCTGGACCCGCTTCGGCCTCGACGGCCGCCGCGCGCTCGATCCCGCCGCGCCGGTGACGCATGTCAGCTTCTTCGAAGCCGACGCCTATGCGAGCTGGGCCGGTGCCCGCCTGCCGACAGAGCCCGAATGGGAAGCCGCCGCCACCGGTCACGATCCCGATGGCGGCAACCAGCTCGACACCGCCGGCCCAGTCGAGCCGCGCCCGGCGCGCGACGGCCCGGCGTTCTTCGGCGATGTCTGGGAATGGACCGGCAGCGCCTATCGCCCCTATCCTGGCTTCCGTCCGGCCGAAGGCGCGGTTGGCGAATATAACGGTAAGTTCATGAGCGGGCAGTTCGTTCTCAAGGGCGGCTCGTGCGCCACCCCGCGCGGCCATGTTCGCCCCAGCTACCGCAACTTCTTCTACCCCCATCAGCGCTGGCAGTTCACCGGCGTTCGGCTGGCAAAGGATCTATAACCCCATGCTCAAGCAGGAACCCGAAGACGGCCAGGCCAGCCTCGCCGATCCCCATTTTCGCGCGGATGTGCTGAACGGCCTCGCCGCCCGCCCGCGCGCCATCCCGGCGCGCTGGTTCTACGATCGCCGCGGCTCGGAACTGTTCGAGCGGATCACCGAGCTCCCCGAATATTACCCGACCCGGACCGAAATGGGCATATTGCGCGCCGCCTGTCCCGAGGTCGCCGAGATCGCCGGCAAGGGCCGCGCGGTGATCGAATTCGGCTCGGGCTCGTCGACCAAGACGCCGATCCTGCTCGAGGCGGTCGCCCCATCGGCCTATGTCCCGATCGACATTTCGGGCGATTTCCTGCGCGTTTCGTCGCGCGAGTTGAGCCACGCCTTCCCCGACCTCCTTGTCCTGCCGTTCGAAGCCGATTTCATGCGGCCGCTGACGTTGCCCCGCGCCGTCGCCGACGCGCCCAAGCTCGGCTTTTTCCCCGGCTCGACGATCGGCAACATGATCCCGCTGATGGCGGTCGATCTGCTCCGTGCGATGCGCGCCTCGCTCGGCGAAGGCGCGATGCTGCTGATCGGGATGGACCGGATCAAGGATCCCGACGTGCTGGTTCCCGCTTATGACGACGCGGCGGGCGTGACGGCGGCGTTCAACATGAACCTGCTCGATCGCATCAACCGCGAACTGGACGGCACCGTGCCTCTCGACGCTTTCCGCCACCGCGCGATCTGGAACGACGATCGCGCGCGAATAGAGATGCACCTGGAGGCGACCCGCGCCGCCGATTTCACCGTCGACGGCCGCGATTTCTCGATTGCCGAGGGCGAGACGATCCACACCGAGAACAGCCACAAATACGGCCCCCGCGACGCGCGCATCCTGCTGCGCTCGGGCGGCTGGACCCCGATCGCCGAATGGACAGACCCCGAAGACCGCTTTGCGCTTTACTTTGCGGAAGCGCAGGCGGAGCGGCTGGCGCCCTGAATCAGCGCCGCGAAACCTTCGCGGTCCAGGTGGTGATGTAATCGGGATCGCCGCGGCATTCGCCCATCTCGGCCTGTTCGCTCAGGCGGAACATCGTCCCGTCCCACACGAAGTCCTGCGTTACCCCGCAATCGCCGAGCCCGCGCCCCTTGGCGTAGGTGCCGAGCACCCCCTTGTCGAAATCAGCGTTGACGACCTGCGGCACGGCGGGCTGCTCGTCGTCGGGGCCGATGCCGGTCGGCGCGTCCAGCCGCGCCGGTGCGACCTTGCCGTCCTTCGCGACGAACAACGCGCTCATCATGTTGTAGGCCCCCGATCCGCACGGCACGAGCACCACGCTCGCCTCGCCGCCGAGCGCATGGCTCTCGACGTCGCCGAACGCGGTATCGTCGCACCCCGCCTGCTTCTTCATGTCGGCGATCATCGCCGCGCTCGGCTTGAACGCCTGGCCCACGGGCACGACCGCGCCGATCTGCGGGATGACGGGCCCGGCAGGCACCGCCGACGCCGGCTTGTCGCCCTTCGCGACGATCGCGGTCTGTGTGCCGGCGCGGCCTTGCTGCGCATCGATATAGCGCAGCGCCGCCGACGCACCCTTGAGCGACAAGCCCGAAATGCCGTCACCACTCGCGCTGCGGATTTCCAGGCCGTGCCCGTTCGCCATCGCCGCGACGATCGCCTGGGCGGCGGCGCCGGATATCGACGGCGTATCTCCCTTGGGGAAAGTCCCCCCGATGACGTGGCCGTCGATCATGACAGATGTCGGCGGCGCCTTGGGCGCGAGCCCGTCATTGGGGAAAAGCGTCACGGTTAACTCGCCGACGGGCCCCGAACGGCGCTCGACGGTAAGATTGATCGGTGGAAAATCGACGCCTTCCGGCCCGAGCGAGGCCATCGTGCAATGGTTGATATTGTCGCAGCCGACCTCCCAGTCGCCGAACGTCTTCAGCGCGCCGGGCTGGGGCGTCGCTCGATCGTCGCGGTTCGGGGCGGTCGCATCGGGGGCCGCCGCATTGGCCGCGACGAGCGTGGCGGTGGGGGCTGGCGTCGCGGCACTATTGCCGTCGGGCGTCGAGGACGAACAGGCGGCGAGCGCGAGCGGCGCGGCCAGGAGGATCGAACGGTGCATGCCCCAGCCTAACGTGCTAGGCGGCGCGCCGAAACCCATTCGAGTGGAGAGAGATAGATTATGAAGGCAATCGGCGTCATCGGGGCGGGGCAGATGGGGGCAGGGATCGCGCAGGTTTCGGCCGCCGCGGGCTACCGCGTGCTGCTGAGCGACGTCTCGGCCGAGCGTGCCGAAGCGGGCAAGGCGGGGATCGCCAAGCAGCTTGCCCGCGCGGTCGAGAAGGAGAAGATCGACGCCGCCACGCGCGACGCGACGCTCGCGCACATCGAATGCGTCGGCGATCTCTCGGCGATGGCCGCCTGCGACCTGATCGTCGAAGCGGCAACCGAACGCGAGGAGATCAAACGCGCGATCTTTGCCGAGGTCGGCAAGGTGCTGCGCGCTGACGCCATCCTCGCTTCGAACACGTCGTCGATCCCGATCACCCGGCTCGCCCAGGCGACGCCCGATCCGGCGCGCTTCGTCGGCGTGCATTTCTTCAATCCGGTGCCGGTGATGGGGCTGATCGAGCTGATCCGCGGCCTTGCCACGTCGGACGCGACCGTCGCCGCGGTCGAGGCTTATGCGCAGAAGCTCGGCAAGCGCGTCGTCAACGCCAATGACGCACCGGGCTTCATCGTCAACCGCGTGCTGATGCCGATGCTCAACGAGGCGTGCTTTGCCTTGGGCGAGGGTGTCGCGACGATCCCCGACATCGACGCCGCATGCCAGCTTGGGCTCAACCACCCGATGGGCCCGTTCACGCTTGCCGATTTCATCGGGCTCGACACCTGCCTGGAGATTACCCGCGTGCTGTTCGAAGGCACCGGCGACCCCAAATTCCGTCCCGCGCCGTTGCTCGTCAAATATGTCGAAGCCGGCTGGTACGGCCGCAAGACCAAGCGTGGTTTTTACGACTATACCGGCGCCGAGCCCGTCCCGACGCGCTGAATCTGATAACCGTCACCCCGGCTTTAGCCCGGGGCGGCCAGCGCGCTGTTCAGCCGTAGCGATTCCGCCAGTCGTCCTCGCGATCGGCGGCCAACATCCGTGCCTGTTCGCGCCACTCGTCGCGCGCGATCGTGCCGTCGCGCAGCGCCAGGCGGCGTTCGAGATCGGCGGCATCGCCCTCGCTCAGCCGCTCGACATCGCCATAGGAGGTGACACCCACCTCGCTGAGCTGCGTTGCCAGCGGCGCGTCGATCCCGCGAATCCGCGCCAGATCGTCGGTTCGTCCCGTCCCCAGCCACGCGCCGCGGCGCGGGGCATCGGCAGCGAGCGATGCGGCGGGCGTCGCGACATCGGCCGCGCGGCGATCGCGCGCGAGCTCGGTGTTGCGGCGCTCGAGCTCGGCGATGCGCTCGGCGTCGGTCTTGCGCTGCGCCTCGATCTCGCGGCGATAGGCGGCATGCGCCTCGCGCTCTTCTTCATAGCGCGCGCGCCACTTGCGCCCGCCGGGATGGCTGGCGAGCCCGAAGAACCAGCCGGCGACGAGCAGCAGCACCAGCACGGCATATTGGGTGGGGGTCTGGAAAAGCATATCGGTCCGCTCCCGAAGGTTACGGGGCGTCAACGACCGGCAGGCACCGGGCGTTCCGTGTTTGTGAGAGAACGGTGCCGGCCAGTGTCGGGCGAACAGCGCCCCGCGCTGTTCAGGCCATGCCGGGGGCATGGCCGACCCGACACTCCCCCACCCGACCACCCATAGGATAATCGCACTGGGTGGGGGAGCGGGCCGGCACCGCCGCCGCGTTAGCGGCAAGAAGATCAGTGCTTGAACGCGTCGGCGATCGAGCAGGCCGCGGGGCCGAGGATGACGACGAACAGGGTCGGCAGGATGAACAGGATCAGCGGCACCGTCATGATCGCCGGCAGGCGCGCGGCCTTTTCCTCGGCGCGCATCATGCGCTCGTTGCGGAATTCGGCAGACAGCACGCGCAAGGCCGAGGCCAGCGGGGTGCCGTATTTCTCGGTCTGGATCATCGTCGTGACGACGCCCTTCACGGCATCGAGATCGACGCGCTGGGCGAGGTTCTCGAACGCCTGGCGCCGTTCGGACAGAAAGCCCAGCTCGATCGCGGTCAGCGCATATTCGTCGCCAAGCTCGGGATAGGCGCGGCCCAGCTCGCGGGCCACCCGATGGAACGCCGCGTCGACGGTCAAACCGGCTTCGGCGCAGATCACCAGCAGGTCGAGCGCGTCGGGCAAGCCCTTGCGGATCGCCGCGCTGCGCTTGGTGATCTTGTTCTTGAGGTAGATGTCGGGCGCCTTGTAGGCGAGCACGATCGTGCCGGCGACGAGCATGTAGCGCTTGAACGCGCTCCAATCGTCGAAGCTGTGGGTGAAATAGACCCAGAACACGATGATCGCACCGAACACGATCGGCAGGACCAGCCGGCCGAAGATCACCGCGACGGCATATTCCTTCTTGCGGATGCCGGCTTGCATCAGCTTGATCTGCGCGACCTTGACCTGGCTGTCCTGCAGCACTTTCAGCGACGACAGGAAGGTGCGGATACGGTCGGTCGTCTGGTTCTGGCGGACCAGCTTGGCGCGCCGCTTCGAGGTCGAGGCAGTGATGCCCGCCTTCAACTGCTCGCGGCGATCGTTCAGCGCCTTGACGCGCTTCGCCATCGGATCGCGCACCGTGGTGCCGAGATAGATCGCGAACATCACCGCGAACGCGGCCATGCCCGACAGCAAGGTCGCCACCCAGACGACGTCCACGCCCAGAAGTTTCGGTCCGCCGGTTTCACCCATCGTCGTGCTCCCGTCAGATCTCGAAGCTGACCATCTTGGCCATGATGAACGCGCCGATGCCCATCCATACCAGGCCGCCGATCCCGGCGACGGTCAGGCGCTGGTCGGTGAAGAAGCTGCCCATGTAATCTGGGGCGATCCACATGATCAGCCCGAAGACGATGAACGGCAGCGATCCGACGATATAGGCCGAGGCCTTCGATTCGGACGACATCGCCTTGATCTTGAGCTTCATCTGCGAGCGCTGGCGCAGCACCGTCGCCAGATTGGCGAGCGTCTCCGCCAGGTTGCCGCCGGTCTCGCGCTGGATCGCGATCGATATGACGAAGAACTGGAATTCAGGCGTGCCGAGCCGATCGGCGGTATCCTGCAACGCGGCGTCCATCGTCCGGCCGATCTTCATCTTGTCGGAGACTGCACGGAATTCGTCGCCGACCGGGCCGTCGACCTCGTTGCCGACCACCGTCATCGTCTCGGAAATCGGCAGGCCCGAGCGTAAGCCGCGCACGAGCAGCTCGATCGCGTCGGGAAACTTCATCGTGAACTTGTTGATGCGGCGCTTGATCAGGAAGCCGACAACCTTGTGCGGCAGTCCGGCGCCGACGAACAGGCCGGCGAACAGCGCGAACAGCAGCGGCATGCCGCGGGTCCACAGCAGCACGCCGATCACGACCGTGAGCCCCAGCGAGGCCATGCCGTACTGGCCGACGGTCCAGTTCTTGCCGGTCATCGCCAGCCGCTTCTTGAGCAAGGCGGGATTGGGCAGGAATCGCGCCGCGGCGTCGTCCATCTTGTTGCTGCGATTGGCGGTGATGCGGCGCATCTTCGCCTCGACCGCGACCATCGCCGAGCCGCTATGGCGTTCGCGCAGGGACGACAGCCGGCGCGCCTGCGCCTTCTCCGCCGAAGGGCCGGCGAAGGCGAACGCGACGAGCAGGAGCATCATCACCCCGCCAGCCATCATGATCGTGATCGGCGTCATCGCGCCATCGTCCTCCGCCGTTGTTCCGCAGCCGCGCGTCGGTTGCGCGGCCGATAGATCACTTCTTCGCCCGCTTCGGCATCACCGCTTTCAGGTCGAACTTGCCCATCAGCGATCCCTTCGGCTTTTTCTTCGGCGCGCCGTCGTCATCGTCCTCGACCGCGGCGGCATCGCCCGCGCCCGTCACGCGCTCGGCAAGCTGCGCGAGCGGCTGTACGGTCTTCGATCCCTTGCCAGCTTCCGCCAGCGTCTTGCCGAGCTTGGCGGCCTGCGCTGCGAGCTTCTGGTCGTAGGGGACGACGAAATCGAGCTTGCGTTCGATCGAGCCTTCGAAATCCTTGCGGCTGATTTCCAGCGTGCCGTTGCCGGGAACCTTGCACGCGACCGTGACCACCTGGGTCTGCGGCGCGTTCGATTTCAGCCACGACAGAATACGGATCGTGTCGCGCGCCGCCGCGAGCGTCAGCTCGGTCACCACCACCGCGACCTGAAGGTCGGCGACGAGGTGCGGATATTGCACGATCATGCTGCGCGGCAGATCCACGACGGTGCATTCGAACGCCGCGCGCATCTCCTCCTGCAACTGGTAGAAGGCGCTGCCGTCGGTGACGATCGGCGAGTTGATCGGCGCTTCGGCCGACAGCACGGCGAGCTTTTCACCCGCGCGCACCATCGCGCGTTCGATGAACAGCCCGTCGATGCGGCTCGGATTCTCGATCGCGTCGGTCAAGCCGCGACCGGGCTCGAGGTCGAGCGACAGCGCGCCGGTCCCGAAATGGACGTCGAGATCGAGCAATGCGGTCGACCGCGCCGACTTGTCGCTGAGCAACCAGGCCAGCGACGTTGCTACCGTCGAGGCGCCGACGCCGCCGCGCGCACCGATCACGCCTGCCGAGCAATGCGGCCGCTCGACCGCCGCTTCAACATGCTTCGGCGCATTGAGGATCGCCTGCGCATGCGTGAACGCCTCGCGCAGCACGTCGGGGCCGAGCGGCTTGAGCAGATAATCCTGGATGCCGCTGGCGACGAGATCGCGGTACAGCCGGACGTCGTTGACCTGGCCGGCGGCAATCACCACCGTGCCGGGCTCGCACACTTCGGCGAGCGCGTTGATGTCGTTGAGCGGATCGCCCGATTCGCTCAGGTCGACGAACAACACTTGTGGGCTCGCCGATACCGACAGCGTCTGCACGGCGTTGCGCAGGCCGCCTTTGTTGACCTTCGCGACGTCCCAGCCGAGCTCGATCGCGACGGGCCGCAACGCTTCGGCGGTGGTCTCGTCGCAGACGAAGGCGAGGAAGGGATCGCGGTTGGCGCTGCGCGCCGGATGCCAAGGTGCATTCATCGATCAGCCTCCCGTCACGCCCTGCGTGGTGCTCTGCGATTTGAGTTCCTGCTTGCCGGTATTAGGCATGTCGCGGAACGTCTGGATCGCCTTGGTCGCGACCGCGGGATCGACGACGTCGCTGCCGCTTTGCCCGCGGACCAGATCCTCGGGTCGGGCGACCATCGCAGCGAGATTGCTGTTGATCGCGCAGCCGAAGTTCGAATCGGTGTTGTTCTCGAAATCGGTGGTCGGGATGCGGCTGTGGTCCGGGCAGCCCGGCACGAATGCCCGCATCCGGCTGACGACGACGCGGATCGTGCCCGGCGTCACCGGCGCCGGCGTGACCGGAGCGACATTCGACAGGAGAAGCCCGTAGCGCGAGACTTCGTGGCGGACCTCGTCGCGCGCCGGCGCGACATCGGCCGACGCGGCATCAATCGCGACGCGGTCGCCATAGCCGACCCGCAGCGAGCTCAGCCAGCCATCGAGCCGGTCGGCTTCGCCGGGCGCGAGGCCGCGCGGGGTAACCGCGACATCGAACGCGTAATCGCTGTGATCGACCACCGGCTGATGGACCGATTCGAGCCCCCGATTCTGGGTGCCCTGGCAGCCACCGAGCGCCGCCATCGGCAGCAACGCGGCGAGAAGGGAGGTACGCTTGAGCATGGCCGTCTCCACCAAAGGGCGCATCAGTTGAGGCTGAAGCCGGGCGCAGCATCACCGTCCCGCTTGGGGGCGACGGCGCTGGGCGCGGACTTCTGAGCCGAATTCTTGGGAGCAGGACCGGCGGGCAGCGGCGCATTGGCGCCGATCGCCGGCTGGGCGATCCCCGACGGCGCCATCGTCGGCACCGGCCGTGGCGTCGAATCGCCCGATGCCATCGTGCCGAACAGCACTCGGCTGAGATCGGTCGGCTGCTTGTAGCCGTCGGTCGGCAGCGCGATCTGCTGCAGCGAATCGACCGGCTTGACCAGATACGGGGTAACCACGATTACCAACTCGGTCTCGTTGCGCTTGAACCCGTTCGAACGGAACAATGCGCCGATCACCGGCAGGTCGCCGATCCCCGGCGCCTTGTTGATCTGGTTGTCATTGTTGTTCTGCAGCAGGCCACCGATCATGAAGCTCTGGCCCGAGCCCAGCTCGACGGTCGTTTCGGCACGCCGCGTGGTCAGCGCCGGGATGGTGAAGCCGCTGACGGTTACTGCGCCCGCCGCCGATAGCTGCGACACTTCGGGTTTCACCCGCAGCGAGATGCGGCCGTCGGACAGCACGGTCGGCGTGTAGGCGAGGCTGACGCCATATTGCTTGTATTCGACCGAGACCGCGCCCAGCCCCTGGCTGATCGGGATCGGAATTTCGCCGCCTGCCAGGAAAGTGGCGGTTTCGCCCGACAAGGCAGCCAGGCTGGTATTCTCTAGCGTGGTCACCTGGCCGTCGGTTTCGCCGAGGTCGAGCGCGCCCAGAACGTCGAGGCCCAGCAGGTGCCCCGCCAAACCAAGCGTCGAACCATTCGCGCCCTTGGTCACGACGGTCGTGCCGGTGCTGCCGGTTGTCACGCCGACGCCCAGCGGGCCACCCGGCGTATATTGCGGTGCGAAGTCGCGGCCCTGGCCGATGCCGAACTGGAAGCCGCCGCTCGAATCGCCGGTCGCGAGGTTCATGCCGATATTCTTGACGAACGACCGGCTGACCTCGGCGACGCGGACCTGCAGGCTGACCTGCAGCGGCGTCGCGGTCTTCAGGCGCGTCAGCACCTGGGTATCCTTGCCGACGAACGCCTGGGTCAGGCGCTCAGCCTCGGCGATGTCCTCGGGTTGCGCGACGGTGCCGGTCAGCAGCACGATGCCGTTCATCGGCGTGACGCGGATGTCCGCATTGGGCATCGCGAGCTTGAGCATGTCGCCCACCGAGCCGACATTCGCAGCGACCTGAACGGTTGCCGAGAACACCACGCCGCCGGCGCGGTTGGTGGCATAGACCGTGGTCTCGCCGCCGGCCTTGCCGAACACGTAGAGCTGGGTCGGCGAGCGGACGTCGACATCGGCGGTGGCCGGATCGGCGACGAACACGTCGGTCATCGGACGCGGCAGGGTGACGAGCTGCCCCCGGCCCTTGTCGAGATGGATCGTGCGGGTCGGCTGCGGCGCCACGGTCTGTGCCGCACCCGGAGCGGTCGCTCCGCAGACGGCGCCGGCCGCGAGCGCGGCCGCGAGCGGCCAGCCGATCGGCTTGGACTTCAAGCGCATGTTACTTTCCCCCCACCGGAACGAGTGTCACGGCATTTCCACGGGCAACCCGAATCACCGGGCCGGTCACCGGCGCCGTGCCGGGGGCACCGCCCGCGGTCGGTGCGCTCGGGCCGTTGTCGGCCTTGCCGGGCACCGTGCTGCGCTGGAAGCGCGAGACATCGGCGCCGGTCACGAACGACGAACGGCTGTCCATCGGCGCGGTATCGGCCCGCGCCAGCATTTCCTTCTCGGCCTTGGGATCGTCCGAGACGTTGACCGCGCCCGAGGCGATCGCCTGTTCGAGCTGGCTTTGGTCATCGGCCAGGCTGCGCAGCGACAGCGACAGGTCGCCGACGGTCTGCGCCACCGCGATCTCCTCGGCGATTCGCGGCGTCGCCTCGAGCGTGACGTTCGAATAGGTCTTGACCACCGTCTTGCCGTCGTCGCCGACATTGTTGTCGGTGCGCTGATCGGTGGCGAGCACGCGCAGGTTGCGCATGATCGTCTCGGAGGTCTTGAGCGGCGGGCCATCGCCGCCGCCGGCGACCGACTGCGTCAGCACCAGGTCGACATGGTCGCCCGGGAAGACGAACCCGGCAACCGCGCTGGCGCCCGACACGGGCACCGTCACCGCGCGCATCCCCGGCCCCAGCGCCGCGGCGAGGAAACCGCGATCGCCCGGCTTGACCAGCGACCCTTGGGTGACCGGCTGACCGGCAGTGATCGGGTTGCGCACCACGGTGCCGACCAGCGATTGCAGGTTGGTGTCCTTGCGGAGGTAATAGGCGTTGCCCACCATCTCCTTCGGCCACGGCTGGAACTTCAGCGCCGTCGCGTCGAGGATCGTGCCGACCGGCAGCTCGCGCGTCGCGACGAGCACTTCGGGTCCATCGATCTTCGGCGCGGCGACCTGCGCTACTGCTTGCGGGGCGGAAGCACCCTGCATGACGCTGCGCGCCATGAACGCCGTCAGGCCCGCCACGAACAGCGCGCCGACCAGCAATATCATCTTCCTACTATCCATGACGACTTAGGCCTTTCGGACAGGGGCCGGTTGATCCAGCGTTAATCATTCACCCGAACCCGTTAAGAATCGGTTCGCGCAGTGCAAAAAGAGTGGCGATGACGATTGCCACGCCATACGGAATTTCTATCGGGGTCTCGGCGCGCCGCCATTTATGCTCGGCGAACAGCAATATCGTCAGCACGCCGCCGATCAGAGACATCATGATCAGCATCGAGGCGAGCGGCTGAAACGGCAGCCACAAGGCAACCGCACCGATCAGCTTGACGTCGCCGCCGCCCATCTGACCGAGCGCGAAGGCGCCGACGAAGAGGGCAAAGACGATCGCGGCGATCCCGATCTGGATCGCGACGTCGGGCCAAAGATGAAGCCCGATCGACCACCACCAGAGCGGCGCCATCAGCGCGATGGCGGCGTTCTTCCAATTGGCGATCTCGCGCTTGCGCACGTCCTCGATGCCGGCCGAAACCAGCAGGACGCCGCACAAGGCGAGCAGTACCAAAGAGAGAATCCCCCATCCCATCGGGCAACTGACTAGACGACATGGCTTGCTAAAAAGTAACCACGGCGCATGGCCACCTTCGCGCGCTATCGCCGTCAGCTCCCCCCGGGCGCTTCCTTCTCCGACTGGCAGGCCGCAGACGGCTGGAAGCTGCGGCGCTTCGATTGCCCGGCGGGGGGCGCGGGCAAGCGCGGCTCGATCCTGTTTCAGGGCGGCCGCGGCGACATGATCGAGAAGTATCTCGAACTCGTCGCCGAGTGGCAGGCGGCGGGCTGGGCGGTGACCTCGTTCGACTGGCGCGGGCAGGGCGGATCGGGCCGCTACGCCAAGGACGCCCGCGTCGGCGACATCGACACCTTCGACAGCTATGCCCGCGATTATCGCGGCTTTTACGCCGATTGGGCGGCGACTGCGCCGAGCCCGCGAATCGCGATCGGTCATTCGATGGGCGGGCATCTCGTGCTGCGCGCGCTGGTCGAGGGCGCGGCCAAACCCGATGCCGCGGTGCTCGTCGCGCCGATGCTCGGGTTGCACAGCCCGGTGGGCGCGCGGGGCGGCGGGCGGCTGGCGGCGCTGATGGCGAAGCTGGGCGATCCGCAGCGATTCGCGTGGAAAGCGAACGAAATCCCCGGCGCGCAATCGACCCGCCAGGCGCTCCTGACCCATGATCCCGATCGCTATGCCGACGAAATCTGGTGGCGCGAGCACGACGCGACGCTCGACATGGGCCCGCCGAGCTGGCGCTGGGTGCGCGAGGCGTTCGCCTCGACCTGGGCGCTCAACCACGATTCGCGGCTGAAGACGATGCGCCTGCCGACGCTGATGCTGGTCGCCGAAGCCGACAAGCTGGTCCGCGCCAGAACCGCGCTCGCCGTCGCGGCCGAATTGCCCGATTGCCAGGTCGTCACCTTCGCCGGCGAATCGGCGCACGAAATTCTCCGCGAGGCCGATCCCGTGCGCAATCGCGCGATCGCCGCGATCGAGTCGTTCCTCGATGCACGAGCGCCGGCCGAGTGACGCATTACGACATCGCCATCGTCGGCGCCGGCATGGCCGGAGCGAGCCTCGCCGCCGAGCTCGCGCCCCATGCCCGCATCGTGCTGCTAGAGGCCGAATCGCAGCCGGGCTATCACGCCACCGGCCGCTCGGCCGCGTTCTGGTCCGAAACCTATGGCGGCCCCGACGTCCAGCCGCTCACCACCGCCTCTGGTCCGTTGCTCGATTCGGCGGGCGTGCTCGCGCCGCTCGGCTCACTCCATATCGGCCGCGACAAGGACAATGCGGCGATTGATGCGTTTCTCGCCGAGTTCGCCGACAGCGGGGTCGCGCTTGAAGAGGTCGATCCGCATGCGATGATCCCCGGCCTGCGCGACGACTGGCGCCGCGCGGTCTACGAGCCGAGCTGCGCCTATCTCGACGTCGCCACGCTCCATGCCGCCTATCTCGCCGACTCCCGCCGCGCCGGCGCCGAGTTGCGCACCGATGCCGCATTGGAGGAGGCGACACGCGACGGCAGCCGCTGGCGCATCCGCACCCGCGCCGGCGATCTCACTGCCGACACCATCGTCGACGCCGCCGGCGCCTGGGCCGATGAGGTCGCCCGCCGCGCCGGTGTCGCCCCGCTCGGCATTCGGGCCTATCGCCGCACGATGGTCCAGCTCCGCACCGATCCCGCGCCCCCCGTTGCGTTGCCCCACGTCGGCCACATCGGCGGCAGCTTCTATTTCAAACCCGAGGCCGGCGGCCGGCTGTGGCTCAGCCCGCACGACGAGATCGCGACCGACCCGTGCGACGCGCAACCCGAAGAACTCGACGTCGCCCTCGCAATTGACCGTTTCGAACGCTGCGTCGACTGGCGCGTCACCGCGCTCGAACACAAATGGGCGGGGCTGCGCACCTTCGCCCCCGATCGCCTGCCGGTCTACGGCTTCGCTTCAGACGCGCCCGGCTTCTTCTGGTGCGCGGGGCAGGGCGGCTTCGGCATCCAGACCGCGCCCGCCGCCGCGAAGCTCGCAGCGGCGCTGCTGCTCGATCGCCCGCTCGATCTTCTGCACATAGACCCGGGGTCCTACAGCGCGGCGCGCTTTTCCTAGCGGCTCCAGCGCGCCCAGATCGCG
Organism: Sphingomonas sp.; assembly: GCA_051954635.1. Classification (GTDB taxonomy): domain Bacteria; phylum Pseudomonadota; class Alphaproteobacteria; order Sphingomonadales; family Sphingomonadaceae; genus Sphingomonas. The sequence goes on along the minus strand of JBQCHO010000076.1, from coordinate 7,069 downwards.
GTCGGCAGCGCCAGCCCGCGCGCTTCCTCGCGCACGCCGAGCTCGCCCGCCTCGATCGTGCCGCCGAGATCGGCGAAGGTCTGGGCGAGCAACTCGCCGATCGCCAGCGCCGACATCCTGACCGCATAGACGGTGAGGAACAGGAACCGCGATTCGGCGTCGAGCAATTGCCGGCACTCGGCGATCAGCGCCGGCAGGCCCTCTTCCAGCTTCCACACCTCGCCACCCGGGCCGCGGCCATATTTGGGCGGATCGAGCAGGATGCCGTCGTAACGCCGCCCGCGCCGCACTTCGCGCGCGGTGAACTTGACGGCGTCGTCGACCATCCAGCGCACCGGCGCTTCGGCCAGCCCTGAGAGCAACGCATTACCTTTCGCCGCCTCGACCGACTTCTTCGAGGCATCGACATGGACCATCTTCACGCCCTGCGACGCCATCGCGAGCGTGCCTACACCGGTATAGCCGAACAGGTTGAGGCATTCGGCGTCGGCCTTGTCGGCGACGCGCTCGCGCATCCAGGTCCACACCGGGGCCATGTCCGGAAAAAAGCCGAGGTGACGGAACGGCGTGGTCTGCGCGGTGAAGGTGACGTCGTCCCAGTGCAGCGGCCAGCCGTCGTGCGGCACCGGCTGCGCGAATTGCCAGCGCCCGCCGCCATCCTCGTCGGCGCCCGGGACGAATTCCGCATCCGCCTTCCAGTCGGGCGAAGCGGGCGCCCACATCGCCTGCGGTTCGGGGCGGATGAAGCGAAACCGGCCATAGCGTTCGAGCTTGCGGCCGTTCCCTGAATCGATCAGCCCGTAATCGGACCACGGTTCGCCGATGAGGGTGGAAAGCTTCATCCGCGCGGTATTGCCCGCTCGGCGATGTAGCCGGTCACCGCCTCGAACGTCGCGGGCAGCGTCGCGTAGCGTTCTTCGCGGTCGAACAGATCACCGACGCGGTTGGGCAGGGCAGGGCGTGAGCCGGTCGCGCGTTCCACCGCGGCAGGAAACTTGGCGGGGTGCGCCGTTGCCAGCGTGACGATCGGCACGTCGAGATCGGCGCGCCGTGCGGCGGCGAGGGCAATGGCGGTGTGGGGATCGATCACCTCGCCGGCATGCTCGCACGCCCAGCGCATCGTCATCGCCATGTCGTCGAGATCGACGCGGTCGCTGGCGAACAGGCTCGCTGCGCCCTCGCGCTGCGCGTTGGTCAGGCGCATCGCCTTGCTCGCCTCGAAGCCGCGCATCTGCTCGGCGATCGCGGCGCCGTCGCGGCCGGCGAGGTCGAACAGCAGGCGCTCGAAATTGCTCGACACCTGGATGTCCATCGACGGGCTCGGCGTCGGCGTGACGCTGCCGACCGAATAATCGCCCGCCGACAGCGCGCGGTGGAGGATGTCGTTGACGTTTGTGGCGACGATCAGCCGGGCGATCGGCAGCCCCATCTTCGCCGCGACGTACCCTGCGAACACATCACCGAAATTGCCCGTCGGCACCGAGAAGGCAACGGGCTTGCCCGGCGCACCGAGGCGGACCGCGGCATAGAAATAATAGACCACCTGCGCCATCAGCCGCGCCCAGTTGATCGAATTGACCGCGGACAGGCGGAAGCGCCCGGCGAAATCGGGCGCGTTGAACATCGCCTTGACCAGCGCCTGGGCGTCGTCGAACGATCCGTCGATCGCGATATTGTGGATGTTGGGGGCGAGCACCGTGGTCATCTGCCGCCGCTGCACGTCGGACACGCGGCCCACAGGGTGGAGCATGAACACATCGACATGGTCGCGGCCGGCGAGCGCGTCGATCGCCGCCGAACCGGTGTCGCCCGAGGTCGCGCCGACAATCGTCAGGTGATCGGGGCTGTCGGCCAGGAAACGCTCAAACAAAAGCCCCAGGAATTGCAGCGCGACGTCCTTGAACGCCAGCGTCGGGCCGTGGAACAGCTCGAGCAGCCACTGATCGTGATCGAGCTGCTTGAGCGGCGTCACTGCGGCGTGCACGAAGCGGCCGTAAGCCTGCTCGGCAAGCGCGCGCAGCGCCGGCTTGTCGAGCACGCCGGCGGTGAACGGCGCCATCACCTCGACTGCCGTTTCGACATAGGATTTGCCGGCGAGACCCGCGATCACCTCTTGCGAGAGCGTCGGCCACGCCTCGGGCACATACAGCCCGCCGTCCGACGCCAGCCCGGCGAGGGTGGCGTCTCTGAAATCGAGCGACGGCGCGCTCCCGCGGGTGCTGATGTAGCGCATATTGTGGCGCGGCGTAGCGGGGCGGGCGTCTCGCGCCAACCCTAGAAAAGCTATCCGGTCCGCCAGCGCTTCCTGAGCGCGAGCACGTAGATCACCACCGCGACGATCGCGAACAGAAACCACTGGATCGCATAAGCGAAATGGTTGTTGGGGATCGACGACAGATCGGGTCCGGCATTGGCCGCGAGCCCTGGCGGCGGCGCATCGGCGACGAACATCAGCGGCGGCGCGATGCCCTTGCCCGACGCCACTTCGATCAGCGGGCGGTGATCGGGGCCGTGCGCAATGAAGCCGGACACCTTTCCGCCAGCCCATCGGGGATGATCGTTGGGGTTCTTGGCAATCCCGAGCTGGACCAGGAAGCCCGGCCCTTCGGCGCCGGTCGCGCAGTGCGCGATCTGTCGCCAGCCGACATTTCCGGCCGAATCACGCCCCGCCTCGCTCGACCAGCTCACGGGGCGCAGGCAAAAGGCGGTGGCGTGGCGGAACAGCAAAGCGTCGTCGGTGCGGCCGACCGGCAGCGCGATCGTCGGCATATGCTGGTTGGCGGCGTACCGCGCGAGCAGCGCTTCCTTCCAGTGCAGCCGCTGGAGCTGCCAGACGCCGAGCCAGATCATCATCGCCACCGCCACGGCGACCAGGATCGTCGGCACGAGAGGCAGCTTGCGCGTCATCCTTGGTCCTTGATCCGGCCCTCGCGCGCCGCGTTGCGATATTCGAGGACGAGCAGCAGCGCCTTGGTCGCACGCAGCGCGAAGACCACGGCGATCGCGGTGACCGGTATCCAGATCGCGAGTTGCAGCCACATCGGCGGGGAGAAGGCGAGCTGTATCGACACCGCCCCCGCCATGATCAGCGCGCCGAGCACCAGCGTGATCAGCGCCGCCGGCCCGTCGCCGACGTTGAACGCGCTATAGTCGAGCCCGCAGGCCGCGCAGCGATCGGCGAAGGCTACCGGCCCGTCGAACAGCGTCTTCGCGCCGCAGCGCGGACACAACCCCTTGAGCGCCGCGGCGGCGGGCGCAGGGGCTCCGCCGCCTTCGGCCGCCATCAGCCCGCCGCGACCGGCGCGCCCCAGCCGCCCCAAACGTAGATGGTGGCGAACAGGAACAGCCAGACGACGTCGACGAAATGCCAATACCAGGCAGCCGCCTCGAAGCCGAAATGCTGGCGCGGGGTGAAGTCGCCCTTATAGGCGCGGATCAGGTTCACCGTCAGGAACAGCGTGCCGATGATGACGTGGAAGCCGTGGAACCCCGTCGCCATGAAGAACGCGGCGCCGTAGTTGATGCCTTTGAAGGCGAACGGCGCGTGCATGTATTCATAGGCCTGAATCGTCGTGAAGCAGACGCCGAGGATGATCGTCAGCCACAGCCCCTTGAGTACATTGTCCCGATTGCCGACGCCGATCAGGCCCCACAGGCCGGTCTTCTCGCCGCCGCGCTGATTGTGAATGAGGGCATGGTGCGCCCAGGTGACGGTAGTGCCCGACATCAGCAGGATCATCGTGTTCAGGAGCGGGAAGGCGAACGGGTTGATCACCGTCAGCCCCTTGGGCGGCCACTGCCCGCCAACGACGTCAACCGCCGAGGGGAACAGCGAGAAATCGAAATAGGCCCAGAACCAGCCGACGAAGAACATCACTTCGGAGGCGATGAACAGGATCATCCCGTAACGGAAATGGAGTTGGACGACGGGGGTGTGATCGCCCTCATGCGCCTCGCGGATGACGTCGTGCCACCAGCTGTACATCGTGAACAGCACGCCGACGAGCCCGGCGAAGAACAGCCAGCCCATGCCGTTGGGCTTGCCGACATGGCCGCCGTGCATCCAGCCGATCCCGCCGGCCGCCATGCCTAGCGCGGAAAACGCGCCGATCAACGGCCAGATGCTGGGCGGAAGGATGTGATAGTCGTGCGTCTTGTGGCCGGCCATTTATCTGTTCCCCGTCAGGAGCCTCTCACGAAAACTGTAACGCTTGGCGATCACCAAAGCTAGGGCGTGCCCGAGCGGATCTTGGCGATCGAAATCAGGAAGAACAGCACGACCAGCGCACCGAGCAGGATCGCCGTGACGCGGGCGCGCGAGCGTTGCCGCGCGCGAACCACATCCTCGTCCTCGGGCGAGGGCGCGGTCATGCCAGAAACCGGTCGGCAACCAGCGCGCCGAAGATGACGAACAGATAGGCGATCGAATAGGCGAACAGCCGCTTTTCAGGGCGCATCGTATCCTCCACCTGCGTCCGCCTTGTGGCAACCCGGAAGGCGAGGAGGGCGAAGAACGCCGAGGCGAGCGTTGCGACGATGCCGTAGATCGCGTGGGTGAGCCCCAGCGGCCAGGGCGCGATCGCCACGGCGACCATCGGAATCGTGTAGAGCCCGATCTGGCTGCGCGTCACGCGCTCACCGGCGACGACGGGGAGCATCGGCACGCCGGCATTGGCGTAATCGCTCTTCACGAACAGCGCGAGCGCCCAGAAATGCGGCGGCGTCCACAGGAAGACGAGCGCGAACATCATCAGCGGCAGCGCCGAGACATGCCCGGTTGCCGCGGCCCAGCCGATCACCGGCGGGAAAGCACCCGCGGCACCACCGATGACGATGTTCTGCGGCGTGCGGCGCTTGAGCCACACGGTGTAGATGACGACATAGAACAGGATTGATCCCGCCAGGATCGCCGCCGACAGCAGGTTGATCGCCAGGCCCATCAAAATCACCGCGAACGCGCCGAGCCCGACACCGAAGTGCAGCGCCGATTGGCGGTCCATCCGACCCGCGGGCAGCGGGCGGCCGCGGGTACGCTTCATCTTGGCGTCGAGATCGCTCTCATACCATTGATTGAGCGCGCCGGCCGCGCCGGCGGCGAGCGCGATGCACAGGATCGATCCGCGCCGGCGCGGCGAGCAGCCCGCACAGCCCGGTAAAGACGACGAGCCGCATCACCCCCGGCTTGGTCAACGCCAGGAAATCGCGCCAGTCGGCGGTTACGGGAAGCGGGCGGGTCATCGTGGTCATTGCTTCGGCGTGCTATAAACTCGGGGTCATTTCGGGAAAAGAGCGGATCGCCGCCGGGCAGGCGGCGCGGGAGTAAATCCCGCGCCGTCGGTCCTCGCATTGGCGAGGCCGGCCGGCCGTTCGCGTCGCGCCTTCGGCGCGAGCGGTGCGCAACGTGGGTTGCGCACCTCCCTCCGCCTCAGTCGATCACCGGCAGGGTTTCGAACTGGTGATAGGGCGGCGGGCTCGACAGCGTCCATTCGAGCGTGGTGGCGCCGTCGCCCCACGGATTGTCGCCCGCGGGCTTGCCGGCGAACATCGACATGAACAGATTGACGAAAAACACCACCATCGACGCGGCCATGATCATGTAGCCGATCGAGGCGATGTGGTTCCAATGCTCATAGGCCGGCGTGTAATCCGGGATGCGCCGCGGCATGCCTTCGAGCCCGAGGAAGTGCATCGGGAAGAACAGCACGTTCACGCCGACGAAGAACACCCAGAAGTGCACTTGGCCGAGCAGCTCGTTGTACATCCGGCCCGTCATCTTCGGGAACCAGTAATAGAAGCCCGCGAACAGGCTGAACACGGCGCCCAAGGACAGCACGTAGTGGAAGTGCGCCACCACGTAATAGGTGTCCTGCATGTAATCGTCGATGCCGCCATTGGCGAGAACGACGCCGGTGACGCCGCCGACGGTGAACATGAAGATGAAGCCGATCGCCCACATCATCGGCGTCTTGAAGCTGATCGAGCCGCCCCACATCGTTGCGATCCACGAGAAGATCTTGATGCCGGTCGGCACCGCGATGACCATCGTCGCCAGCGTGAAGTACATCTTCACCGTCACCGGCATGCCGGTGGTGAACATGTGGTGCGCCCAGACGACGAACCCGACAACACCGATCGCGACCATCGCATAGGCCATGCCGAGATAGCCGAACACCGGCTTGCGGCTGAACGTCGCGATGATGTGGCTGATCATGCCGAAGCCCGGCAGGATCATGATGTAGACCTCGGGATGGCCGAAGAACCAGAACAGGTGCTGGAACAGGATCGGATCGCCGCCGCCGGCCGGATCGAAGAAGGTCGTGCCGAAATTGCGGTCGGTGAGCAGCATCGTGATCGCCGCGGCGAGCACCGGCAGCGCCAGCAGCAGCAGGAAGGCGGTGACCAGCACCGACCATACGAACAGCGGCATCTTGTGCAGCGTCATGCCCGGCGCGCGCATGTTGAAGATGGTGGTGATGAAGTTGATCGCGCCGAGGATCGACGACGCGCCGGCAAGGTGCATCGACAGGATGACCATATCGACCGCCGGGCCGGGCTGACCGTAGGTCGAAAGCGGCGCATACATCGTCCAGCCGGTTCCCGCGCCGCCGAAGAAAGGCGAGGCGAGCAGCAGACAAAACGAGGGCACGAGCAGCCAGAAGCTGACGTTGTTCATCCGCGGGAACGCCATGTCCGGCGCGCCGATCATGATCGGTACGAACCAGTTGCCGAAGCCGCCGATCATCGCCGGCATCACCATGAAGAACACCATGATGAGGCCGTGCGCGGTGATGAGCACGTTCCAGAGGTGATTGGCCTGATCGGCGGTGGCGCCCGGGCCTTCGAGCGTCGCCGCCCAGGCCTGGAGATACTGGACGCCGGGCTCGGCGAGTTCGAGGCGCATCAGGCCCGAAATGCCGCCGCCGATGATGCCCGCGTTGATGGGCGGCTTCGGCAACTGGATGGTGCCGCTGATGATCGGTGCGCCGGACATGGCGTTCCCGCGCATGAACAACATCTCGTTCTGGCTGCTGGTCGCCGCGTTCGCGCTGCTGATCACGTCGCTGTTCTT
>JBQCHO010000075.1:0-4060 GCA_051954635.1 Sphingomonas sp. | reverse complement strand
CCCCCTCCCCGTTCCGGGGAGGAATTTCGTGCGTCGCTCGACAAAGCGACACCACTTCGCGAATAGGCCGGCGTGATCGACATCCCTTCCCTCGTCTTCGCCTTCGCCGCCGGCGCCGTGGGTGGCGCGATGAACGCGCTGGCGGGGGGCGGGACTTTCGCTACCTTGCCCTCGCTGCTCGCGCTCGGGCTTCAGGCCAATATCGCCAAAGCCACGTCGAACGTCGCCTTGCTGCCCGGCGCCGGGACCAGCGCCTGGGCGTTTCGCGACGAGCTCGGGCCGGTCGGCGGGGTTGGCATCCGCGCATTGTCGGCGATCACTTTCGTCGGCGGGCTGGTCGGCAGCGTGCTGCTCGTGCTCACGCCGAGCAAGGCGTTCGATTTCATCATCCCCTGGCTGGTGCTCTACGCCTTCGTCGTGCTGGCATTCGGCAAGCGCGCCGCGGCCTGGCTCCAGGCGCGGGTGACGATCGGGTGCGGCACCTTGATGGGCGTGCAGGCATTGCTCGGCATCTATGGCGGCTATTTCGGCGGCGGGGTCGGGCTGATGACCACCGCGACCTACGGCCTGCTCGCCGGCCACACGCCGCGCGAGTTGTTCGCACCGCGGACGTTGATGCTGGCGATCGCCAATTTCGCCGCTGCGATCGTGTTCGTCGTCGCCGGCATGGTCAGCTGGCTGATCTGCTTGCCGATGCTGGTCGGCTCGATCCTCGGCGGCTGGCTCGGCGCGCATATCGGCAAAAGACTGCCTGCATCCGCGGTCCGCGTGTGGACGTTACTGGTGACGGGCGTGACGACAATTGTGTTCTTCATGCGGGCTTATGGCTAAGATGGCCGACGATCGAGTGTAGGCGGTCCGGCGTATCGTTCGAAGGAAGCGATGATGGACGACCCGACCATGCCGCCCGAGCCCTCGCCCGACGCGGCGCCCACGGTCTATCGCCACCGCCTCGCGACGCGGCTGTGGCATTGGCTCAACGCGGTGACGATCGTCGTCATGATCGGCAGCGGGATCGGCATCCTCAACGCGCATCCCCGGCTCTATTGGGGGCGATATGGCGCCAATTTCGACCATGCCTGGCTCGATCTGCGGCCATGGAGCGGATTCCTGCATTCGGGCTGGGTGACGATCCCGGCGGGCTACAATCTCGCCATCTCGCGGCGCTGGCATCTGCTGTTCGCGCTGGTGCTGGCGTTCGGGCTGCTCGCTTTCATGATCGCCAGCCTGACCAATCGCCATTTCCAGCGCGACCTGCGCGTCCGCGCGAAAGAAGTCGGCCCGCGCCATCTCTGGGCGGATGCGCTCGCGCACCTGCGCCTCGATTTCCACAATCCCGACGACCCGGCGGCGTACAATATTCTCCAGAAACTGGCCTATGTCGCGGCCATCTTCGTGCTGATCCCGCTGATGATCTTCACCGGGCTCGCCATGTCGCCGGGGATCGACGCCGCCTGGCCCTGGTTGCTCGACGTGTTCGGGGGGCGGCAGTCGGCGCGCTCGATCCATTTCATCGCGGCGTCGGGAATCGTGCTGTTCGTGATCGTCCATTTGACGCTGGTGATCCTGGCGGGGCCGGTCAACGAAGTCTGGTCGATGATCACCGGGCGGTGGCGGCTGCCCGTACCCGCCGAGCCCGAACCGAAGCCCCAAGCGGAGCCCGCCGAATGACTATCATCACGCGACGCAAGCTCGTCACCGGCGGCGCGCTCGGCGCCGGGCTATTGCTGTCGGGCTGCGACCAGCTCGCCAACCAGCCCGATTTCCGCCGCATCCTGTTCTCGGGCGAGAAAATGAATCAGGGGCTGCAACGCGCGCTGGTCGATCGCGGCGCGCTGGCGCCCGAATTCCGGCCCGAGCAGCGCTCGCCGATCTTTCGCACCAACGGCAATACCAACCCGAACACCCCCGACTACAATCGCCAGCTCGCCGAGAATTTCGCCAATTGGCGGCTCGAGGTCGGCGGGCTGGTCGACCGCCCACTGCACCTGAGCTTGGCCGATATCGGCGCCTTTCCGCAGCGCGCGCAGATCACCCGCCACGATTGCGTCGAGGGCTGGAGCGCGATCGCCAAATGGCAGGGGCCGATGCTCGGCAATGTGCTCAAGGCGGCGGGCGTGCGGCGCGCGGCGCGCTTCATCGTCTTCACCTGCGCCGATTTGTGGGGCGGCAGTCCCTATTACGAATCGATCGACATGGTCGACGCTTTCCATCCCCAGACCATCCTGGCCTGGGCGATGAACGACAAGCGCGTCTCGGTCGGCCATGGCGCGCCGCTCCGCCTGCGGGTCGAGCGCCAGCTCGGCTACAAGCATGCCAAATATGTCATGCGGATCGACGCCGTGGCCAGCCTGGCCGGGATCGGCCTCGGCAAGGGCGGCTATTGGGAAGATCATGTCGATTACGACTGGTACGCTGGAATCTGAGCCGCCAGCGCCGGCGGCTTGCGACACGCCCTAGACGGTGACCTGCTCGCCCAGCTCGAGCACCTTGCCCGGCGGGATGTGGAGGAAGTCCGTCGGGTCGCTGGCGTTGCGCTGCAGGAACATGAAGATTCGATCCTGCCACAACGGCATGCCGACTTCGGCGTCGGGTTTCAGCGTGTTGCGGCCGATGAAATAGCTCGCCTTCATCGGGTGCAAGTCGATCAGCCCGGCCTTGGTCGCGTCGCCCAGCGCGCGCGGCACGTCGGGCGTCTCCATGAAGCCGTAGCGCAGGATGATGACGCTGAAATTGTCGTCGATCCTTTTGACCTCGCAACGCTCCTCGACCGGCACTTGCGGGCGGTCGGCGGTGCGCACCGACGCGATCAGATTGACCTCGTGCAGCACCTTGTTGTGCTTGAGATTGTGGAGCAGCGCCCCCGGCGCACTCTCGGGATTGCCGGTCAGGAAGATCGCGGTGCCCTCGACTCGCTCGGGCGGGCGGCGCGACAAGGCGGCGGCGAGGTCGGCGAGCGGCACCGACTGGCGCTGCTCGAACGTCTTGACGATCGCCTTGCCGCGCACCCAGGTCAGGATGGTGAAACCGATCACCGCGGCGATCACCAGCGGCACCCAGCCGCCCTCGACCACGCGCAGGATGTTGGCGCCGAAGAAGATCAGGTCGAGCGTCAGGAACGGCAGGATCAGCAGCAATGCCCAGGGCCGCGGCCAGCGCCAGCGGTGCCGCACCACGACATAAGCGAGCAGGGTGGTGATCACCATCGTGCCGGTCACCGCGATGCCGTAAGCGGCGGCCATCGCCGACGAGGTGCGGAACTGGATGACCAGCACCAGCACGCCGACCAGCAACAGCCAGTTGATCGACGGCAGATAGATCTGCCCCGCATAATCGGCCGAGGTGTTGCGCACCCGGAGGCGCGGCAGGAAGCCGAGCTGCACCGCCTGCTGGGTCAGCGAATAGGCACCGGTGATCACCGCCTGGCTGGCGATGATCGTCGCCAGCGTGGCCAGGATGACCAGCCACGGGCGCAGTGCCTCGGGCGCCATCAGGAAGAACCAGTCTGCATTCTCGAACTTCTGGCCGGCCGCCTGCACGATCTCGAGCTTGTTGAGCGTATAGGCGCCCTGGCCGAGGTAATTGAGACACAGCGCGGGAAAGGCGAGGAAGAACCAGCCGATGCGGATCGGCTTGGCACCGAAATGCCCCATGTCGGCGGTCAGCGCCTCGGCGCCGGTCACGGTCAGGAACACCGCGCCCAGCACGAACAGCCCGAGCACGCCGTGCGTCGCCAGGAAGGTCGCGGCGTGCCACGGATTGAATGCCCACAGGATGCCGGGCTCGTCGGAAATGTGCCACAGGCCGAGCGCGCCGATCACCACGAACCACAGGATGCAGATCGGGCCGAACAGCACCGCCACCCGCGCGGTGCCGCGCGCCTGGATCAGGAACAATCCGATCAGGATGCCGATGGTGACCGCCAGGATGGTGTGCTCGCCGATCGCGTCGGAACCGCCCGGAATCGTGCGCAGACCCTCGACCGCCGACAGCACCGACAGCGACGGAGTGATGATCGCGTCGCCATAGAACAGCGCCGCACCCGCCGCGCCCAGCGCCA
>JBQCHO010000074.1:0-5355 GCA_051954635.1 Sphingomonas sp. | reverse complement strand
AGGTGCGCGACCACCGCCAGATCGTGGCTGACGAGGATGCTGGTGAGGCTGTAGCTCTGCCGTAACTTGCCGATCAGATTGAGGATTTCGGCCTGAACCGAGACGTCGAGCGCGGAAGTAGGCTCGTCGAGCAAGAGGATCGGCGGGCTGAGGATCAGCGCTCGGGCGATGGCCACGCGCTGCCGCTGCCCACCCGACAGTTGATGCGGATAGCGAAAGCGGTGGGCGGGTAGCAGGCCAACGTCGGCGATGGCCTTGACGACCTTGGCGTCGATCCCGCGAATGCGGTGGATTTCCAACGGCTCGCGCAGGATGTCATCGACCGTCTGCCGCGGATGCAGCGAGGCATAGGGGTCCTGGAAGACGAATTGCAGCATCCGCCGGTCTTCCCGGCTCCGGTGTCCGCGTGCCGCGCGGCCGTTGACCTCGAGCCTGGTCGCCGTGGACGGCACCAGACCCGCAATGGCGCGAAGGATCGTCGACTTGCCCGAACCGGATTCGCCGACGATGCCGAAGCTTTCGCCGGCCGCGACATCAAACGAGACGTCTTGCACCGCCCGCACCTCGCGGTCGCCGCTCCGAAAGGTCACGCTCAGATGGTCGACGGCGATCATTGCAGCCATGCCGGATCCCGCGCGACGGTGGCGAGCTCGGCGCGTGGGGCGTCGAGCGATGGAGTCGCGGCGACGAGCGCGCGGGTGTAGGGGTGCTTCGCATTGTGAAGGTCATGCGCCGCGCATTCCTCGACGATGCGCCCCCCATACATGATCAGCACGCGGTCGCAGAAGCTCGAGACCACGGTGAGGTTGTGGCTGATGAAGATGAGCCCCATACCGCGATCGCGTACAAGGTCGTCCATGATGCGCAGAACCTCGTTCTGGACCGTCACGTCGAGCGCGGAGGTCGGCTCGTCCGCGATCAACAGGTCTGGTTCGGCGATCAGCATCATGGCGATCATCACGCGCTGGCCCATGCCGCCCGAGAGCTGATGCGGATAGAGCCCGAAGACCAGTTCCGGATCGCGGATCTGTACGGCCTCCAGCATGGCGAGCGTGCGCTTGCGCGCGTCAGCACGGCTGGTCCTGAGGTGAAGTCGGGCGGTCTCGCCGATCTGGCGTCCGACCGTCTTGACCGGGTTCAGCGAGAACTTCGGGTCCTGCATCACCATCGAGAGGCGCCGGCCGCGCAGTGCCTGCCAGTCCCGGTCGCTGTTGGCGAGGAGGTCCTTGCCCTCGTACGTCATCGTTTTGGCGGTGACGATACCGGGCCGGGGAACCAGCCCAAGCAAGGCCCGGCCGGTGGTGGATTTGCCCGAGCCGGATTCACCGACGATCCCCAGGCGCTCACGCCCGAGGGTGAAGGAGGCGTCGCGCACCGCGCGCGTTGCCCCGCTGCGGCCGGGAAAGGTCACATTGAGGTCTTCGACGATCAACAAGGGCTCGCTCATGCGCCGGATTTCGGATCGAACACGTCGCGCAGGCCGTCACCCAAGAGGTTGAAGCCGAGGCTGACCACGAAGATGGCGATGCCCGGAATGGTGGCGACCCACCACTGGTCGAGGATCACATCGCGGCCGGAGGACACCATGGCGCCCCATTCGGCGGTCGGCGGCTGTGCCCCTAGCCCGAGGAACCCGAGGCCCGCCGCGGTCAGGATGATGCCGGCCATGTCGAGCGTCAGCCGCACGATCACCGAGCTCAGGCACAACGGCACGATGTGCCGGAACAAGATGCGCCAGGTCGAGGCACCCTGCAGCACGGCCGCCTGGATGAAATCGCTGCGGGCGATGGCCAGCGTCTCCGAGCGCGCGATGCGCGCATAGGGCGGCCAGGCGGTGAGCGAAATGGCGATCACGGCGTTGTTGATACCAGGCCCGAGCGCAGCCGCAAAAGCGAGGGCGAGGACCAGGCGCGGGAAAGCGAGGAAGACATCGGTGACGCGCATCAGGGCCGCATCGACCCAGCCGCCGGTGTAGCCGGCGACGGTCCCGACGGCGAGGCCGATCGGCACCACGACCACCGCGACGAGTGCTACGATGGTCAGGGTCACGCGCGCGCCATAGATGGTGCGAGCCATGATGTCGCGGCCGAGCTCGTCGGTGCCAAACCAGTGCGCCGCCGACGGCGCCGCGAGCCGGCCCGCGAGGTCCTGATCGAGCGGCGACTGGCCCAGAGACAGCCACGGCGCGAAGATCGCCATCAGGATCAGCAGGACGACAATGACCAGACCGGCGAGCGCGGTCGGGTTGCGTACGATGGCGCGCAGGCTGCGGTAAATGTTGCCGAGGACGGCCTGGCGCCGCGACAGCGGCGCTTCGCTCATCAGCCATTTCCCGAGGGTTTCGCTGCTCATTGTGCCCTCAGCCGCGGATCGAAGATCTTGTACAGGAAGTCGCAGACGAGGTTGATGCCGATGAACACGCTGCCGACCAGCACCGTGCCGCCCATCACCGCGTTCATGTCACTTTTGAACAGCGCCTGCGTGATATAGAGGCCGAGGCCGGGCCAGGCGAACACCGTTTCAGTCAGCACGGCGCCCTCGAGCAGAGAGGCATAGCTCAGCCCGATCACCGTGATCAGCGGCACCATGATGTTGGGGAAGGCGTGGCGCCACACGGCGCGCCAGAACGAATTGCCCTTGATGCGGGCGGCGATGACGTATTCCTGCCCGAGCTGGTCGATCATGAAGCTGCGCGTCATGCGCGCGATATAGGCCAGCGAGTAGTAGCCGAGGATACTGGCCGGCAGGATCAGGTGAGCGAAGGCGTTTGCGAAGATGTCCCACTGGCCTTCGACCGCCGCGTCGATCAGCAAGATGCCGGTGATGGGCGTGACCACCCCGTCGTAGAACACGTCGAGCCGACCGGCACCGGCGACCCAGCCGAGCTTGCCATAGAACACGAAGAGGCCGACCAGGCCGAGCCAGAAGACCGGCACGGAATAACCGAAAAGGCCGACGACGCGGATCACCTGGTCCTGCCAATGCCCCTTGCGGGCGCCGGCGATCACCCCGGCGGGGACGCCAACGGCGATGCCGATGATCGTGGCGATGGTGGCAAGCTCGAACGTCGCGGGAAAGACGCGAATCAAGTCGTTGAACACTGGCTGTGAGGTCAGCACCGACAGCCCGAAATCGCCACTCAGGATGCGCTTCAGGTAGATCAGGTACTGCACGATCAGCGGCTGATCGAGGCCCAGTGCGTGATAGGCGAGGTCGTAGGCTTCCTTGGTCGCCTTATCGCCGACGACGGTAATGACCGGATCGATGTGGGTGAGCCGGCTGATGAAGAACGTCACCGCCGTAAGTCCGATAAAGGTGATCGCAAGCGTTGCGACGAACGAGACGACCTGCCTGAGGATGGAACCGCCCCGGCGGAGGAAATCTTGTCGCGGCGTGGGATCGTTGCTGGCGGCCTCGGCGGTCACGATGAGGGGGTTCCGCGCCGTTCGAACAATCGCACTAGCGCCGCGCAGAGCCGCGCCGGGACTGCGAGCTTGGCCTCGATGGCGGCCACGCGCTCTGGCGTGTAGTGATGCGCGACGTCCAGTAGGTTGATCGCCGCGACGATTTCGCCCCCCAGCACCACCGGATAGTTGACGACCGAGCCGCAGCCAAGCGAACCGATGAGCTCATGGTCAGGAAACACCGTTGCGATGTCCTCGATGGTGTTGGCGACGAAGGTGCGACGCTGGTTGAAGACGATGTCGAACCAGTTGCCGGTGTTGCCATGGAGCGGCTTGGTCCCGGAGGTCGGGTAGTCTTTTGGCATGTTGCTATGCGCCCGGCGCACGACATTGGCCGGGACATCCACCGTCGTCACGGTGAAAAGCTTATGGCCGGCCACAGCCTTGGCCAGCGCCTCGAGCGCTTTCCACGCCGATTCGGCATCGCGCGCCCCTGAGATGGCGGCAACAAAAGTCGTTTCGGACGACATGCAGACGGTAACCCCAAAAGTGTCAACGATGACATTTCCTCATTTCCGGGCGCCGACGCAAGCCTGACAGCCCGTCGCAGCCGGGTCTGCGGCGCTGGAACCCGCGCACGATGTGCGATAGGGCAGTGTCCCGAGCGGCGGTCTTTCGTCGCCTCTGCACGAGGATCGACTTGACGGATGTAATCGTTCTGGGCGCCGGCATTGTGGGCGTCTGCACTGCAATCCACCTGCAGCGCCGCGGCCGCAACGTGCTGCTGCTCGATCGCAAGGCGCCCGGCCGCGAGACCTCTTATGGCAATGCGGGAATTATCCAGCGCGAAGGCGTCCGCCCGCGGGCCTTTCCGCGTGAGGTCGGCGAGCTCCTGCGGATCGCCATGGGGCAGGGACTCGACACCCGCTACGACCTTGCAGCGCTGCCCGGATATGCGTCGCCCCTGGCGCAGTATTGGTGGCATTCGGCGCCCGCGCGCTACCGCCGGATCGTCGCCGAATATGCCCCCCTGATCATGCAGTGCATCAATGAACACGCCGACCTGATCGCGGCCGCGGGGGCGGACTCCCTGATCGAGAAAAAGGGGTGGATGGTTATCTTCCGCACGCCCGAGCGTCGCGACAAAGCCTTCGCGGAGGCGGCCGGGGACGCCCGTTACGGGGTCGCCAGTGCGCAGCTTGACGGGCCGCAACTGGCGAAGGCCGAGCCGGGTCTCAAGCTGCCGCTGGCCGGCGCGCTGCACTGGACCGATCCGTGGACCGTGCGCGACCCCGGCGGCCTGGTTGCCGCCTATGCCGCTTACTTCCAGCAGCTCGGCGGGACCATTGCGACGGGCGATGCCATGACCCTCAGCGCAGACGGCTCGGGCTGGAGCGTAAGGACATCGGCGGGCCCAGCGTCGGCTGCCGAAGTGGTGATCGCGCTCGGTCCATGGTCGAAGGCGCTGACGCAGCGGCTCGGCTATCGCTTGCCGCTGTTCGTCAAGCGCGGCTATCACCGCGAATATGCCTATGCGCCGGGCGTCGAGCTCAACCACCCGCTGCTCGATACGGAAACGGGCTACTTGCTGGCGCCGATGCAGCGCGGCGTGCGCCTCACCACCGGCGCCGAATTTGCCCGGCTCGATGCGCCGAAGAATCCGGCGCAGCTCGACGGCACCGAAGCCGTCGCACGCCAACTGCTCGATTTCGGCGACCGGCTTGGTGCGGACATGTGGATGGGGGCGCGGCCAGCCACACCGGACATGAAGCCGATCATCGGCCGCGCTCCCAACCACCAGAGCGCCTGGTTCGCCTTCGGGCACGCCCACCATGGACTGACGCTGGGGGCGGTGACCGGCCGAATGCTGGCTGAAATGATGACGGGGGAGCCGGTATTCGTCGACGCGGCGCCGTTCCGGGCGGAGCGGTTCGCGTGAGCGACGCGGAGG
>JBQCHO010000073.1:0-2775 GCA_051954635.1 Sphingomonas sp. | reverse complement strand
GCGCCTACCGCTAGGGGCTTAGCGAAAGCACCGCTGCTCGCAATGACCGCGGGCATCGGCTAGGCGCTCGGCCATGCCCCTGCCCACCGTCGCCATCGTCGGCCGCCCCAACGTCGGCAAATCGACCCTGTTCAACCGGCTCGTAGGCAAGCGCCTGGCGCTGGTGGACGATCGCCCAGGCGTGACCCGCGACCGCCGCGAGGGCGATGCGAGCCTGCTCGGTCTCGACTTCCGGGTGATCGACACGGCCGGGTTCGAGGACGAGGATGCGCAATCGCTGCCAGGCCGAATGCGCCAGCAGACCGAAGCTGCAGTCCGCGACGCCGACGTCGCCTTGTTCCTGATCGATGCGCGCGAAGGCCTGACGCCGCTCGACGAGGAGATCGGCCGCTGGCTGCGCGCCGAATCCACGCCCGTCGTCGTGGTCGGCAACAAGGCCGAAAGCCGCGCCGGCGAGGCTGGCTTGCTCGACGCTTTCCGACTCGGGCTCGGCGATCCGATCGCGATCAGTGCCGAGCATGGCGAAGGCGTCGCGGACCTGTTCGAAGCGCTTCTACCGCTGATCGAGCGCGCGGACGACGGAGAGGACGAAGAGGAACTCGGCGAAGACGCCCCGCTCAAGATCGCGATCGTCGGGCGGCCGAACGCGGGCAAGTCCACCCTGGTCAATCGGATGCTTGGCCAGGAGCGGATGATCACCGGTCCCGAGGCCGGGATCACCCGCGATTCGATCAGCCTCGACTGGGAATGGAACGGCCGCGCAGTGCGCCTCGTCGACACGGCAGGACTTCGCAAGCGCTCCAAGGTCGAGGACAAGCTCGAACGATTGTCCGCCGCCGATACCAAGCGCGCGATCGATTATGCCGAGGTCGTCGTCCTTCTGCTGGACGCGACCCGAGGCCTCGAATCGCAGGACCTCCGCATTGCCAACCAGGTGATCGACGAGGGCCGCGCGCTCATCATCGCGCTTAACAAGTGGGACGTCGCGGACAACGCGTCCTCGCTGTTCAACGGGGTCAAGGCTGCGCTTCAGGAAGGCCTGTCGCAGCTGAAGGACGTGCCCTTGCTCACTGTCTCGGCCAAAACCGGGAAGGGCACCGACACGTTGCTCGAGGTCGCGTTCGACCTGCGCGAGGCCTGGAGCCGGCGCGTTCCGACGGGCGAGCTCAACCGCTGGTTCGAGGCCGCGACCGATGCCAATCCGCCGCCGGCGCCGAAGGGCCAGCGGATCAAGCTTCGCTACATCACCCAGGTCAAGAGCCGGCCGCCGAGCTTCGTGGTCTTCGGCAACCGCACCGATGAGCTTCCGGAAAGCTATCGCCGCTATCTCGTCAACGCTCTGCGCCGCGACCTGCGCCTCGGCGCGGTGCCGCTCCGGCTCGAATTCCGTGGCCGCAGCAATCCGTTCGATCGCGCCCGGCGCTAAGGCGGTCGATAAGCCAAAGTTTACCCTTTGGGCCTAGTCGCGGGGCTTGAGACCAAGCCCGAGGTGATCGGGAACGGGGACAGACATTGACCGACGACAGAGCCGACATCGTCGACTGGGCGCTATTCGAGAAGAACCGGGCGGAGCTTGGCCCGGGGTTCATCAAGATTATCAGCTATTTCCGCGAGGATGGCGCCAAGTCCGTCAGCCAGATCGAAAGCGCGATGCGCGAAGAGAATACGGTCGGCCTGGTGCTGCCCGCGCACACCATCAAGGGCGAGTCGCGCCAGCTCGGCGCCGAGCCGCTGGCGAAGATCGCCGAGCTCATCGAATCGACGGCGCGCCTGTGCGTCGAAACCAAGCGCTTCCCCGACGAGCTCGTGCCGCAAGTGGTGGAAATGCGCGGGCTGTTCTCTCAGACCGTCGCCCTGTTCGACAAGGCCACCAATCCGTTGATGACTCGCGCGGCGCCCGGCGGCTTCGGCCGCAAGGTCGCGAACCAGGATTTCGGCCGGATCTAAACTTCAGCAGGCTGCGGCGTCGCCGCGCCGCGCGCGCAGCTCCCGGCGGTGCTGGCGCCACGTGCCAACCGCCAGGATGATCAGGATCGGGTAGCTCCACAGCGCGATCGCGGCGCCGTAGGCGAGGGGCATCAGGCGCTCGTCGATGGCTTTCATGAGATGCGCCATGCTGCTCGTCAGTTGCAGGCCCGCCACCCACAACGGCCAGAAGCGCGACGAACGCAGCGCGACGAACACGAAGCAGCCGAGGACGGCGATGTCGATCGCCAGCAATCCGCCCTCGACGCCGCTGTAGCGGATGCTCACCGGTGAAAAGGCAAGCCGGGACGCGAGGGTCGCGAGGATGCAGACGGCGGCGACGATCCGCTCGTCGCGGCGGCCTCGCCACATGGCATATCCGCAGCTCAGCAGGAGCAGTCCTCGGAAGATATATTGGTGCGGCATAGCGAACGACCGGACCACATCGCTGCGGTCCGGTCAAAGGCCTCGTCAGGCGACGATGCGCAGCGTTCCGCTGGGCGCGGTGGACGGCGGGCAATCGCCGTCGTCGCCCCAGGCGACGGTGCGCAGGCCCGGAATGGTTTTCCGGGTTTCGACAAGCGCCGCATGGCATCCGCCGATGCTGCCGCGCGCCGCGATCAGGTCGCGGGTGGTGGCGGCGAGCTGCTCGAATGCCGCGTGGCTGCTGTTGAAATTGGCGTTGGTGACGCCGCGCGCATGGACCATCTTGGTCTGCAGCTCGGCGAGTTCGACCAGCGCCGCTTCGATGCTTTCCTCGACGGAACGGATCTGAGTCGCGACTTCGTAAGCGGCGTTTTCCATCATCTG
>JBQCHO010000072.1:0-11139 GCA_051954635.1 Sphingomonas sp. | reverse complement strand
CTACATGCTGATGAAGACGATGCTCGAAGGCGGCTTCCTCGACGGCAATTGCCTCACCGTCACCGGCAAGACATTGGGCGAGAATATCGACGAGGTCACCTGGAATCCCGACCAGAAGGTGATCTACGATGTGAAGACCCCGCTTTCGCCGACCGGCGGCGTGGTCGGCCTCAAGGGCAGCTTCGCGCCCGAAGGCGCGATCGTGAAGGTCGCCGGAATGAAGCGGCTGCAATTCGAAGGCCCGGCGCGCGTGTTCGATTGCGAGGAAGACGCCTTCGCCGCGGTGGAGGCGCGCGACATCGCCGAAGGATCGGTGATCGTGATCCGCTACGAAGGCCCCAAGGGCGGCCCCGGCATGCGCGAGATGCTGTCGACCACCGCGGCGCTCTACGGCCAGGGAATGGGCGAGAAGGTCGCGCTGATCACCGACGGGCGCTTCTCGGGCGGCACGCGCGGCTTCTGCATCGGTCATGTCGGGCCCGAGGCGGCCGATGGCGGCCCGATCGCCCTGGTCGAGGACGGCGACACGATCCGGATCGACGCCGAGGCCGGCACGATCGATCTCGACGTGGCGGCGGACGTGCTCGCGGCGCGCAAGGGCGAATGGCAGGGCAGGCAGAACGATTACAATGCGGGCGCGCTGTGGCGCTATGCGCGGAATGTCGGTCCTGCCTATAAGGGCGCGGTCACCCACCCGGGAGCCCGAGCCGAAACCCATGTCTACGCGGATATCTAGCGCCCTCGTCCTGACCCTGTTGTTCGCCGCCTGCGGCAGCCCCCACAAGTCGGCCGAGGCCGGCAGCAACGGCGAGATCGACTGTGCGCCCAACGGCGCGAGCGACTTCAAGCGCGCCTGTACGCTCGACCGCATTTCGGGCGATGACGGGCTCGCGCTCGTCGTTCACAATCCCGATGGCGGCTTCCACCGCCTGCTCGTCACCAAGGACGGTCGCGGCGTGATCGCCGCCGATGGGGCCGAAACCGCCACCGTGACGATCACCGGACCCGGCGCGATCGAAGTCGCGATCGGCGGCGACCGCTACCGGCTGCCGGCGACGATCAAGGGCCAGGCGACATCATGACGCCAATCGCCGGCAAGCCGGTGCTCACCGCGGCGGAAATGAGCGCCGCGGAGGAACACGCAATCGCCGCCGGCACGAGCGTCGAGACGTTGATGCAGCGCGCCGGGAAGGGCGTCGCCGCTGCGGTCCACCGGCTCGCGGCGGGCGCGCCGGTGCTGGTGTTGTGCGGCCCTGGGAACAATGGTGGCGACGGTTATGTGGCCGCGTCGGCGCTCGCGGCGATGGAGCATGACGTCCGTGTCGCCGCGCTGGCCGACCCGAAAAGCGATGCGGCGCGACGTGCGCGTGCCTGCTGGAGCGGCCCGGTCGAGACGATCGCCGACGCCAAGCCGGCGCCGGTGCTGGTCGATGCGCTGTTCGGCACCGGCCTGTCTCGGGGGCTGGACGCCGAACTTTCCCGACAGCTTTGCCGGCTGGCCGAGGCGGCGCGGCTCGCCATTACCATCGATCTGCCGAGCGGCGTCGCCACCGACGAAGGCGCGGTGCTGAGCGACGCACCTGATTTCGACGTCACGTTGGCGCTGGGTGCGGTCAAGCCGGCGCACCTGCTGCAGCCCGCCGCGCGGCATTGCGGCGCCGTCCGGCTGATCGAGATCGGCATCGATTGCGGGGCCGAGGCGCAGGTGCTCGCCAAACCATCGCTCCCGAACCCGGGGCCCGAGTCGCACAAATATAATCGCGGCATGGTCGTCGTGGTCGGTGGGGCAATGCCGGGCGCGGCGCTGCTTGCGTCAACCGCGGCGATGCGCAGCGGCGCCGGCTATGTCGCGCTGCTCGATGGCGGGGATGGCGGGCCGCATGCGCTGGTCCATCGTCGCTTCGAGGATCAGCCGCTAGACGACGATCGCATCGGCGCGCTGCTGATCGGCCCTGGTCTCGGCCGCACCGAAGACGCAGCAGCCAAGCTCGACAAGGCGCTCGCGAGCGACCGGCCGCTGATCATCGATGGCGATGCGCTTCACTTGCTCAAGGATCGTCTCGATCGGCTCCGCGATCGCGCGGCGCCTTCGATTCTCACGCCGCACGAGGGCGAATTTGTTTCGCTGTTCGGCAAGACCGAGGACAGCAAGCTCGGCCGCGCCTGCGCCGCTGCGAAGAAGGCCAATGCGGTCATCGTCTACAAGGGGCCCGACACGGTGATCGCCGCGCCCGATGGCCGCGCGCGGCTCGCGGGCGACGCCAATGACTGGCTATCGACCGCGGGCACCGGCGACGTGCTCGCCGGCACGATTGCGGCGACGCTCGCCGCCGGGCTCGATCCGCTCGACGCGGCGGCGGCGGGCGTGTGGCTGCATGGGGAGGCAGCCCGGCGGTTGGGCGCGGCGTTCATCGCAGACGACTTGGCGAATGCGCTCAGCGCTGTACGAGCGTCGCTATGACCCAGGACACCGAAATCATCCGCGTCGCGGCGCGCGGCGAGGGCATGACTGCGGGCGGGCGCTACGCCCCGCTCGCCGCGCCCGGCGATACGCTGCTGCCTTCCGGCGACATCGTGCCGGGGCCGCACCACCAGACCCCGCCATGCCGCCACTACCCGCAATGCGGCGGCTGCCAGCTCCAGCATCTCGACGATGCTGCCTATGCCGACTTCATCACCGATCGCATCGCCACCGCATTGTCAGCGCAGGAGATCGAGACGACGATCCGCGCCCCGATCCTGTCGCCGCCCAAGAGCCGCCGCCGCGCGACGCTTCATGCCGAGCGGCGCGGACGGCAAATCCATCTCGGCTTCACCGAGCAGAACAGCCATGCGCTGGTCGACCTGCAGGAATGCTGGATCCTCGCGCCCGATCTGTTCGCGCTATTGCAGCCGTTGCGCGGCTTACTCTCGGTATTGCTGAAGGGCACACGGCGTGCCGGCGTCACGTTGACGCGCGCCGATCAAGGCGTGGACGTGCTGATCGAGGGCGTCGAGGCGGACGGGCTCGCCGCCGCTGAGGGAATCACCGCCTTTGCCGAGCGCCACGGCCTCGCGCGGCTGGCGATCGACAGCGGTTTCGGCCCCGAAACACGCTGGGAGCCCGATCCGGTGACGATCACGCTCGGCGGCGTCCCCGTGCCGTTGCCGATCGGCGTGTTCCTCCAGGCGACCAGCGAGGGCGAACAGGCCTTGATCGACGCCGTGCGCGAGGCGGTCGGCCGCACCGGCATCGCAGCAGACCTGTTCGCCGGGCTCGGCACGTTCGCGCTCAGCTTGCAGAACGCGCGCATCTACGCCGCCGAGGGCGCGCGCGAGGCGATCCTGTCGCTCAAGGCCGCTGCGGGCCGCGCGCAACGCCATCTCGTCGCCGATCACCGCGATCTCTATCGCCGGCCGCTGACCGCGGAAGAGCTCGACCGCTTTGCCGCGATCGTGCTCGATCCACCGCGTGCCGGGGCGCGCGATCAGATTGCCAATCTGGCCGCGTCGAGGACGCCGGTCGTCGCCTATGTTTCGTGCAACCCCAGTAGCTTCGCGCGCGATGCAAAGATATTGTGCGAAGGGGACTACACGCTCGATTGGGTGCAGCCGGTCGGCCAGTTTCTGTGGTCGACGCACGTCGAGCTGGCGGCGCGGTTCAGCCGCTGACGGAATCCGGGTAATCGGCGCGGACGAAATAGAGGCCCTCGGGCGGCGCATTGAGGCCGAGTGCGGCGCGGTCGCGCGCCTCTAGCGCGGCCTGCACGTCGTCCGGCGTCCATTGGCCCCGGCCGACCAAGGCTAGGCAGCCGACCATCGAGCGCACCTGATGATGGAGGAACGACCGCGCCGAAGCCTCGATCGAAATCGTGCCGCCGGGCCCCCCGAGCACTTCGAGCCGGTCGAGCGTCCGCATCGGGCTGTCGGCTTGGCAGTGCGCCGAACGGAAGGTCGTGAAATCATGCCTGCCCAGCAACCTGCGGGCAGCTTCTGATATCGCGTCGAGATTGAGCGGCACCGGGATGCGCCACGCGAGCCCTCGCGCCAATGTCAACGGCGGACGCCGCGTGATGATGCGATATTCGTAATGCCGCGCGATGCACGAGAAGCGCGCGTGCCAGTCGGGCGCAACCTCCTCGCAGCCAAGGATCGCGACTGGATCGGGACGCAGCAGCGCGTTCAAGCCCTCCATCAGCCGGAACGGAGTGAACGTGCGCTCGATATCGACATGCGCGCGCATCCCGAGCGCGTGAACCCCGGCATCGGTGCGACCGGCGGCGTGGACCACCGACTCTTCGCCGGTCATCGCTGTGACCGCGCGTTCGATCGCCGCCTGCACGCTCGGCCCGTGCGCCTGGCGCTGCCAGCCCATGAACGGGCCGCCATCGAACTCGATCGTCAGCGCGAAACGGGTCAAAGCTGCGTTCCGACCGGGATCGCGAAGCCGCGGAGTAGCTCGTCGGCGCTCATGATGCCGCGGCCCGCGCGCTGGACGATGATCGGCTGGATCGCACCCGAGCCACAGGCGATCGTCAGCTCGCCATCGATCACCTGTCCGGGCGGGCGCGATCCGTCCGCCATCGCCGCTTCGAGCACGCGGACGCGTTCTCCATTCGCCTCGAACCACGCGCCGGGCGGATTGAAGCCGCGCACTTGCCGCTCGACAGCGTCGGCGGGCTGGGTGAAATCGAGGCGAGTCTCGGTCTTGTCGATTTTCGGGGCGTAAGTGACGCCGTCTTCAGGCTGCGCGACTGCCGGATGGCCGGCGAGATCGCCGAGCACCTCGATCATCAGTCGCGCACCGATTTCGCTTAGCTCTTCTGTCAGTTCGCCCGCGGTCTTGCCGCCGGTCGAGGTGCGCCCCGTCAGCCGCACGGGCCCGGTGTCAAGCCCGGCCTCCATCTGCATGATGCACACGCCGGTTTCGTCATCGCCGGCAAGGATCGCGCGCTGGATCGGCGCCGCCCCGCGCCAGCGCGGCAAAAGCGAGGCGTGGACGTTGAGGCAGCCGTGCGCCGGCGCGTCGAGCACGGCGCGCGGCAGGATCAGCCCATAAGCGGCGACCACCGCGACCTTCGCCCCGAACGCCGAGAACTGCGCCTGCTCCTCGGCTGCCCGGAGCGATGTTGGTGACAGCACCGTCAACCCCAGCGCCTCGGCGCGCGCCTGCACCGGCGAGGGCACCGTCTTCTTGCCGCGCCCCGCCGGCCGCGGCGGTTGCGTATAGACCGCGGCGACCGCGTGCCCGGCCGCAACCAGCGCGTCGAGCACCGGCACCGCGAAATCGGGCGTCCCCATGAAGATGATCCGCATGGGCCGATGCTGTGGCCGCTTGTCGGGGGCGGGCGCAAGCCCCTAGTTGCCACGGAGCGACCGCGACGCGCCCCTCCGACTAATCCGTTCGCCCTGAGCCTGTCGAAGGGCGCCGTGCCGCAATCGTGCTTCGACAGGCTCAGCACGAACGGTGACAGGGCAAGGCTTCCCACCTAAATACGACACTTATGGCATCACCAGAGATCGAGGCGCTGACCCAGGCGCTGTCCCGGCTTCCCGGCCTTGGGCCGCGTTCGGCGCGGCGTGCGGTGCTGCACCTCATCAAGAAGCGCGAGACCGCGCTGGAACCCTTGCGCGCCGCGCTCGAGCAGGTCAGCGAGCGGCTGGCGACCTGCTCGATCTGCGGCAATGTCGACACCACCGATCCGTGCGGCATCTGCGCCGACCCGCGCCGCGACCAGCGCGCTTTGTGCGTGGTCGAGGAGGTCGCCGACTTGTGGGCGCTCGATCGCTCGCGACTGTTCCCCGGCAAGTTCCACGTCCTCGGTGGCCGGCTGTCGGCGCTCGAAGGCGTGAGGCCGGAGGACCTCGCGATCGACAAACTCCTCGCGCGCGTCGAGGCTGGCGGAACCGACGAAGTGGTGCTGGCGATGAACGCCACGCTCGAAGGCCAGACGACCGCGCATTACATCGCCGAGCGCCTCGAACGCTTTCCCGTCCGCCTGACGCAACTCGCCCACGGACTGCCGGTCGGCGGCGAGCTCGATTATCTCGACGAGGGCACGCTTGCCCAAGCCCTGCGCGCCCGCCGCCCCGTCGCTTGAATTTTTTGTTGATCTAGCCGCACCAGCCCGCTCCCCCACCCGACCTCCCATAGAATACTGCCGTTGGGAGGTCGGGTGGGGGACCGGGCGGGTGCCGTCTTTACAAAAAGACGCTCGCTGCCTAGCTGACACGCATCATGGCAGTCCTCGAAATCCTCGAAGTTCCCGATCCGCGCCTGCGCGACGTCGCCCAGCCGATCGCCGCGGTCGACGACGATATCCGTGCGCTCGCCGCCGACATGCTCGAGACGATGTACGCGGCGCACGGCATCGGCCTCGCGGCGACCCAGCTGGGCATCGACAAGCGCATCCTCGTCATCGACTTGCAGGAGCGTGTCAGCGAGAACGAGGAGAAGGAAGGCGAGGGCGAACCCGTCCGCGATCCCCATGTGGTGATCAACCCCGAGCTCTTGTGGGTCAGCGACGAACTGTCGATATACAATGAGGGCTGCCTGTCGATCCCCGAGCAATATGCCGAGGTCGAGCGCCCCGCGCGCTGCCGCGTGCGCTGGCTCGACGAGAAGGGCGCCGCCCATGAGGAAGAACTCGACGGCCTGATGGCGACGTGCATGCAACACGAGATCGACCATCTCGACGGCGTGCTGTTCATCGACCACATCTCGCGGCTGAAACGCAGCATGGTGCTCAAGAAGCTCGACAAGATGCGCAAGAAGGCGGCTTAAGCCTGTAGAAGAAGTAGATTTATTCGCGCAGAGGCGCAGAGGCGCAGAGAAGTTGCACTCGCCGATGCCGGACTCTCCCTGCCACGGCGTTCGGGTTTCATGTTTGAGAGCCGCTAGCGCGGCCCAATCTTTCTTCCTCTGCGTCTCTGCGTCTCTGCGCCTCTGCGCGAACCCTCTTCTACTTACTGCCCTCATTCGCCACGCCAGTTGGCGCTTGTCGTGTCCGGCCGAGGTCGGTAGGTTCCCTCTTCGTTCCGTCATCAGGGGTACGCCGTCTTGTCGTCGACTGCCGTCATTTTCGTCATCGTCGCACTTGCAATCGGGCTCGCCATCGGCTGGTTCCTCGGCGGCCGACCTGCCGCTGCGGCGCGGTCCGAGCGTGACCAGCGGACCGAGGACTTCCGCAAGGCGATCACCGACCTCGCCGGCGCCGAGGAGCGCGCCAGGGCGGCCGATGCGCTGCGCACCGAATTGACGACGATCCGCGACGAGCGCGATGCCGCGCGCACCGATCTCGCGACTTTGCGCGCCGACGCGCGGGCGTTCGAGGCGCGGCTGACCGAGCTCAAGGAAGCCAAGGACGTGATGGCCGCGCAGTTCGCCGAGGTGGCGAACAAGCTGCTCGGCCAGGCGCAGGCGAGCTTCCTCGAACGCGCGCACGAGCGGTTCAACCAGGCGGGTGAGTCGAACGAGGCGAAGCTGAAGGCGCTCCTCCAGCCGGTCGAGGCGACGCTCAAGCGCTACGAAGAAAACGTCACCAAGGTCGAGAGCGAGCGCAAGGATGCCTATGGCAGCCTCAAGGGGCTGATGGATGCGATGCGGATCGGCCAGGAATCGGTCAAGAGCGAGGCGGCGAAGCTGGTCAACGCGCTGCGCTCGGCGCCCAAGGCGCGCGGGCGCTGGGGCGAGCAGCAGTTGCGCAACGTGCTCGAAACCTGCGGGCTTTCCGAACACACCGATTTCGAGATGGAAGTCTCGGTCGAGAGCGAGGGCGGGCGCCTGCGTCCCGACGCGATCGTCCGCATCCCTGGCGGCAAGAGCCTGGTGATCGACGCCAAGGTGTCGCTCAACGCCTATCAGGACGCGCACGGTGCGGTCGACGAGGCCGAGCGGGCCGGCTTCATGGCGCAACACGTCGTATCGATGAAGACGCATATCAACGCGCTCGGCGCCAAGGCCTATCAGACGCAGTTCGACGACACGCCCGATTATGTCATCATGTTCGTGCCCGGCGAGCATTTCCTGTCCGCCGCGCTCGAACACGATTCGGAGCTATGGGACTACGCCTTCGACCGCCGCGTGCTGATCGCGACGCCGACCAACCTGATCGCGATCGCGCGGACGGTGGCGGCGGTGTGGCGACAGGAAAAGCTCGCCGGCGAGGCGCGCCAGATCGCCGAGTTGGGGAAGGAGCTCCACGCGCGGCTGGCGACGATGGGCGGGCATGTCTCGCGGCTCGGCAAGAATCTCGAGACCGCGATGGGTGCCTATAACGCCTTCGTCGGCAGCCTCGAATCGCAGGTGATGACGAGCGCCAAGCGCTTCGAAACGCTCAACCTCGATACCGCGGGCAAGGCCATCGAGTCGTTGCCGATGGTCGAACAATCGCCAAGACCGCTGACCAAGTTGGCGGCGCTCGACGACACGGCCGAGGCGGCGGAGTAGCCGTTACTTCCCGCGCGTCAGCGTTGCGCTGCCCGCATCGTCGCTGAGCGTCAGCGACCCGTCGTCCTGCCACGTCATCGTCATCGGCTGGCCGAGGATTTTGAAGAACGCGCTTTCCTGATCCATGCTGTCGCCGACACAAGCCATCTTGGTCGAGATCACCTGCGTTGCCGTCATGACGTCACCTGCGATCGTATAGCCACCACCGAAGCTGTTGCAGCCCGCATTGCCCGAGATGCGATCTTCGGAGAAGCGCACTTCGGTGGCCCGCGTCGCGGTCGGCGGCGCGCCGTTGATGTTGGCGATCGACCAGCTCGTGCCGGCGAGCTTGGGTGGCGTCGCACTGGTGCCGTCATTCATGGCCGTGCCGCCGTGCGCGCACCCGGCGAGCAACGCGGCGGCGGTCAGGGCGAGAATCGCGCGCATCAAATTCCTCCATCATCTCGCCGACGAAACGAATGATGGCGCGCTATGGTTGCGCGTCAGCGTTGCTGCGCGAGCACCTCATAGGCCATCACCGCGGTGGCGACCGCGGCGTTGAGGCTGTCGGCTTTGCCGAGCATCGGCATCTTGACCAGAAGGTCGCATTCGGCCGCATAAGCGGCGGGCATGCCCTGCGCTTCGTTGCCGGTGAGCAGGAAGGTCGGCGCCTCATAGCGCGCGGCGCGGTAGTCGTTGTCGGTATCGAGGCTGAGCCCGACGAGCTGGCCCGGGCCGCTGCGCAGCCACGGCACGAACTCCTCCCACGACGCACGCGCGATCGGCACGGTGAACAACGCGCCCATGCTCGCACGCACCGCCTCGACCGAAAACGGATCGACGCACTCGTCGACGAGGATCAGCCCGCCTGCGCCGACCGCGTCTCCGGTGCGCAGGATCGTGCCGAGATTGCCTGGATCGCGCAGCCGCTCGGCAACCAGCCAGATGCCCGACCGCGACCGATCGAGCGCCGCGAGCGATGTCTCGAACTCCTCGAACACCCCGACCACTGCCTGCGGATTGTCCTTGCCCGAGAGTTTGGAGAGGATGTCGGGCACCGTCTCGATCGCCTCGCCGCCAGCGGCTTCGACCGCCTCGATCAGCGTTTCGACCAGCGGATGGCCGGCGCTCGCCTTGGCGTAGAACAGCCAGGCGGGCAGGCGCCCCGTCTCACGAGCCTCGGTCAGGATGCGCAGCCCCTCGGCGAGGAACAGCCCTTCCTCGCGGCGGTGGCGCTTCTCGCGAAGCCCCCGCATCCGCTTGATCAGCGGGTTCGAATAGGCAGTGATCTCGCGGGGCATTCGGCTAGTCCTCGCCGAACTTCGCCTCGACGAGTTCGACGAGCGTGGCGACCGTCGTCTCGGCGCCGTCGCCCTCGGCGCTGATCGTGATCGTGTCGCCCATCGCCGCGCCGAGCATCATCAGCCCCATGATCGAAGTGCCCGTCACCGCCTGGCCGTCCTTGGCGACCGACACGTCGACCGGCTGCGTCGACGCGAGCGTGACGAACTTGGCGCTCGCCCGGGCGTGGAGGCCGCGTTTATTGGTGATGAGCACCGTGCGTTCGGCGCGCATCAGGCAGCTGCCTCGCCGAGCACTTCGGACGCGACCGAGATATATTTGCGCCCCGCCTCACGCGCTGCGGCGACCGCCTCGGTGACCTTCATCGCCTTGCGCGCGCCGCCCAGGCGGATCAACATCGGCAGATTGATACCCGCGATCACCTCGATCCGGCCCGCTTCCATCAGCGAAATCGCGAGGTTGGATGGGGTGCCGCCAAACAGATCGGTCAGCACGATCACGCCGCGCCCCGAATCGACCTCGGCGATCGCGGCGGCGATGTCCTGGCGGCGGGCTTCCATGTCGTCGTCGGGGCCGATGCAGACGGAGGCGATCCGCTCCTGCTTTCCCACGACATGCTCCATCGCGGTCACGAATTCCTGGGCAAGCCGCCCATGCGTGACGAGTACCAAGCCGATCATGCTTCTTGCGTTCCCGAAACTCTCATCTCTTGGCCGGCACGCCTTCAAGCGAGTCCTGCGGCGCCGTCGCCAGATCGCGATGCCCGACCGTGGGCGAAAAACCCGCGTCGCGCAACCGTGACGCCATGCGATCGGCGACATGCACCGACCGGTGTCTCCCCCCGGTACACCCGAACGCGATCGTCACATAGGCCTTTCCCTCGGCGCGGTAGCGCGGGAGGAGCGTGAGGAGCAGCGCCTCGATCTGCGCCATCGCAGTATCGTAGGCGGGGTCCGCCGCGACATAGGCGGCGACATCGGCGTCGAGCCCGGTGCCGGGCCGCAGCGCCGTCTCCCAGTGCGGATTGCGCAGGAAACGCATGTCCAACACCAGATCGGCGTTCGGCGGCAGCCCGCGCGCAAAGCCGAACGACATCACCGACAGCACCGGCTCGCCCAGCCCGTCGCGCACGAAGGTGGTGCGGATCTGATTGGCCAGCTCATTGGCCGACAGCTTGGTGGTGTCGATCAGCCGGTTGGCCCAGCGCCTGAGCGGCTGCAGCAGCTCGCGCTCGCGGGCGATGCCGTCGCTCGCCGGACGATCGAGCGCGAGGGGGTGGCGCCGCCGAGTCTCGGCATAACGGCGTTCGAGCTCGCTGCCCGCGCAATCGAGAAACAACGTGCCGATGTCGTGGCCGTGCTCGTCGTGCAGCTGCTTGATCCGCTTGACGATCCGCTCCGGCTTGAAGCCGCGCGTGCCGGCGCCGAAAC
>JBQCHO010000071.1:0-15313 GCA_051954635.1 Sphingomonas sp. | reverse complement strand
GCCGAGAAATCGAGCGGCTTCTGCGCGTTCAAGGCGACCATCAGCACCGCGAGGCTGATCGTGATGTTCATAATGAAGAACACATCGAGCATCGCCGGCGGGATCGGCACCGCGAGGAGCACGACGAGCAGCAGGATCGCGACCGGCAGCGCAGCGCTGCGCAGCATCGGGGCGACCTTGCCCTGGGTCTGGGGCGCGGAAAGCAGAGAGGCGGGCGCGGTGGCCATAGGTCAGTCAGGCTCCGAGGCTGGCGAGCATGAGGTAAGCGAGCTTGGCGGTCGCCGGGGTCGGGCGGATCAGCGAGCTGGCGTCGGTGGCGGCAGCGCGGGCGCCGCCGTTTAGCGCGGCGAGCGTGTTGTGCGCCCATTCGGTAGCGCTCGATGCGCTCTCACCGAGGCCGGGGATCACGGTCGAGCCGTCGGCCATCGCCAGCGCTTCAAGCGACTGCGCACCATCGGTCGCGGCCTGGAAGACGGTGCCTGCCGCCTTGCCGACCGCCGAGGCGCCGGCGCCGAGCTTGTCCGAGAAATGCTGGTAGATCGCGGCGAGCGTGCGCGGCGACCCGTTCGAATTGTAGAAGACGTCGCGGTTCGAGGCGGCCGCGCTGGGGAACATCGCCGCGCCGCTGACCGCCGGATTGGCCGCCATCGTCTTCAGGAAGCTGCGCGCGCCGCCGAGGCCCAGGAAATGGGCCATGTACAGATCGGTGCCGGTGGTCGAGCGGCCGAGCGAGGCCTGCAGCGCATCCTGGTTGTCGGAGGCGTGCTCGGCGGCCATCAGCGAGGCGATCGTCGGGTCATTGCGCATCTGCAGGATAGCCTGCTTGGTCGCCGGATCGCTGACCGACAGGTGGCGGCCGTTCTGCTGGATCGCGTCCGCCGCCCAGCCGAGGCCGTGTTCGGCGCCGTGTTTCTTGACAACGGCGAGCCAGGACTGATCGATGAACTGGTAGAGGCCCGACGCGCTCGAGGTCCGCGCATGCGCGTTGGCGCGCAGCCCGCTTTCGACCTTGGCCTGGCCGAGCAGGTAATTGAAGTCGACGCCCGTCGCTTGCGCAGCGCGCTGGATCGCCGCGGTGACGCTGCTCGTCGCACTGGTGATCGGGTTGACGCTCATCGGCTGTTCGCGAAATGCCTCCTGTTACGGAAGGCCTTTCAGCAAGAGCCGTGCCATTTTTGCTGGAGAACGGCACCGGCCCGCTCCCCCACCCGGCCACCCAATGCGATTATCCTATGGGTGGTCGGGTGGGGGAGCGGGCCGGTGCCGCTAAATCAAATCAAGCGTAAGCCGCGACACTCCGCCCCGGCGCATAGGCGTTGCCGCCCATGCCGGTAAGATTTTGCAGGCGGCGGCGAACATTTGCCGCCATCAGGTTGACGTAGATGCGTGCGGTCTCGTTGAGGCGGTTGGCCTCCTCGGCGAGCTCGCGGACTTCGGGGGTCAGATCCTCGAAGCTGGCGGCGGCAACCGCCTCGATCGCGGTGAGCTTGGTCTGCGTCGCGCGTTCGAGCGCGCCGACATCGTTGGCCTTCAAGGCGGCGATTTCCGCATGGAGTGAATCGATCACGCGGATCAGGGCATCGCGACGCGTCATTTGGCGATCCATTCCTGCTTGGCGCCGAGCATCTTGTCGGCGATGGCCTGAGGGGCGGGACGATAATCGCCGTTGGCGATCGCGGCGCGCAGCATGGCGACGCGCGGATGATCGACCGGCGGGGTAGCGGCGGCGCGGCGGGCGGCCTCGGCAACCGAGCTCGCCTTCGCGCTGGTCTCGTTCTCGTCGGCGACTGCCGTAACCCGGGTGGCGGGCGTTCCAGCGGCGACCGGCGCGATGCGCTTGTCGAGCGGTGAAACTGGCTTTGATCCGACGGGGTCGACCACGGGAGCGATCCTCTGTGTTCTAGCTACACAGGAGTGAAACGACCGCGCCGGCGAATTCTTTAGAAATTATTTCGAAGTTTTTTGATCGGCTGCCGCCGATGGGCGGCGCCAGCCCGCTCCCCCACCCGACCTCCCACAGAATACTGCCGCTGGGAGGTCGGGTGGGGGAGCGGGCCGGTGCGGCGACCGGTTAGTGCACCGGCCAGCCCGGCAGGGTCGCGCGGCCGCTGTCGATGGCGATCGCCTGGAATGCCTGTTTGTCGCCGTCGCCCTTGGCCATGAAGCGTCCGCCGGCCGGGGCATCGCCCTGCGCGATCGCCTCGCGCGAGATGGTGAAGCCGGCATTGCTCGCCTCGACCATCACGGGGTCGCCGCGGTGGATGACGATCTCGGGCTTGACCGGCATCGTCACCGTCGGCGCGATCGACACGCCCGGCGTTGCTGCCGCGGGCATATCCACGGGCACATAGACGTGCCAGTTCGGGCCCGAGCAGGTGACGGTCACCGCGTCGTGGTTGAGGCCGTGCCATGACAGCGCCACGGTCGGGCATTGGGCGAGCTTGAGCCGGGCGTCGATCGCGGTGCGCGCCCCGCCCTCCTCGCCGATCGCATGGCCGGTGAAATTCGCGACGGCGCGATCGAGCCCGGCGGTATCCTGGAACACCGTCTGCGCCGCGGCGGGGCTGGCGATCAGCAACGCGGGGATGAGGAACCGGAACATCTTGGTCTCCTGGCGGAAGCGTTGCCGGCAAGCGGCAAGAAAGTGCCGGCCGGTCATTGCCGGTTGCCGGCATAGCCGAGCGTGACGAGCACGGCGCGGCGGCCCTTGCCGGCATGATCGGGCGCGTTGACGATGGTGAGGCGGCCCGGCTGCACGACATGCGCGCCGGCAAGCGCGGCGGCGAGCGTGCGCGCGCGATCGGCGGCGAGCACCGCGGCGCTGCCGGTCGCCGGATCGACATCGGCGGGCGTGCCGTCGGTTTCGCCCGAAACCTTCAGCGTCACGCGCGGGTCGGACGCCGCGGCACGCGCCCAGGCGATTACCCCGACCGGCGATTGCGGCAGCAGCGCCGAGCCGGGCGCAAAATCGAGCATCGCGGCGGCCGCGACCGGCATCGGATCGGGCTGCGTGGCGGCATCGGGCGCCTTCTCGATGCCGAAGCCGGCGCGGAAGCCCTGTGCCAGCTTGTGGCCGTCGAGATGGCTGTTGGCCTGGATGAACACGAAGAAGCCGACCAGCAGCAACGCCAGATCGGCGAGCGTGATCAGCCAGACGCGCTGGCCGGCGGGCGCTTCGGGAAACTCGTCAGCGATCGTCATGCCGCCTTGGCCTCGCGGATCGAATGGATCTTGGGCCGCTCGCGCTCGGCAAGCGCGACCAGCGGCGCCTGCAGGCGGGCGCGTTCGGTCGCCTCCTCGCGCGCGCGGCGGCGCAGACGGTTGGCGATCGGCATCGCGATCAGATTGGCGAGCAAGGCGCCGTACAACGTCGCGAGCAGCGCGATCGCCATCGCCCCGCCGATCGTCGCGGGATCGTTCATCGCCGTGAACATCCGCACCAGGCCGATCAGCGTGCCGATCATGCCCATCGCGGGCGCGACCTCGGCCAGGCCGGCCCACATGTCGGCGGCCGCGGCGTGGCGCTCGATGCGGGCGCGACGGCGCTGGACGAGCTCTTCCTCGATCTCGCTGACCGGCAGCGCATCGACGACCCCGGCGATCGCCGCGGCGACGTCGGGATCGGTGATCACCGAACGGTCGAGCGCGATCGTGCCGTGGCGGCGGGCGATGCGCCCGAGCGCGGCGATCTGGTCGAGCATCGGCTGTGCGTCGAAGCGGCGGCGCGGCAGTACCGCGATCGCGACGAGCGCGCGGCGCATGTCTCGCCACGGCGTCCTCAGAATCGTGGCCAGCGCCGCCCCGCCGACGACGATGCCGATCGCGGCGGGATCGAGAAAGGCGCCGAGCGCCTGCGAAAGTTCGGGTGCGTTGCTCATGCGGGTGACTGTGCAAGAGGCAGGCCAGTTTTTGCGAGGATCGTCACCCTGAACTCGTTTCAGGGTCCATGGACCGACATCGCCGCCTCGCGAAACTGTTACGGTACGCCATGGATGCTGAAACGAGTTCAGCATGACGGTTGGGCTGAGAGGTACTCGGGCACCACAAAACGCCACCGTCACCCCGGACTTGTTCCGGGGTCCAACCCTCCGCAGGCGCTGGCGCTCGAGGCCCGTTGGATGCCGGAACAAGCCCGGCATGACGAAGAGGGCAACCTGCAATCCTCTTGCCGGCAACCGGCAATCTTTTGCCGCTTCCCTCGTCTCACAGCGGCAATCCACGGTTTTACAGCCCTTGCGTCAAAACTGGCACGGCCATTGCAAAGCTCTGCGCGAGAATTTCGTGCGGGAGACCGAGCACATGGCCAACGACAGTCTTTTCGGCGTGCATGCAGCAGCGCTCGAAGTGCGTTCGCAGCGCATGGGCTTGCTCGCGTCGAACATCGCGAACGCATCGACGCCTGGCTACAAGGCCAAGGACATCGACTTCCAGGAGGCGCTCGGCGCCGCCGAGAATGCCGGCGGGTTCGACGCGCAGGCGATGCAGTCGGCGACCAAGTTCCGCAACCCGCTGGAAATGTCGATGGACGGCAACACCGTCGACCTGTCGACCGAACAGACCGCCTTCGCCGAAAACGCGATCGCCTATCAGACGACGCTTTCCTTTTTGAACGGGCGGATCGGCCAGATCACCCGCGCGCTGAAGGGAGAATAAGGCATGGCCGACAACCTCACCATCTTCCAGGTCGCCGGGCGCGCGATGTCGGCGCAGCTCGTGCGCATGAACACGACGGCGTCGAACCTCGCCAATGCCGGCGGCGTCGCCTCAAGCGAGGCCGGCGCGTACCGGACGATCAAGCCGGTGTTCGAAACGCAATATGACAAGGCAACCGGCCTTGCCACGGTCAACGTCAAGCAGGTCGTGCAGGCGGGCGAAGCCCCGGCCAAGCGCTACGACCCCACCAATCCCCAGGCCGATGCCGACGGCAATGTCTGGGAAAACGCTGTCGATGAGACCCGCGAGCTGGTCGACATGATGGAAACAGCCCGCGGCTACCAGAACGACGTCCAGGTGATGAACACCGCGAAGTCGCTCGTCCTCGACACCCTCAAGCTCGGACAAGGCGCATGAGCACCTCAACATTCGATAGCACATTGGCCAATCTCGGCATCGGCCGCTCGGGCACCGCGGCGACGCCGACGGTACAGACCCAGGCGGCGAGCCAGACGCTCGGCCAGGCGGATTTCCTCAAGCTGATGACCGCGCAGCTGAAGAGCCAGGACCCGTTCAACCCGGTCGACAACACGCAGATGGTCGCCCAGATGGCGCAATTCTCGAGCGTCGCGGGCATCAGCCAGATGAACACGACGCTGTCGTCGATCGCCGACAAGCTCGGCGCGACCAGCACGTCGGACGCGCTGTCCTATGTCGGCAAGAACGTGCTGACCGCAGGCAACGTCGCCTATGGCCGTTCGTCGGGCGGCATCCAGGGCGCGGTGCAACTCGGCGCCGACGCCAGCGACGTCACCGTCGCGATCTCGGACGCCAACGGCAACCTCCTCAAGACGATGTCGCTCGGCGCGCAGAGCAAGGGCACCGTCAGTTTTGATTGGGACGGCACCACCGATGCCGGCACCGCCGCTGGATCGGGCCCGTTCACCGTCAACACCTATGCCGCCGACAATGGCGCCACCGTCAGCAGCCAAGCGCTCGTCTGGGCGCCGGTCGCGGCGGTGTCGATGCCCTCGGGCGGCGAAGCGCAACTCACCCTGCCCGGTATCGGGCAAGTCCCCGTTTCCGACGTCGTCGAAGTCGGCTGAATCCAAGGAGCAATGCAATGACCTTCTACACTTCGCTGAGCGGCCTGCAGGCTTCGCAGACCGACATGTCGACCATCTCGAACAACCTCGCCAACTCGGCGACGAGCGGCTTCAAGCGCTCCTCGACCCAGTTCGCCGACGTGATGGCGTCGAGCGTCACCGTCAGCCCGAACCACATGATCGGATCGGGCGTCGCGGTGAAGGACACGCGCCAGCAGTTCAGCGAGGGCAACCTCATCCAGTCGCAGTCGTCGCTCGATCTCGCGATCGCCGGCGACGGCTTCTTCGCGGTCAAGCCGGCGGTCGACGGCAATGTCGTCGATTACACCCGCAACGGCAGCTTCCTGGTTGACGCATCGGGCTATGTCACCGATGCGCAGGGCGGCCATCTGCAGGTCTATCCCGTCGACGGCTCGGGCGCGGTCGTCGCGTCGGGCGCCGACTCGCTGGTCAGCCTGCAGCTTCCCGAAACTTCGGGCGTGCCGGTCGCGACGCAGAACGTCGCGCTCGACATCAACTTCAACTCGGCCGCTGCAGTGCCGTCGGCGTCGAGCGATTTCGACGCCAACAACCCGTACAAGTTCGATCGCTTCAACCCGGCGACCTACAATCAGTCCACCCAGACGACCGTCTATGACGCCAGCGGGAATGCGCAGACGATGACGAGCTATTACGTCCGCGACGGTGCGCCTGACGCCAGCGGCAACACCAGCTGGTCGGTCTACAGCTTCGTCGGCGACAAGCAGCTGACCACCAATGGTGGCGATACCTCGCCGGTCTCGCTGACCTTCGATTCGACCGGCACGATGACCGCACCGACCACGGCGACGGCGTTCGACGCCTTCACCCCGACCGGATCGACCACGCCGCAGTCGCTGAGCCTCAACTTCGCCGGCTCGACCCAGCTGACCTCGCCGTTCAACGTCAATTCGCGCGCCCAGGACGGCAAGTCGGTCGGCCAGCTGTCGGGCGTCACGGTCGACGACACCGGCATCGTCAAGGCGAGCTTCTCGAACGGCGACAGCAAGGTGCTCGGCAAGGTGGCGATCGCCAACTTCAACAACCCGACCGGCCTGCGCCAGATGGGCAACAGCTACTGGACGGCGACCGGCCTTTCGGGCGACGTCAAATACGGCCAGGCCGGCGACAACGGCTACGGCTCGCTGATGTCGGGCACGATCGAAGGTTCGAACGTCGACATCACGCAGGAGCTGGTCGACCTGATCGCCGCGCAGCAGAACTTCCAGGCGAATGCGAAGGCGCTCGATACCGCCAACCAGATTTCGCAGACGATCTTCAACATCCGCTGATCGAATGACCGGACGGGGGAGCCGAAACGATGGATAAACTGGTCTACACGGCGGCGACCGGCATGCGCGCGCGGATGGCGGCGCAGGCGGCGATCGCCAACAACATGGCCAATGCGTCCACCACCGGCTTTCGCGCCGATCTGGTCAATTTCGACCAGCTCGACATGATCGGCAAGGGGCTCGATACCCGCCGGCCGACCTCGGAAGAGGTCATCTCGGCGGACTTCAAGCCCGGCTCGATCGAACAGACCGGACGCCCGCTCGACGTTGCGATGTCGGGCGATGCCTGGATGGCCGTGCAGTCGGCGGATGGCTCGGAAGCATATACACGGCGCGGCGATCTCCAGATCAATGCGTCGGGCGTCTTGGAAACCGGCGACGGTTTCCCGGTGATGGGGTCGGGGGGCCCCATCACCGTGCCTCCCGCCGACAAGGTGCTGATCGCATCGGACGGCTCGATCTCGATCAAGCCGCTGGGCTCCGAGCCCGGCGCGCCGATGCAGCAGATCGACCAGTTGAAGCTGGTCAGCCCCAAGGGATCGGACACGGTCAAGGGCCTCGACAATCTCGTCTACGTGAAGGGCGGCGGCACCCTGCCGCAGGATTTGACCGCGAAGGTGCAGACCGGCGCGCTCGAAGGCTCGAACGTCGACATGACCCAGACGCTGGTCGACATGATCGAGAACCAGCGCGCCTATCAGGTGCAGGCGAACCTCCTCAAGAACGCCAAGGATATGGATCAGGGCGGCACGTCCGTCATGAGCCTGCAGA
Organism: Sphingomonas sp.; assembly: GCA_051954635.1. Classification (GTDB taxonomy): domain Bacteria; phylum Pseudomonadota; class Alphaproteobacteria; order Sphingomonadales; family Sphingomonadaceae; genus Sphingomonas. The sequence continues at coordinate 7,473 of JBQCHO010000071.1, read as the reverse complement.
GCTAAGGAAAAGTAAGATGACCAGCGCAGCCATGCACATCGCGCGAACCGGGCTCGACGCCCAGGACAAGCGCATGCAGGTGATCTCGAACAACCTGGCGAACGTCAACACCACGGCGTTCAAGAAGCAGCGCGCCGATTTCGCGACGCTCGCTTACCAGGTGATCACGACGCCGGGGGCGAACAGCTCGCAGGATTCGAAATACGCCACCGGGCTCAACCTCGGCACCGGCGTCAAGATCCAGGGCACCTCGCGGATCGACACCACCGGCGAGATGAACCAGACCGGCAACAGCCTCGACATGGCGCTGGACGGCGACGGCTATTTCCAGATCCAGATGCCCGACGGCACGCTGGCCTATACCCGCGCGGGCAACTTCTCGCGCTCGGCGGAAGGCCAGCTCGTCACGTCGGACGGCTATCAGGTGATGCCGGGCATCACGATCCCCGAAGGCACCACGTCGATCACGATCGGCACCGACGGCACCGTCTCCGCGGTGGTGCCGGGGCAGGACGCGCCGCAGCAGATCGGGCAGATCCAGGTCGCGAGCTTCCCCAACGGCGCCGGGCTGCAGGAAGTCGGCGACAACTATCTGGTGCAGACCGCGGCGAGCGGCGAAGCCAATCTCGGCATCGCCGGGCAGGACGGCCGCGGCAAGATCCGCCAGGGCATGCTCGAAGCGTCGAACGTCAACGTCGTCGGCGAGCTCGTCGACATGATCGAAACGCAGCGCGCTTACGAGGTCAATTCGAAAATGATCTCGGCGACCGACGACATGCTCAAATTTATTAACCAAAACGTCTGATAAGGCGAAACGTGACCAAGCCGTTTACCATCATCGCCGCCGCGGCCGTGCTGCTTTCGAGCGCCACGCCGGCGCTCGCGCGCGACAAGCACAAGGGCGAGGATTACAGCCTGACGCTGCCCCCGCCCCCGCCGCCGCCGCCGTCGAACGGCTCGATCTTCCAGACGCAGACCGGCTACGCGCCGCTCTACGCCGGCTGGTCGGCGCGCCGCGTCGGCGATCCGCTGACGATCGTGCTGGTCGAAAGCACGCAGGCGTCGAAATCGGCGAGCTCGAAGCTCAATTCGGACGGCAGCACCGGGCTCGTCCCGCCGACCACCGGCGCGCTGGCGCTGTTCAAGGCGTCCGACGCCTCGCTCGGCGGCAATCGCAGCTTCGATGGCAAGGGCACCGCCGACCAGTCCAACTCGCTGTCGGGCCAGATCAGCGTCACCGTGGCGCAGGTCTATCCCAACGGCACGATGCTGGTGCAGGGCCAGAAGCGCCTGACGCTCAACCGCGGCGACGAGTACATCACGATCAAGGGCATCGTGCGGACCGCCGACATCGCGTCGGACAACACGATCCTGTCGACCCGCGTCGCCGATGCCGAGATCGCCTATACCGGCACGGGCGACGTCGCCCGCGCCAGCCGCCAGGGCTGGCTGAGCCGCTTCTTCTCCGTGATCAGCCCGTTCTGACGAGGATTTGAGACCCATGTTCCGCCGTATCGCCCTCGCCGCCGCTGTCGCCGCCACCGCCCTCGCCTCGCCGGCCTGGGCCGAGCGCGTCAAGGATCTCGGCAATTTCCAGGGTATCCGCTCGAACCAGCTGACCGGCTACGGCATCGTCGTCGGCCTGCCGGGCACCGGCGACGACAACCTCGAATACACCGTGCAGTCGATGAAGGCGGTCGCCTCGCGCTTCGGCCTGCAATTGCCGCCGGGGGTCAACCCGGCGCTCAAGAACGCCGCGGTGGTGATGGTGACGGCCGACCTGCCTGCCTTCGCCAAGCCCGGTCAGACGCTTGACATCACCGTTTCGTCGATGGGCAAGTCGAAGTCGCTGCGCGGCGGTGCGCTGATCATGACGCCGTTGCTCGGCGCCGACGGCCAGATCTACGCGATGGCGCAGGGCAACCTCGCGGTCGGCGGATTGGGCGCGGATGGTGCGGACGGCTCGAAGATCGTCGTCAATATCCCCTCCAGCGGCCGCATCCCCGGCGGGGCGACGGTGGAGCGCGCGGTCGATACCGGCTTCGCGACGACCCCCAACCTCACCTTCAACCTCGCCGAATCGGATTTCACCACCGCGCAGAATGTTGCCGCGGCGATCAACCGCCGCTTCGGCCAGGGCAGCGCGGAAGCGAGCGACGGGGTTTCGGTGCAGATCCGTGCGCCGCAGGGTGCGGATGTTCGCGCGACACTGATGAGCGAAATCGAGAATCTCGAGGTCGCTACCGCCGAGCCGCCCGCGCGCGTCATCGTCAATGCGCGCACCGGCACCGTCGTGATCAACTCCGCCGTTCGCGTCGGCCCTGCCGCGGTCAGCCACGGCAAGCTCACCGTGCAGATCAGCGAAGACCAGAATGTCAGCCAGCCGGCGCCGCTGAGCCAGGGCCAGACCGCGCTCGAAAATCATTCGTCGGTTTCGATCGACGAGGAAAAGAAGCCGATGTTCCTGCTCGCGCCGGGGCCGCAGCTTTCCGACATCGTCAAGGCGGTCAACGCGATCGGCGCGTCGCCGGCGGACCTCGTCGCGATCCTCGAAGCGTTGAAGCAGGCCGGCGCGCTGCAAGCCGATCTGGTGATCCTGTGACGACGCCGATCGCCTCGCCCGCTGTCACCGCGTCGACCGCCGGGGACACCGTCAACGACGCCAGCCGGCTGTCGAACCGCGCCAATCTCGAAAAGGCCGGTCGCCAGTTCGAGGCGGTGTTCGACGGCATGATGCTCAAATCGATGCGCCAGGCGAAGCTGACCGACGACGATCTGTTCCAGTCCAAGGCGCTCGACACGTTCCGCGACATGCAGGATCAGCAGGTCGCCAAGACGATGTCCGAAAAGGCGCCGATGGGCATCGGCAAGGCGATGGTCGATTTCCTGTCCAAGTCGCAGAGCAGCCTTCAGGCCCCGACCCCGCCCGCGGCATCGGTCGGCCCGATCGCGGGCGCGAGCGACCCGCCGATTGCAGGTGACAGCGCATGAGCGATCTTCTCAACATCGGCGCGAGCGGCATTCGCGCCTATCAGAACGCGATCAGCACGGTTTCCGAGAATATCGCGAACTCGGGCGTCGAGGGCTATTCGAAGCGCACCACCAACCTGTCCGAGGTCGCCGCCTCGACGACGACGATCACGCGCCGCGAAGTCACCGCGGCAAGCGGCGTCATCACCACCGGCATTTCGCGTGCGGGCGATCCGATCAAAGAAGCCGCCGTGCGCTCTTCGGCGAGCGACCTCGCCTCCTCCGACAGCGCGATCCAGTGGCTCGACCAGATACAGTCGGCGATGACCAACAACAAGCTGGGCGACAGCCTCACCAGCTTCTTCAATTCGGCCAACGCCGTCGCCGCCGATCCTTCGGCCACCGCGCCGCGCATCGCCATGCTCGATGCTGCGCAGGGCGCCGCCAGCGCCTTTTCGGCGACCGGCACCGCGCTGGCCAATATCGGCGACTCGATCGATCTGTCCGCGCAGGATTCGGTTTCGACCTTCAACGGACTCGCCGCCGCGCTCGCCAAGGTGAACGACGGCCTCAGCCGCAACGTGCCGGGCACCAACGGCAGCGCGCAGCTGCTCGACCAGCGCGACCAGTTGCTCGAGCAGATGAGCGCGATCGCCAACGTGTCGGTCGCCACCGATGACGTCGGTCGCGTCACGGTGCGCGTCGGCGGCACCAGCGGGCCGCTGATCGTCCAGGGGAATACGTCGGGGTCGCTCAGCTACGCGCGCGGCGCTGGCGCCGTCGCCTACAAGGTTCATTTCGGCGGCGCGATCCAGTCCGCAGCGATCACCGGCGGCGCGCTCGCCGGCATCGCTGACGGCGCGCAGCGCCTCGCCGAGGCGCAGCAGCAGGTCGCCGACGTGGCCAGTTCGTTCACGGATGGCGTCAATCAGGTCCAGGCATCGGGCGTCGATCTCGACGGCAATCCCGGCCAGCCGATATTCGCCACCGGCGCGACCGCGACCGACATCTCCGTCGTCCTCGCCTCGCCGCGCGGCATCGCCGCCGCGGCGGCCGGCGGCGGGCCGCTCGACAACGCCAATTTGGCAAACCTGAGCTCGCTGCGCAGCACGGGCGATTTCGAGGGCCAGGTCGGCCAGGTCACGACCGACACCGCCTCCGCGCTCGCCGCCAAGCAGACGATCGCCGACGCGCAGGCGACGATCCACGACAATGCCGTTTCCGATCGCGATTCGGTGTCGGGCGTCAGCCTCGACACCGAAGCGGTCGACCTGCTCAAGTTCCAGCAGGCCTATTCGGCGTCGAGCCGCGTGATCCAGGCGGCGCGCGACATCTTCCAGTCGATCCTCGAGATTCGTTGAGGTCCGTCATGCAGGTCAGCACCAACCAGTTCTACAACAGCGCCAATGCGATGATGACCTCGCTGTCGTCGCAGGCGGACAAGCTGCAGACGCAGATCTCGACGGGCAAGAAACTCCAGGCGCCGTCGGACGACGTCGTCGCCTATCAGCAGTTGCAGACGCTCGCGCGCGCCGGGGCCGACGACACCTCATACGCCGGAACGATCACCACGGCGAAAACGCTGCTCGATCAAGGCGACACGACGCTGTCGAGCATCACCGCACAGGTCCAGCGCGCGCAGGAACTGGCGATCGAGGCCAATAACGAGACGCTGTCGGCGAACGATCGCCAGTCGATCTCGGCCGAATTGCGCGGCATCGTGCAGACGCTGGCGCAGCTCGCGAACACGCAGGATGCGCGCGGCAATGCGTTGTTCGCCGGCACCCAGGGCGGCGCGCCGGTGACCGTCAACGCCGACGGCACGGTGACGATCAACGATACCGGCCAGCCCGCCGCGATCCCGATCGCCAAGGGTCAGTCGGTCGTCGCGACCGATACCGCCAATGACGTATTCGGCGGTATCCCGACGGCGTCGGGCACGACCGACCTGTTCTCGGTGCTGACAACCCTCGCCGACGCGCTCGACGCGCCCGGCAGCCCGGTCACCGCGGCGTCGAGCGCCACCGATTCGCTCAAGGCCGCGCTCGACAATGTCGCCAACAGTCAGGCCTCGCTCGGCGCGCGAAACGCGCGTTTGACGATGGTTTCCACTGCGATGACCGATGCCGGCGTCACTCGCGAGACGCAGCGTTCGGCGCTCGAGGATACCGACGTCACGACCGCAATCACTGAGTTGCAGAAGACGATGACGATCCTGCAGGCGACGCAGGCGAGCTTCACCAAGCTCAGCTCGCTCTCGCTGTTCGATTACCTGAAATAAGCGCGCGCCGTGGGCGCTGCCGCAATCTTTGCCGCCACCGAAAATATCCACCTCGGCGTTAACCATATGGCGAGGAAAATAGGTAAATTCTGGGGCCGTCCGGTCGTTACCTGAATCAGGGCGCGGCCGCAGTATCACAGGGGGAAATCAGTCCAATGTTTCCGGCGATAGGCCTGGTTGTTCTCCTGGTGATGGTGTTCGGCGGATTCGTTTTCACCGGCGGCGCTTTGGGCCCGGTGATGGAGGCGATTCCGCACGAGATGCTGATCATCGGCGGCGCCGGCGTCGGCTCGCTGATCATCGGCAATTCGGGCAAGGAACTGAAGGCGCTGGGCGGCGGCTTTGCCAAGGTGCTGAAGGGCCCGAAATACAAGAAGCAGGATTATCTCGACACGATCTTCCTCGTCTCCAAGCTGATGAAGATGCTGCGCATGGACGGCCCGATCGCGCTCGAGCCGCATGTCGAGGATCCGCAATCATCCGCGGTCTTCGCCGAATATCCGCGCCTGCTCGCCGACAAGACCCTCATCAACCTGATCGCCGACACGCTGCGCCTCGTCGTCGTGTCCTCGGGCACGCTCGACGTGCATGCGGTCGAGGAGGTGATGGACAACACGATCAAGACCCACCACCACGAGGTGCAGGGGCCGCAGACCGCGCTGCAATCGCTGTCGGACGCGCTGCCAGCGCTGGGCATCGTCGCCGCGGTGCTCGGCGTGGTGAAGACGATGGGCGCGATCGACAAGCCGCCGGCGATCCTCGGCGGGATGATCGGTTCGGCGCTGGTCGGCACTTTCATGGGCGTGCTGCTCGCCTACGGCCTGGTCGGCCCGCTCGCCAACCGGTTGCAGCAGGTGATCGATGCCGACGCGGCGATCTACCACACCGTCAAGCAGATCATCATCGCCTCGCTCCACGGCCATCCGCAGCCGCTGGTGATCGAAGCCGCGCGTTCGGGCATCGCCCACGCCAACCAGCCTGCCTTCGCCGAAGTATTCGACGGCCTGCGCGGGCGCTGATTCGTGTCTAGCCGCACCAGCCCGCTGCCCCACCCGACCTCCCACGATCGTACCCTGAATGGGAGGTCGGGTGGGGGAGCGGGCTGGTGCCGTTACCGGCCGGAAGGCCGCACATAATGGCCGCGCGCGCGCCTCACGGATCGAACCAGCCGCCGAAGATCATCGTCAAGAAGATCTTCGTCGACGGGCATGGCGGCCATCATGGCGGCGCGTGGAAGGTCGCCTATGCCGATTTCGTGACGGCGATGATGGCGTTCTTCCTGCTGCTCTGGCTGCTCGGCGCGACCAACGAGAAGCAGCGCAAGTCGCTCGCCGACTATTTCTCGCCGACCTTGGTCGAGATGAAAGAGAACAGCGCAGGGTCGAACGGCCTGTTCGGCGGCGCTTCCTTGATCGACAAGGACAGCTATCCGCACAAGGCGGCGCAAACCGGCACGCGATCGCTGACGGTGCCGTCGGGCGCGACCGGCGGCAATCAGGTCGGATCGGGGCAGAAGGGGTCGCTCAAGAACAAGGCGCAGATGGCCGCCGAGGACATGCAGAATTTCGAGCGGATGCACCGCCAGATCGAAACCGAGATCGCCGGCAATCCCAAGCTCGCCAAGCTGTCCAAGCACGTCCATTTCGTCCGCACCCGCGACGGCCTGCGGATCGATCTGCTCGACGACGCCGATTATTCGATGTTCGCGCTCGGCACCACGCAGTTCGAGCCGGCCGCCGACAAATTGCTCGGGCTGATCGCCGAATCGATCAAGCGATCGGACAACCCGATCATGATCCGCGGCCACACCGACAGCCTCAATTACGGCGACCCGAAATCGATGAACAACTGGATGCTGTCGACCGGCCGCGCCGAGGCGACGCGCCAGCGCCTCGCCGCCGCCGGCGTCCCCGATGCGCGCTTCGACCGCATCGAGGGTGTCGCCGACCGCGAGCCGATGATCCAGCAGAACCCCGCCGACCCGCGCAACCGCCGCGTCGCGATTACCTTGCTCTATCGCCGCGGCATCTTCGGTCAGTAATCGCCCGGCAATCGGGCATCCCCCTTCCCTCTCGACCGCTGCCCTATTTTGACGATAGGGTATGCAAAACGACAGGAGGGGATCGATGCGGACTAGCCTGTTCACGCTCGGCGCGCTGGCGGCGCTGTCGCTTGCCGGTTGCCAGAAGGCGCAGAAAACCGATGCCGAGGGGTTCGTCGTC
>JBQCHO010000070.1:0-22741 GCA_051954635.1 Sphingomonas sp. | reverse complement strand
TTCGCGGTGTCGAGCGGGACACCTCCCGCGGCGATGGGGGTGTTGCGTATCAGGGGTCCGGCCGCGTTCGATGCGGCCACACCGCTGGCTGGCGCGCTGCCGGGGGCGCGCCGTGCCGGCTTGAGGCGCTTACGCGACCCGGAAAACGGGATGGCGCTCGACCAGGCATTGGTGCTGACTTTTCCCGGACCGGCGACGGCGACCGGCGAAGATATCGTCGAACTGCATTTGCACGGCGGGCGAGCGGTAATCGCCGCGGTCGAAGCATCATTATCGCGCCGCCAGCATTTGCGTCGCGCCGAGGCAGGGGAGTTCACGCGACGCGCGCTGGCGGCGGGGCGGATCGATCTGGCCGAAGCCGAAGGTCTCGGCGACCTGCTGATGGCGGAGACCGAGGCGCAGCGCCGCGCCGCGCTGGCATCGGCGGAAGGCGCGGTCAGTCGGCAGGTCGGTGCCTGGAATGGCCGGCTGCTCGCGCTGGCAGCGCAGGTCGAGGCGGCGCTCGATTTCAGCGACGAGGACGACGTTGGAGACGATTCGGGTGTTGCATGCGTGGTAGCCGATGCTGCTGCGGCACTTGCCGAAGAGATCGCCGCAACGCTCCGTAATCCGCCGGTCGAGCGCCTGCGTGACGGCATTCGCGTCGTGCTCGCCGGCGCACCCAATGCCGGCAAGTCGACCTTGCTCAACGCGCTGATCGGGCGCGAGGCGGCGATCGTGTCGCCGATCGCGGGGACGACGCGCGATCGGATCGAAGCAAGCGTCGTTCGCGACGGCATCGCCTATGTGCTGACCGACACCGCGGGGTTGGCAGAGGAAACCGACGATCCGATCGAGCGGATCGGGATCGACCGCGCGCGCGAGGCGATGGCAACGGCCGACGTCATCGTGCTGCTCGACGACACGCTACCGCCAGCCGGCGTCAAGACGATCGCGGTGCATCCGCGCGCCGACCTGCCCGGGCGCGTGAATGGCGCACCGGGTAAGCTCTCCGTTTCGGGGGCGAGTGGGCGAGGCGTGGAGGAGCTTTGGCAAGCGATCGCCGACGCATCGCGCGATCTGTTGCCGCAGCTCGACCGCCTGACGCTCAACCTGCGCCAGCGCGAGCATGTCGCCGCGTCGGGCGACGCGTTGGCCGCCGCGGCGACAGAGACCGACCTTCTCCTGCTGGCCGAGCAGCTGCGGATTGCGCGCGTTCAGCTTGATCACGTCACTGGCGCGAGCGACACCGAGGCGATGCTCGATACGCTGTTTGGGCGGTTCTGCATCGGTAAATAGGTGGGGTTTCACGTGGAACGTTTTGACTTGGCGGCATCGCGCGATTAGCGGTTCGGCCATGCACAGGTTCGACGTGATCGTGATCGGCGGCGGGCACGCCGGGACCGAAGCGGCTGCGGCCGCAGCGCGCCGCGGCGCGCGGACTGCGCTCGTGACGTTCGATCGCAGCAAAGTCGGTGCGATGTCGTGCAATCCGGCGATCGGCGGACTCGGCAAGGGGCATCTCGTCCGCGAAGTCGATGCGTTCGATGGGCTCATCGCCCGCGCGGCCGACGCGGCAGCGATCCATTACCGCATGCTCAACCGCAGCAAAGGCACGGCGGTGCAAGGTCCGCGCGTCCAGGCCGATCGGCGGCGCTATGCGGCATCAATTCAGGCGATGCTCGCGAGCGAGCCGCTGTTGACGATTGTCGAAGGCGAAGCCGTGGTGCTGCTGGTCGGCGATGGTCGAGTACTTGGAATCGAGCTCGCGGATGGCCGTGTGGTGGACGCGACGGCCGTGGTGCTGGCCAGCGGGACCTTTCTCGGCGGTCGTCTCTTCTGCGGCGACGAGCGCGGCGAGGGCGGCCGCGTCGGTGAGCGCGCGGCGACCCGCCTTGGTATGCAGTTGCGCGAACTGGGGTTACCGGTCGCGCGGCTCAAGACCGGCACCCCGCCACGGCTCGATGGGCGGACGATCGATTGGGCGGCGCTTGATGAGCAGCCCTCCGATAGCGAGCCTTGGACGATGTCGCCGATGACCGCGCATCGCGCGCTGCCACAGCTCGTCTGCGGTATCACGCGGACGACGACGCGGACGCACGAGATCATCCGCGGAGGGCTCGATCGATCGCCGCTGTTCACCGGCGCGATCGAGGCGGCGGGACCGCGTTATTGTCCGTCGATCGAGGACAAGGTGCATCGCTTCGGCGACCGCGACGGGCACCAGATCTTCCTCGAACCCGAGGGCCTCGACGATCATCTGGTCTATCCCAACGGCATATCGACTTCGCTCCCCGCCGATGTCCAGACGGCGATGATCGCGTCCATCCCCGGTCTCGAGCGCGCGCGCATCGTCACGCCGGGCTATGCCGTCGAATATGATTATATCGACCCGCGGGCGCTCGGCCCGACGCTCGAAGTTCGCGCGATTGGTGGCCTGTTCTGCGCGGGCCAGATCAACGGGACGACGGGCTATGAGGAAGCCGCGGGGCAGGGGCTGGTCGCTGGCCTCAACGCTGCATCGGTCGCGCTCGGCATCGCCGAGGTCGTGCTCGACCGCGCGGACTCGTATCTCGGGGTGATGATCGACGACCTCGTTCTGCAGGGTGTCAGCGAGCCATATAGGATGCTCACCGCACGCGCCGAGTTCCGCTTAAGGCTCCGCGCCGATAATGCCGAAACGCGGCTGTCGCCCATAGCCGAAACGCTCGGTTGCCTCGGCGACAAGCGCCGGGCCCGGCTCGCCAAACGAGCGACGGATCGGTCGACGATTACGGCGATGCTTGCCAGCCAAACAACTGCCTCGGCAATCGCTGCGAAGGGAGCGCCGGTTGGGCAGGACGGCGCGTGGCGGACGGGGGCCGAGTGGCTGAGGTTTGCCGGCGTGGCGATCGAACATGTCGCGCCGGACGGCTGGCAGGCGCCTGATACCGTGCTCCTTACAGAAATGGTCGAGGATGCGCGATACGCGCCGTATGTCGAACGCCAGGCCGCGGAGTTGACGGCATTGCGGCAAAATGAAGCGATCGTCTTGCCGGACGCGATCGATTATAATGCTATTCCAGGTCTCTCTCTCGAAATGGGGGAAAAGCTGGAGGCGGCCCGCCCCGCGACACTGGGTGCTGCAAGCAGACTCCGTGGCATTACGCCTGCGGCCTTGTCGGCGATCCTCCTCCACGCGCGAAAGATGGCGGCGTGAACGAAGACCAGGCAAGGGAATGGATCAGGGAAAAATTCGGTGTTTCACGTGAAGCACTGCTCGCAAACTTGGTCGAGCAAGTGCTTGATGAAGCAACGCGCCAGAACCTCGTTTCACCAGCGTCGATCGCCGCGATATGGTCGCGCCACATCGTCGATTCCGCCCAACTCTTGCGTTTTGTCGAGGACGATGCCCGACCTTGGCTTGATATCGGCACGGGCGCGGGATTTCCCGGATTGGCGATTGCCTGTCTTCGAAACGCGCCGATCACGCTCTGTGAGCCCAGGCGGCGCCGCGCGGAATTTCTCGAATCGGCTGCGGCAGCGCTGGGCGTCGCCGATCACGTCACCGTAGCCGGGTGCAAGGTCGAGCGATTGTCGGGAAAGTGGCCGCTCATTTCCGCGCGCGCCGTATCCGCGCTCCACTCGTTGTTCGCCGCCGCCGAGCACGTGTCCGATCGCGAGACGCTATGGGTGCTGCCAAAGGGACGAGGCGCACGCGAAGAGGTAGCCGCCGCGCGCAAGACATGGCATGGTTCGTTCCACGTGGAACAGAGCATCACCAATTCTGACTCGTATATCGTCGTCGCCAGCGATGTGAGGCGGCGATGACCTGTATCGCCGTCGCCAATCAGAAGGGCGGGGTGGGCAAAACGACCTCGGCAATTAATGTCGCTACCGCACTGGCGGCGATCGGGATGCGCGTGTTGCTGATCGACCTCGACCCACAAGGCAACGCATCGACCGGACTCGGCATCCCGCATGCCGATCGCCAGCGTTCGACCTATGATCTGTTGATCTCCGGCACGCGGCTCGAAGATGCGTTCGTTCCGACCAAGGTGCCGCGGCTTGATATCGTACCCGCAACGGTCGACCTGTCGGGCGCCGAGATCGAGCTGGTCGATTATGACGACCGCACGCACCGTCTCGACAATGTCGTCGCCGCGAGCGAGGGGCCGTGGGACGTCATCATCATCGATTGCCCGCCGTCGCTGGGGCTGTTGACGCTCAACGCGATGGTCGCGGCGCATTCGCTGCTCGTGCCGCTGCAGTGCGAGTTCTTTGCACTCGAAGGGCTGAGCCAGTTATTGAGCACGGTCGAGCGCATCCGCTCGCGATTCAATCCGGGGCTGTCGATCCTCGGCGTCGTGCTGACGATGTACGATCGCCGCAATCGGCTGACCGAGCAGGTGTCCGACGACATGCGCGCGGTGCTCGGGCGCGTCGTGTTCGAAACGGTGATCCCGCGCAACGTCCGCCTGTCCGAAGCGCCGAGCCACGGCGTGCCGGCCTTGATCTACGACCATCGCTGCGCGGGCTCGGAAGCCTATATCGCGCTTGCCCGCGAACTGATCGCACGCCTGCCCAAAGCCGCGGAGGCCGCATGACCGAACCGACCGCCAGCCGCAAACCGCGCCCCGGCCTCGGCCGCGGGCTGAGCGCGTTGATGGGCGATATCGCGCGTGAAGAGCCGGTCGCCGAGGGTGGCGCCGTATCGACGGGCGTGCGCACGCTGCCGGTTGGCTCGCTCAAGCCGCATCCGGGGCAGCCGCGGCGCTATTTCGACGATAGCGCGCTCGACGAGCTCGCCACCTCGATCGGCGCGCGCGGGCTGATCCAGCCGATCGTCGTGCGGCCGCACGGACACGACTACCAGATCGTCGCCGGCGAGCGCCGCTGGCGCGCGGCGCAGCGCGCGCGGCTGCACGAAGTGCCGGTGATCGTCCGTGAATTTTCGGACGCCGAAACACTCGAGATCGCGCTGGTCGAAAATATCCAGCGTCAGGATCTCAACGCGATCGAAGAAGCGCAGGCTTATCAGAAGCTGATCGGCGAGTTCGGGCATACTCAGGATGCGCTCGGCAAACTCGTCCACAAGTCGCGCAGCCACATAGCCAACCTGTTGAGATTGTTGGATCTTCCAGATGGTGTCCAGCGTCACGTCATCGAAGGGACGCTGAGCATGGGCCATGCTCGCGCGCTGATCGGCGCGCCCGATCCGGTGGGGCTGGCACGGCGGGTGATCGACGAGGGGCTGTCGGTCCGCGATACCGAAAAGCTCGCGCGTGCCGCCAAGCCGCGGGCCAAGGCGGCGGGCGATCGCCGCGAGGCGGGGCCGGACGCCGATATCCTCGCGCTCGAGCAGCAATTGGGCGATCTGCTCGGGCTCAAGGTGCGGATCAACCACGACGGCAAGGGCGGTACGCTTAGCGTCGCCTATACGACGCTCGACCAGCTCGACATGGTTTGCCAGCGGCTGAGCGGCGAAGGAATTTAGTCTCGCTCTGACGGGGTGCCCAAATCGGCGTTCTGCCGGAGCGCTCTCTCAGTGCCGTTTGAAATACTGGATCTCGCGCTCGTGCTGCTGCGCGGCGTCCTTGCTTTCGAAAGTGCCGAGGTTGTGGCGCTTGCCGGTCTTGGGGTCCTTCTTGCGCGAATAGATGCGCCAGCCGGTCTTGGCTTGCGGATCATGAGCGATCTCCTGACCGCCTGTAACGCGCGATCGATGGGCTTTATCCGCGTGGCGCGGCGCAGCGTTTGATCGTCTGGCCGATGATGGGGTCGCTCGGCATCGCGAACGTCGATCCGGCGCCGATGCGGACGCCGACGCGACCCTTTGCCTCGGCGAGCACCTGCGTCAGGAAGGTGTCGACGATGAAATCGCTGGCGACGATGCGGCCATGCCCATCGGCTTTGGCCGGGAAGGTCGCCGCGCCGTCATCCGCGACGATCTGCAGCGTCGTTCCCGCCTGGCCGGCCGCGGCGCGCGAGAAGATTATGCGGCGCGCGTCGGCGTCGCAACGCATCGTGAACGCCGCCGTCTCGCCCGGCGTGCCGAAGATCGCCTGGTCGCCATCGGCCGAGACCTGGAAGCGCCAGCGGCCGCTCGCGGTGGCGACGCCGTCGAGCTCGGGGGCGGGCAACGCCGCGGAGCCGACGCCGGTGTCGGGCGCGGGGACACGTCGCGCGTCGGCCAGGTTGCCGCGTTCGCTGGTCGTATTGGCCGGCGCGGCCTGATTGCCCGGCTGCTCGCGCTGATGGCAGGCGGCGAGCGTAAGCAGCAGCGCGGCAGTCGTCAGTCGCTTCACCCGCGGCAGTCCTCGGTCACGCGCTCGATCTCGGGCCAGGCTGGGACAACGAGTATCGGCAACCCGTCTTGCTGGATGATGAAGCGGCCGCGGCTATAGCCGATCGCGTCGAGCAGGTTGTCGCCAGCCGCGAAGCTCGTCGCCGTGCCGCCGGCGCCATCGGTGCGGCTCGGCACGCTGCGGGTCTGGCTGGTGGTGACGATCGTCATTGTCGCGGCCCCACTGGTGACGCCGGACCGATCAAGCGTAACGCGGCGTGCGGCGCGATCGCAGGTCAAAGTGACGATCGGCGCCGCGCCGGCAACGCCGAACGAAGAGGTGCCGCCGGCAGGCGAGGGGCGGTAATGCCAGTCGCCGGGGGTCAACGGCCAATCGCGCCAGTCGCCGGTCAGGGCAGGGGCCGGCGCGGGTGTCGGGGCCGGCCGTGGTGCGGGCGCCGGGGCCGGCGCAGGGGGCGGGGCGACGCTGGGCACGCAGCCGGCGACGATCAGGGCGGCGAGCGGCCCGGCAAGGGAAAATCTACGCATCGCCGCGCTGTATGCGGGAAGCGGGGCCGGCGCTCAACCGTGTTCGCGCGGAACCGGGGCGCGGCCGGGCCGTTACGTTGGCGACACAAGCGGGGACCTGACCATGACAGACAAGACCGCGCCGACCCAGGTGCTGATCCAGTCGAGCAAGGCTGACGCGATGCGCGTGCTCAGCCGCGACGGCGATCGCATCGGCCATGTCCACTCCTACATGCTGCACAAGCGCAGCGGCCGCGCAGCCTATGCGATCCTGTCGATCGGCGGGTTCCTCGGCATGGGCAAAGCATTCTACCCCCTGCCGTTCGGCCTGCTCGACTACGATCCCGTCGCCGACGATTATCGCGTGACGATCGACCGCCGCCTGCTCGAAGGCGGGCCGAGCTGGGCCAACAACGCGCCGGTGTTCGACCAGGCCTATGCCGATCGCGTCGCCAGCTATTACGGCGTCGAGCGCGAGGATCTGACGCGCGGCTGAGCCTAGCGTCCCCGGCCGCTGCCCATTCGCATCTTCTGCTGCTTGCCGTAGCGCGTCTTGCGCGTGCCGGGCTTGCCCTCGTTCGAACGGCCCATGATCGGCGCCTTGCGCTGATCTTCGGGCAGGCCGAGCTCTTCGGCTTCCAGGCTGCGGATTTCGTCGCGTAAGCGGCCGGCTTCCTCGAACTCCAGGTCCGCCGCGGCCTTGCGCATCTTCTTTTCGAGGTCCTCGATATAGGCGCGCAGATTGTGGCCGACCATGTGGGGCTTGTCGTCGGCGATCGGGACGGTCACCTGATCCTTTGACGCGACGTGTGCGATGATGTCGCCGATCTGCTTGCGCACCGTCTCGGGCGTGATGCCGTGCTCGGCGTTATACGCCTCCTGCTTCTCGCGGCGGCGGCTGGTTTCGTTGAGTGCGCGCTCCATGCTGCCGGTCATGCGGTCGGCATAGAGAATCACGCGGCCGTCGACGTTGCGCGCGGCGCGGCCGATCGTCTGGATCAGCGAGGTTTCCGAGCGCAGGAACCCTTCCTTGTCGGCATCGAGAATCGCGACCAGCCCGCATTCGGGAATGTCGAGCCCCTCGCGCAGTAGGTTGATGCCGACCAGTACGTCATACACCCCCATGCGCAGATCGCGGATCAACTCGATGCGCTCCAGCGTCTCGGTGTCCGAATGCATGTAGCGGACCTTCAGCCCCGCCTCGTGCATATATTCGGTGAGATCTTCGGCCATGCGCTTCGTCAGCGTGGTGACGAGCGTGCGATAGCCGGCCTCCGCGGTCTTGCGGCATTCCTGGATCAGGTCCTGAACCTGCTCCTCTACGGGTCTGATCTCGACCGGCGGATCGATCAGCCCGGTCGGGCGGATCACCTGTTCGGAGAAAACGCCGCCGGTTCGCTCCATCTCCCAGCCACCCGGGGTCGCCGAGACATAGGTGGTCTGCGGGCGCATCGCGTCCCATTCGTTGAACCGCAAGGGGCGATTGTCGATCGCGGAAGGGAGCCGAAAGCCGTATTCGGCGAGCGTGATCTTGCGCTTGTGGTCGCCGCGCGACATGCCGTTGATCTGGCCGATCGTCTGGTGGCTCTCGTCGACGAACAGCAGCGCATTCTCGGGCAGATACTCGAACAGCGTCGGCGGCGGTTCGCCGGGCAGGCGGCCGGTAAGGAAGCGCGAATAATTCTCGATGCCGGCGCAACTGCCCGTCGCCGCAATCATTTCCAGATCGAAATTGGTGCGCTGTTCGAGCCGCTGATGCTCGAGCAGCTTGCCCTCGGCCTCGAGTTCCTTCAGCCGCTCGGCGAGCTCGTGGCGGATGCCCTCCATCGCCTGTTTGAGCGTCGGCCCCGGCGTGACGTAATGCGAATTGGCGAACACGCGGACGTGATCGAGGCTGGCGACCTTCTTGCCGGTCAGCGGATCGAACTCGACGATTTCCTCGACATCGTCGCCGAAGAACGACACGCGCCACGCGGTGTCCTCGTAATGCGACGGGAAGATTTCGAGATTGTCGCCCTTCACGCGGAAATTGCCGCGCGCGAAGGCCGCGTCATTGCGCTTGTACTGCAGCGCGACGAGCTTGCGGACGATCTCGCGCTGGTCGACCGTTTGCCCCTTCTTGAGGTCGAAGATCATCGCCGAGTAGGTTTCGACCGAGCCGATGCCGTAGAGGCACGACACAGAGGCGACGATGATCACGTCGTCGCGTTCGAGCAGCGCGCGCGTCGCCGAATGCCGCATCCGGTCGATCGCCTCGTTCACCGAGCTTTCCTTCTCGATGTACGTATCCGAGCGCGGCACATAGGCCTCGGGCTGGTAATAATCGTAGTAGCTGACGAAATATTCGACCGCGTTGTCGGGGAAAAACGACTTGAACTCGCCGTAGAGCTGCGCGGCGAGGATCTTGTTGGGCGCAAGGATCAGCGCCGGGCGCTGCAATTCCTCGATCACCTTGGCCATGGTGAAGGTCTTGCCCGATCCGGTGACGCCGAGCAGCACCTGGTCGCGCTCGCCCTCGCGCGCTGCCGCGACCAGTTCGGCAATCGCGGTCGGTTGATCGCCGGCCGGCGCGTACTCGCTGACGATCTTGAACCGCTTCCCGCCCTCGCTCTTTTCGGGGCGATTGGGGCGGTGCGGGATGAAGGACTGCCCGGTCTCGGGTTCGGCAAGGCTGGTGCGGATCTGGATCGCCATGCCGGCAATATGGGCGGTGATGCCGTTTTGTTCCAGTGCGGACGAGCTTGGCGCTCGTTCAGTCCGCCTTGCCCTTGAATTCCATCATCCCCGGCGGCTGGGGAGGATAGATGACCGGCTTGTCCCCGTACCGAGCCTTGAGCGCGATCGGGCGGCGTTCATCTTCGGCTTTGGTCGTGTCGATCTCGTCCGGAAATTTGAACTTAACGTCGAACGACGTGCCGGTGATGCTGTACTCCATTACCGCCCAACGTTTGTCCGGATCCTCGGCCTTCCAGGCTTTCATGATCAGATCGCAAAGAGGCCAGCTGTCGTCAAAATATCGAACAACCTTTCCCTCATCCTTGAACACGCTAGGGCCAACCCATCCCTCGCCGGCCTCCGCATAAAGATAGACGCCATCAGGATCGCCGCCCACGATCCTAGCTAGCTCGCCACCGATCTCGCTATATAACGGCCCAAGGGCATCGTTTTTATGGCTCGCCACGGTGTTTGCTCCCGCTTTCGTTCGCGAAGGTGCGCGATCGTCTTGCGCCGTCGACGAACCATGTGACCTTGATCCGATCGGGACGACGAGAGAGGCCGACATAGTGCGGCACGATGTCGACCGAAACGCGGTGCCCGGCGCGCACATTTGCCGCCCAGCTGTTTTCCATGACCCGGTAGGCGCCGCGGTTGAAATTGGCGTCCTGTGCGAAATGGTTGAAGGCGTCGCTGGGGCCGTTGAAGCGGGCAGCGATATAATGGCCGCCATCATCAGTCGCGCGGCGATCCGCGCCACCGGCTTCCCGCTGATTTCGTCTCGAACGTGCCGCTGTCTCATCGACTGACACCTCCCCTTTGATCTCGCGCGTCCGCTCGCTGAGATCCAGTTCATACCGATATCCGCTCTTCTCGATCGGATGCCATTCCTTCGGATTATCCAATTGGGCTTCGATCGACGGCGGATGCGCTATGTCCGGCGGCATCTTCCCGCCATGTGTTTCCATGTAGAGATCGAGCGCGACGAAACGGTTCTTCGCATCGCGGCCGTCGTCGAGATACTGTTGCGTCGGCAGCATGAGCTTTTGGCCGATTTGCAACGGCGCGTTCTCGGCGATGCCGTTCAGCCAAGCCAGATCGGCGACGGTGAGACCGTCTCTAAGCTTCGTGATCGTCGTCAGCGAATCGCCATGCTTGACCGTGTAGACCGTTCGATTGCGCGGGTCGTGGGGATCGAACCGACTGTAATCGGGATCGCCTGCCGCCGCCTGTCGTGACCCACCGCGCGCCTGATCGGGTGCAGCCGAGCCATTCCCGAAATAGCGGCCTTGCCGGCCGAACGTGAACCGGCCGCTCGCTGGATCGTGCCAGGGATTGAACTTGACCTCGATCGTTCCCGCTCGCGTCGACAGGCGAACGCCGGTGCGCAAGTAACGCTCGAACGCTACGGACTCGGCGGATCGTCGCCTTTCGGCAGATTGTCCCACGCAGTTCCCCCCTTGAGAGCGTGCCTAACCGAAAGCCGAGAACAAATCAAGAACAATAATCCGAAACGGACCGATTATCGTTTCTTGCCCTGATGGCGGATGTTGCCCGGACGACCACGGCGTTTGATCGGGCGGCCGGGCTTGCGCGGGCGCGGGGTGTCGTCGCGGTCTTCGGGCAGCAATTCGAAACGCAGCGCGCCCGATACCGGATTGGCCTCCGCCAGCCGTAATCGCAGCCGCTGGCCCGACGCGTAAGTGGTGCCGGTTTCCTCGCCGACGAGCTGCTGCGCGGTCTCGTCGTAGCGGAAATATTCGCGACCCAGATCGCGTGCGGGCATCAGGCCATCGCCGCCCACGCCATCGACGGTGGCGAAGAAGCCGAAATTGAGCACGCCGATGATTCGTGCCTCGACCGTTTCGCCGACGCGTTCGGACAGATAGGCGGCGACATAGCGGTCGACGGTGTCGCGCTCGGCCTCCATCGCGCGGCGTTCGAGCATCGAGATCTGCTCGCCCAGCCGCTCCATCTGCGCCGCTTCGTCGTCGGTCAGGCCGCCGGGGCCGAGGCCGTAGGCGGTGACCAGCGAACGGTGGACCAGCAGATCGGCATAGCGCCGGATCGGCGAGGTGAAATGCGCGTAAGACCCGAGCGACAGCCCGAAATGGCCGTGATTGGCGGGCGCGTAATAGGCCTGGGTCTGCGTGCGCAGCACCTGCTCCATGACCTGCGGCTTGAAGTCGGCTTCGCCGACGCGGGCGAGGACGCGATTGAAGGTGGCGGGCTTGACCACCTGGCCGAGCGCGAACTCGAGGTCGAACGTCTTGAGATAGTCCTTGAGCGCGACCAGCTTCTCGCGGCTCGGCGGCTCGTGAACGCGGTACATGACGGGCGCCTTCTTCGCCTCCAGCGCCTTCGCCGCGGCGACATTGGCGGCAATCATGTAATCCTCGATCAGCTTGTGCGCATCGAGCCGCTCGCGCGGGGCGACCGACATGATCCGCCCGGTCTCGTCCAGCACGATGCGGCGTTCGGGAAGGTCGAGATCGAGCGGCTCGCGCTTCTCGCGCGCCGCGTAGAGCGCGCGCCAGCAGGCCCACAGGGGGAGGAGCGCCCGCTCGATTACCTCTTCTTTCCCACCGCCCCGGCGAAGGCTGGGGTCCAGTTGCGAGCCGCCCGATGCTGGACCCTGGCCTTCGCCGGGGCGGTCACCGTTTCTGGGTCGGGCGTCGATGATCGCCTGCGCGTCCTCATAGGCGATGTTCGCCGCCAGCCGCACCGTCGCGCGGGAGAAGCGCCAGCCCTTGAGCGCGCCGTTGTTGGTAATCTGCAAATGACAAGCGAGCGCCGCGCGATCCACGCCCTCCTTGAGCGAGCACATCTCCGCCGACAAGCTCTCGGGCAACATCGGCACGACGCGGTCGGGGAAATAAACACTGTTGCCGCGCCGCCGCGCCTCGGCGTCGAGCGCCGAGCCGGGGCGGACGTAGAAGCTAACGTCGGCGATTGCGACGATCGCCTTCCAGCCGCCCGGATTCTTGGGATCGTCGTCGGGCGCGGCCCATACCGCGTCGTCATGGTCGCGCGCATCTGCCGGATCGATCGCGACGATCGGCAAATGGGTCAAATCCTCGCGCGGGGCATCGGACAATTTGGTCTTCGCCACCCGCTCGGCCTCGTCGAGCACGCGCTCGGAAAAGGTGTCGGGAATCCCGAGCTTCTCGATCGCGATCAGCGAGAAGCTGCGCGGCGCGAACGGATCGCCGAGCAGTTCGACCACCTTGGCCGAGACGCGCGGGCCGCGGCCGATCTTCTCGGCGCGGACGAGGTCGCCCGGTTTCGCGTCGCCGGCGTCGGATACCGCGAAATCGCGCCGTTCCTTCTTCTCGACGCCTTGCAGCCAAAGCCGCCCGCCTTCCTCGCGCAGCACGCCGAGCATCATCTCCTCGCCGCGCGCGAGCTTCTTCATCGGATGCGCGATCCAGCCCTTGCCGACCTCTTCGGTGCGGCCGAGGAAGCGATCGCCGGGCCCCATCACGCCTTTCTTCGAGCGTTCGCGAATGCGCAGCTTGGGCGGCGGGGTGTCGGCGTGCCACGTCTCGGGCACAGCCCAGGCGTTGCCGCCCTCGTCGACATCGATGACGCGCAGCACCGTTACCTTGGGCAGCCCGCCCATCTTGTGGAACGCGCGCCCGGGGGCGGAATCGATCAGCCCCTCGTCGGCCATGTCCTTGAGCAGCGCCTTGAGCGCAATCTTGTCCTGCCCGTGCAGCCCGAACGCCCGCGCGATCTCGCGCTTGCCGGCGGGGGTGTCGGACGAGGTGATGAAATCGAGGATCTGCTTTTTGGACGGCAGGCCGGGCTGGGGTTTCGGGCGGGGCATGGTCGGGAGATAGGCGCTTCTTCCTTGACCGTCACCCCAGCGAAGGCTGGGGTCCATGTCTGTCGCGATGGGGCTCTCGGCGCGGCAGATCGACACAGACATGGATGCCAGCCTTCGCTGGCATGACGTTGACGATGAGATGACGTAGGAAGCAGCGGATGAACCACGATCTCCTGATCATCGGCGGCGGTATCAACGGGTGCGCCATCGCACGCGAGGCGTCGCTGCTGGGCTTGCGCGTGATGCTCGTCGACAAGGGCGACCTCGCCGGCGAAACCTCGTCGAAATCGACCAAGCTGATCCATGGCGGACTGCGCTACCTCGAATATTACGACTTCCGGTTGGTCGCCGAGGCATTGCGCGAGCGAGAGCGGTTGCTGAAGGCGGCGCCGCACCTGATCCACGGGTTGCAGTTCGTTTTGCCGCAAGAAAATGCGGTGCGGCCGTGGTGGATGGTTCGCGCGGGGCTCTACCTCTATGATTTTCTGGGCGGGAAATCGTCGCTGCCACGGTCGCGCAGCATCAAGCGCCATGATCAGGATTTCGTCGAACCGCTCAAGGCCGGTGGCAGCGGATTCGTCTATTGGGATGCGTTCGTCGACGACGCGCGGTTGACGCTCGCCAACGCGCGCGATGCGGCGGCGAACGGCGCGGCGATCGAGACCTATGTCGCGCTCGATCGCGCCGAGCGGATCGATGGCGGCTGGCGCGCGACGCTGGCCGATGGGCGGACCGTCACCGCACGCGCGCTCGTCAACGCCGCGGGGCCCTGGGTGCACGAGATGCTCGGCCGATTGGGCGTTGCGTCCAAAAGCAACGTGCGACTCGTCAAGGGCAGCCATATCGTCGTGCCGCGGCTCTACGAGGGCGATCACGCCTATATCCTGCAACAGCCCGATCGCCGCATCGTCTTCGCGATCCCCTATCAGGACGACTTCACCGAGATCGGCACCACCGACACTCCGGTCGATCGGCCAGAAGACGCGGCGATCGACGATGGCGAGATCGCCTATCTGTGCGACTCGGTGAACCGCCATTTCGTCCGCCAGATCGCGCCCGGCGACGTCACGTCGAGCTGGTCGGGCGTGCGCCCGCTCTACGACGACGGCGCGTCGAGCGCCTCGTCGGTGACGCGCGATTATGTGCTCGAACTCGACGAAGTTGGCGCACCATTGCTGTCGGTGTTCGGCGGCAAGATCACCACCGCGCGCCAGCTCGCCGAGGATGCGCTGGCCAAGCTCGGGCCGGCGATCGGGATCGAGCCGCATCCCGTGACGCCCGCGCGCATCTTTCCCGGCGGTGCGATCGCGGACATCGACGGATTCATCGCCAAGGTGCGCGCGACCTGGCCGTTCCTCGGCGAGGCGCGATCGGCGCGGATGGCGCGCGCTTACGGTGCCGAGCTCGGCGAATTGCTCGAGGGCATCGGCGACGAGGCGGCAATGGGCGAAGCCTTCGGCGCCGGGCTCACCGAGATCGAACTGCGCTGGATGCGCGACCGTGAATGGGCGACCTCGGCCGCCGACGCGCTCGACCGGCGCAGCAAGCTCGGGCTGCATCTGAGCGACGAGGAGCGGGCGGCGGTCGACCGCTGGTTCGCGCGCTGACGCTTAGGTCCTGGCGAGCGGCGGTGCGGTGAACAGGGCAAGGTCGGACAGGCCGAGCGCCTGTTCGATGCCGGCGACCTTGTCGATCGCCATGTCGAACCCGTCGCCGCCGAATTGCTGGCGCTCGATCTCCTCGAACTTGTCGCCGAGTTCGTCGTAGCGCTGCTGCCCGAGCGCGGCCTTGAACGCAGGGAACACGATCGTGTCCTCGCGTGCGGCATGCGCTTCGTACATCCGCGTGAAACCGAGCATCGCGCTGGCCATAGCCGCGGCCTGGGCAGTAGCGATGCGGCCGCTTTTGGTCTGATCGATGATGAAATCGGTGATCTCGCGCCCGCGCTTGTGCTGAGTCTTCAGCGTGTCGACCAGCGCAGCCGCGGCACCGCCGGCCTTGGCGACCGCCGGGAAGATATGCTGCTCTTCCAGCTTTTCTTCGTGATACTGTTCGCCGAACGTGCGGAACAGATTGGCGGCCGTGGCCAGTGCAGCGGCGTCGACCTGCGCCGGATCGGCGGCGATCTTCGGGGCCGCCTCGCGATAGACGACCAGGATGCGGCGCAGGATTCCATGTTCGCGCATTAGGTCTTCGTTGGCGGTGACTTCCTGCTCTCCGCCACCAGCAGCGGCTTTCTTGTCGGTCTCGCCCGACGACTTGCACCCGCCGATCAACAGCGCCGGCAGCAGGACGCCGCCGAGTGCCAGGCTCGCCCGTCGATCCATGTCAGCCATGACGCTACTCCTTGCCAGTGCGCGTGATCGTTTCGTCGAGCGAGGCGACGGTGATGCCGAACTTGGTGATCTTCATCCGGTTGAGCGCGCTCTGCCCGCCGGGCTGGAGATAGATGAGCTGATCGACCTGCAGCCCGCCCTTCATCGGATAGGAAAGGTGCAGGCAGTTGCCCGACACATCGCCTTCGACGGGCCCGGTCGCGTCGCTGAGCGTGCCGGCATAGCGGCCCGGCGAGATCTGGTGGATGCGCCACTCGCGCTGCTGCGGCTTCTTGCCCTGCTGCATCACCGTCTGGTCGAGGATCAGCGTGCCGTGATCGACACGGCCATGGCCAACAACATGGACCGGCTTGGTCGAATGGAACAGCTCCTTCAATTCGGCATGGCCCTCGGTCCGGCCGGCGAAAAAGGCGTCGGGGCGAAATAGCGGCTGGGGCGCAGCGAGATCGCCGGTCGCGGCGGCAAGCGCGAAAAAGGAAAGCAGGATCATCGCGAAGAAACGCGCGAGCGCGCAAAACGGACGCGCTGGCGGCGCGTGCTTCTGTGCGATAGCGTGCGGGCATGGCCGCCGATCGCCACCATCCGCGTTTCCAGCCGCTGGTCGATTACCTCGTCCGGCTGCCGGCGATCGAGACCGATGCGACGCCGCTCAAGGGCATCGCGTCGGGCACCGAGGACGATCTGTGGTGGGTCAAGTTCGGCGTGCTGATCGATCATCCGCTGGCGTGGAGCGTCGTCCAGGAGCTCGGCCATGTGCTCAACTACCTGTCGCCGAGCGAGCGTTTGCCCACCGTGTTCAAGCCGGTCTCCCCGCCGCCCTATCTCAACGGCGGGCCGCGGGAATATCTGTCTTGGGTGATCGAATGCCGGATCGAGGATATGGACCCGACCACGGTCGCCGAATGGCTCGACAGCCGGTTGCCGCCACCTGACGAGCCCGATAGCTGGATGGTCGACTAGACGGTCGTCAGTAGGCCCGCCCGATCAACACGCGTTCGACGGCGGGCTCGCCGGTGAACACGCATGCGCCAGCGGCGGCTGCGGCGTCTGTGGGGGCGTTGCGGATCGTCAACTTGAGCGCCTTCAGCTTCTCGACCACCTTGTCGAGCGCCGCGCTGGTGGGGCGCGCCCATTGCACTTCGACCCAGCCGGGATATTTGCCGCCCTTGGCGAAGAAGGCTTCGAGCCCGGCAAAATCGCTAACGGTGCGATCGATATTGGCCTCGAGCCGGGTTTTGGCCTCGCCGTGGAGCGCGCGCTGGATATCCTCGAGCGTCGCTGCGGCGCCGGCAGCAAAATCGTCGCGCGCGACGATCTGGCTGTCGAGTTTGCCGTCCTCGCGGTAGAGCCGGTCGCGGCGGATCACCGAGACATTGCCTCCGGCCATGTCGCGCCCGCCGACCTCGACGACGATCGGCGCGCCTTTCTTGACCCAGCCCCAGCGCTTGGTCGCGGCCTTCGCGGGCTTGAGGTCGAGCAGCGCGCGGACCGGTTCGCCGAGCGCGGTCTGCCTGGCGAGCGACGCCTGCAGCTCGCGGCAATAAGCGACCAGTGCCTCGTCTTCGGGGGCGTCGCGCAGCATCGGCACGATGACGATCTGCCACGGCGCGATCACCGGCGGCACACGCAGTCCGTCGTCGTCGCCGTGCGTCATGATCACAGCGCCGATCATCCGCGTCGAGACGCCCCAGCTCGTCGTGTTGGCGAGCTCGAACTGGCCTTCCTTGTTCTGGAAACGGATGTTCTGCGCGGCGGCAAAATTCGTGCCGAGGAAATGCGAGGTGCCGGCTTGCAGCGCCTTGCCGTCCTGCATCATCGCCTCGATCGAATAGGTCGCGACTGCGCCGGGGAAGCGCTCGTTCTCGGGCTTCTCGCCGGCGACGACGGGGACGGCCAGGCAATCCTCGGCAAAGCTGCGATAGACCTCCAGCATCTTGAGCGTCTCGGCCTCGGCCTCCTCAGGCGTGGCGTGGGCGGTGTGACCCTCCTGCCAGAGGAATTCAGAGGTGCGCAGGAACATGCGGGTGCGCATTTCCCAGCGCACGACATTGGCCCATTGGTTGATCAGGACGGGCAGATCGCGCCAGCTCTGCACCCAGCGCGCGAACGCGGCGCCGATCACAGTTTCGGAGGTGGGGCGAACGATCAGCGGCTCTTCCAGCTTCGCCTCGGGGTCGGGCATCAATCCGCCCTTGCCGTCGGGGATCAGGCGATGGTGCGTGACGACCGCCATTTCCTTGGCGAAACCCTCGACATGCTCGGCTTCCTTCTCGAAATAGGAAAGCGGGATGAACAGCGGGAAATAGCAATTGTCGTGGCCGGTCGCCTTGATGCGATCGTCGAGCAGGCGCTGGATGCGTTCCCAGATGCCGTACCCCCACGGCCGGATCACCATGCACCCGCGCACGCCCGATTCCTCGGCCAGGTCCGCCTCGGTGATGACCGATTGGTACCACTGCGCGAAATCGTCCTGACGGGTGACGGAAAGAGCGTGCTTGACCATGAACAAGTCCGGTTTGGGGGTGAGAGGCCCGATTAGCGTGTTAAGGGGGCGGGTCAATGCCAGCGCACGCCGCCTCCGACGATCGCATCGCCACCGCCGTCACGCTGCGGCTGATCTCGGCGGCGTGCATGGCGACGATGAACGCGCTGATCAAGCTCGCTGAGGGCGGCGGCGCGCACCTCGTCGAAATCCTGTTTTTCCGTCAGGTGATCGGCATCCCGCTGGTCGGCGCGGTGCTCGCCTTCGGGCCGGGTCTGGGCACGGTCCGTACGCAGCGCTTCGGCGCGCACCTGATCCGTGCCGGAGTCGGACTGACCAGCATGACCTGCCTGTTCACCGGCATCATGCTGCTGCCGCTGGCCGAATCGACCACACTTGCCTTCACCGTACCGATCTTCGCGACGATCCTCGGCGCCCTGGTTCTCAAGGAGCCGACCGGCTGGCATCGCTGGGGCGCGGTGCTCGCCGGGTTCGCCGGAGTGCTGATCGTCGCCCAGCCGGGATCGGGCAACTTCCCGTTCTGGGGCGCGGTGGCGGGGATCGCCGCGGCGTTCCTGACCGCATTGGTGTCGATCCTGTTGCGCCAGATCGGGCGGACCGAACATCCCTTCGCGACGGTGTTCTGGTTCGCGACGTTATCGACCGTTCCGCTATCGATCGCCTTCGCGTTCGATCATGCCAGCCACCCGACGGCGACCTGGCTGTGGCTGGCGGGTGTCGGCATATGCGGCAATTGCGGGCAGCTCGCGATGACCTCCTCGCTCAAGCACGGCCCGGTGTCGGTGGTGGTGCCGATGGATTATTCGAGCCTGATCTGGGCGACGCTCTACGGGTGGGTGCTGTTCGCGGTGCTGCCCGAACCGGCGACCTGGATCGGCGCGCCGGTGATCGTCGCCAGCGGTCTCTACATCGTCTGCCGCGAACATCGCCTGCGCCGCCGCGGCCCCGGTCGGGCCGCGGCGTGATCAGCGCGCTTCCTCACCCGGGCCGGCGATAAGCTGCATCCGGCGGGTGAGCCACGGCATGCTCAAGCCCTGGACGAAGATCGAGAAGGCGACCACCGCGAACGAGACGACGATGATCGTATCGCGCTCGGCGATCGTGTCGGGCACGTTGAGCGCGAGCGCGAGCGCGAGCGCCCCTCGCAAGCCGCCCCAGAACAGGATGTGCTTGTATTTCCACGGCACCGCCAGTCGTGTCTTCGCGAATGACGCCATGACGGGATAGACCGCCGCCGCGCGCCCGACGAGCGACAGGACGGTGGCGATCACCGCCGCCTCGATCACCGCCGAAAACGGCATTTCCGCTTCGTGGCCGCCGATCAGGATGAAGATCACCGAATTGACCAGGAAGGCGACGAATTCCCAGTGGTGCAGCACGCCCGAGCGGCCGTCCTCGGAAATGACGCCGATGAAGCCGTAATTGCCGACGATCAGCCCGGCGGTGAGCGTCGCCAGCACGCCCGAGGCATGGAAATGTTCGGCGAGCAGGAACGAGCCGTACGCGATCAGCATCGTCAGCGTGATCTCGACCAGCCGATCGCTCGAGCGGCCAGCGATCAGGATCAAGGGCACCGCGACGACGGCGCCGGCGACGACACCGCCGATGATCGTCTTGACCAGGTCGAAGGCGATCGCTGCGCCGCCGATCTGGCCGCCCCCCGCCGCGACTGCGAGCAGCACCGCGAAGCCGACGGCGGCGACGCCGTCGTTGAGCAGGCTTTCGGCCTCGACCAGCAGGTGAAGCCGCGGCTCGACGCGCATCGATTTGAACAAGGCGATCACCGCGACGGGATCGGTCGCCGCGATCAGCACGCCGAACATCGCCGCGCCGATCCAGCTCCACCCGAGCAGCCAGTGCATGCCGCCGGCGACCACCGCGGCAGCGATCGCGACACCGAAGGTAACGAGGGCAAGCAGCAACGGCATGTCGCGTCGGAACGGCTTCCACGGAATCTGGATCGCGGCTTCGAACACCAACGGCGGCAGGAAGATGAAATAGATCAGCCCCGGCGTCAGCGGCGGCGCTTTGCCCGGGGCGGCGATGGCGAGCGCGATCCCGGCCGCGACCAGGCCGACGCTGTACGGAAAGTCGAATTTCCGCGCCGCCATCGCCACCAGAGAGGCGACGAACAGCAGCGCGCCAAGCGTGTAGAAATCAAAACCTTGCATGTTTCTCCTTCGATTCGCCGCAGCGATCATGGCGTTCGTCGCAGCATTTGGCCGCTGCTGTATCAAGTGGCCGCCTAATTCCGCATGTTCAGGAACAATCAACGGGGCGTGGGTAACGTAGCGTAATGCGGGTCGGACGCGGCACAATCAGGATCGGCGCGACAGCGCTTTTGGCGACGATGGCGATGCTTGCCGTCGGGTGCAAGTCGGACGGCGCGGTCGGCACCAGTCTCGCCGCACGTGCGCCGGCGCAATCGCCTTATCAGGTCGCGATGCCGGTGCCCGAAGCGCGACCACGGCCGCGGCCGCCCCAGGCACTGCAGGCGACGCTTACCGCGCTGGTCGCGCAATTCGGCGGGCGCGCGGGCGTCGCGGTGCAGAGCGTCGGCGAGGGCTGGACCGCCGAGAGCCATGGCGATCTTTATTTGCCGCAGCAAAGCGTTTCCAAATTGTGGGTCGCGATGACGATGCTCGACGCGGTCGATCGCGGCCAGCTGCATCTCAGCGACCCGATCACCGTGACGCGCGATGATCTCACGGTGTTTCATCAGCCGATCGCGATGCTGGCGCTAAAGGGCGACGGCTATCACACCACGATCGGCGCGCTCGATCATCACGCGCTGATGACCAGCGACAACACCGCCAACGACCGCATCCTGCGCGCCGCCGGCGGGCCTAATGCGACCGCGGCGATGTTCGCGCGCAAGGGCATCGTCGGCATCCGCGGCGGCCCGCCCGAAATCGTCAAGCAATCGGCGACCGCCGGGCTGACCTGGCGGCCCGAATATTCGATGGGCATGGCGTTCCAGGACGCACGCGCCAAGCTGCCGCATGACGTGCGCGAAGCGGCGTTCGATGCCTATGTCGCCAATCCCTCGGACGGCGCGCAGCCCGATGCGATCGTCGACACGCTGGCGCGGCTGGTTCGCGGCGAATTGTTCTCGCCCGCCTCGACGCAGTGGCTGCTCAGCACGATGGCCGATTGCAAGACCGGCTGGGCGCGGCTCAAATACCCGTTGCCTGACGATTGGCAGATCGCGCACAAGACCGGCACCGGCCAGGATTGGGGGCGGCGCACCGCGGGCTTCAACGATGTCGGCATCCTGACCGCGCCGGACGGCCGGATTTATACCGTGGCGGTGATGATCGGCGACGGCACGCAGTCGGTCCGCGACAGGCAGAAGCTGATCCAGGACGTCGCCCGCGCGGTCGTGACCTCGCATGACGAGCGGCCTATGGCCATCGCGCAACAGGGCGACAACCATATGGGCGGGCACGGCGCAAACTAGTTTGTCGTTGCCCTGCCGTGCGCTAGACCGCTCGGCGACATGCCCAACCATCTCTATCTGGTCGACGGCTCCGGCTACATCTTCCGCGCCTATCACCGCCTGCCGCCACTGACCAACAAGCACGGCGAGCCGGTCGGCGCGGTCTATGGCTATACGACGATGCTGTGGAAGCTCGCCGATGAGGTGCATGCGGCCGACGGCCCGACGCATATGGCGGTGATCCTCGACAAGTCGAGCCACACCTTCCGTAACGACATGTACGATCAGTACAAGGCGCACCGCCCGCCGCCGCCCGAAGACCTGATCCCGCAATTCCCGATGATTCGCGACGCCACGCGCGCTTTCTCGCTGCCGTGCATCGAAGAGGAAGGCTGGGAGGCCGACGACCTGATCGCGAGCTACGCCAAGGCGGCGCTGGCGCAGGGCTGGCAAGTGACGATCGTTTCGTCCGACAAGGATCTGATGCAGCTCATCGAGCCCGGCCTCGACCTCTACGACACGATGAACAACCGCCGGCTCGGGCCGGAGTACGTTCAGGAGAAGTTTGGCGTCGGCCCCGACAAATTGGGCGAGGTGCTGGCGCTGATGGGCGACAGCGTCGACAACGTGCCCGGCGTCCCCGGCATCGGCCCCAAGCGCGCGTCCGATCTCATCAACGAATTCGGCTCGGTCGAGGCGGTGCTGGCGGCGGCGCCCGATATGAAGAAGTCGAAGATGCGCGATAATCTGATCGAGCATGCCGAAATGGCGCGGCTGTCGCGCAAACTGGTCGAGCTCGCGCGCGATGTGCCGCTCGAACATCCGCTCGAAGAGCTGGGGTTGCAGGGCATTCCCGAGCCGCCGCTCAAGGCGTTCCTCGAGCATCACGGTTTCAAGTCGCTGCTCGCGCGGCTGGGCGCGGTCGCCGATCCGCCGGTTGCGGCACCGAAGGCAGATGTGGTGCTGCCCGAAGAACCGCCGTGCGATCACGATGCCTATGAGACGGTGGTCGACGAAACCGCACTCGACCGCTGGATCACCGTGGCGCGGCACCAGGGCTGGGTGGCGATCGATACCGAGACGACCGGGGTCGATGCCACGCGCGCCGAACTGGTCGGCGTGTCGATGGCGCTCGCGCCCAACCTCG
>JBQCHO010000069.1:0-2957 GCA_051954635.1 Sphingomonas sp. | reverse complement strand
GATGTTCCTGTTCTTCGTCTTCCTGATGTTTGCTGCCTTCCATTCGATGGGCGGCGGCAACGAGTTCAATTTCGATTCGACGCCTTCGACCAAGGCAGAGAAGCTGGCCAAGATCGACGGAGAGATCGCCGCCACCCAGGTCAAGCTCGACCGCGCGCAAAAGCGCGTCGCCGCGGGCAAGGGCGATGACGACGATGAAGGCGACATCACCGGCTACCAGGCGACGCTGCAAGGCCTGCAGACCGCGCGCACGGCGGTCACCAAAAGTCCCGATGAGATCCGCAAGGACATGGCCAACCATGTCGACACCGGCTGGGCGGCGCTCGACGACGGCATTCGCAAAGCCAACAAGAATCCCGATCTCGCGCTCTACAAGCTGCAATCCTCGGCGTACAAATACAGCTGGGCGCTGATCCCGATCTCCGTGCCGTTCGTGGCCCTGTTGTTCCTGTGGCGGCGGCGGTTCAAGCTCTACGACCACGCGATCTTCGTGACCTATTCGCTGTCGTTCATGATGCTGCTGGCGACCGTGGTGACCTTGCTGATGATGGTCGGCGCGCCAGGCTGGCTCTACGGCAACCTGATCGCGTTCGGGCCGCCGGTACATATGTTCTTCCAGCTGCGCGGCGCATACCAGCTCAATTGGTTCTCGGCGCTGTGGCGCACCTTTGCCTTGCTGGTCTTCGCCTCGATAACCCTGACCTTGTTCGCGGTGCTGTTGCTCGGGCTCGGCTTGATGGAATAGAGCGGCAGGCGAGCGCGCTCACTGCTCGTCCTCTTCGCGGAGCGGCGAATATCGCCATTCCCGGCTCGCCAGCAACGCGCCGGCCATCGCGTCGCACTCGGCGCGGTAATGATGTTCGTGCGGCACCGGTATGGCAGGTTGGCCGTCCTCAAATCCCAGTTCGCGCAATGCTTCGGCCATGGCGTCGATCGGGCCATAGGCATGGATCAGATCGTGTCTGTCCCACACGACGGTCGCCTGGTCGGCCGGCGAATGAAGCCATAGGTCGAAGCGGCCGTCGGACGATAGCAAGGAGCCGAAATCGCTGACGAAGTGCTGGAATTCCGCCCAATCGATCGCCTCGCTCTGATAACGCCCGGCCTCGCCCTCGCCGCGCGGCGTGTGCAGGACATAGAGCAGGACGAACGGTGGGGTCAGGCGTTCAGCAAGCGTGACGAGGGCCAGGGGATCGCTGCCCGGCGCGGTCGCGAATATCTTGCCGCGACAGTCGCTGGTGGAGGTGATCTTGAACACCGGCGGGTGCGAATACTGGCCCCATTGACCGTCGACGCAATGACCGAGCCGGAACATGGGCCTGCCTAACCGGTCCACGGACGAAGGGGAATGCTCTCCCGCCCGAATATCGTCCCAGAAGGATTCCGTCCGCGCCTGGCTGTGCTAGTAACGGCCGACATCGCCATGCGCGGAGCCCCGATGCCGAACCACGACCGCGAGAAGATCATCCATCGCCGTACGCCCGAATCGGCGGCGATGGTCGCCAGCGTACAACGCGCGATGGCGATCACGCCGGTGCTCAATCGCCTGACCTATGCCGATGCGGAGCAGGTGCGCGCGGTGTTCAGCGAGCTGGTCGGCTACCCGGTCGACGACAGCTTCATGCTGATCCCGCCTTTCTACACCGCCGGCGGCACCGAAATCCGCGTCGGGCGCAACGTCTTCATCAACCAGAATTGCACGATCTACGACCTCGGCGGGGTCGAGATCGGCGACGACGTGATGATCGGCCCCAACGTCAGCATCATCACGTCCGGCCATCCGCTCGAACCCTCGCTGCGCCGTGCCGCGGTGACCGCCAATCCGATCGCGATCGGGCGCAACGTGTGGATCGCCGCCGGCGCGACGATCATCGGCGGCGTGACTATCGGGGAGAATTCGGTGGTGGCAGCGGGCGCGGTCGTCACCAGCGACGTGCCGTCCAACAGCTTGGTGGCCGGCGTCCCGGCGAAAATCGTCCGCGCACTCGAGGGCTGACCGACGCTTTCCCCCCCTGCCAGCGAGGGGAGTCGAGGACCAACCGGTTGCCCGGTTTTGCTGCGCGCGATATGGCGGGTCTGAAGGAAGACGGCATGGCCAGGGCGAAAATCCGTACCAACGATCCGGCGGGATTGCGCAACCGCGTGCTCGACGTCGCGGCGCGCTCGTTCCAGGCGTCGGGCTTCGCCGCGACCAGCACCCACGACGTAGTGCGGATGGCGGGGGTCACCGGCGGCGCGCTCCACCATCATTTCCCGACCAAGAAGGCGCTCGCGCTGGCGGTGATCGGCGAGCGTGTCGCCGCCGAACTGGGCGAGACCTGGGTCGCCACCGTGCGCGATGCGCCGAGCGCCGCCGCCGGCATCCTCCAGGCGTTCGACACGGTCGCCGCCGCGCTCGACGCACAGGGTAGCGTCTCGGGCTGCCCGCTGGGCAATCTCGCGCTCGAACTGTCGCTGGCCGATGGCGATCTGCGCGAGGCGCTGGCGCACGAATATCGCACCTGGCGCGACGCCATCGCCGAGCGCCTTCGTCGCGACCGGGACGCGGGCAATGCGGTCTATGCGCCCGATCCGGAAGCCTTCGCCAATGTCGTCATCGCCTTGTTCTCGGGCGCGATGACGATCGCCAAGGCCGAACAGGACACCGCCGCGCTCAAGGCCGCCGCCGATCAATTACGCGCGATCATGCGATAGGCGTCGGCACCGACGGTCGTCGATCAGCCCGCCAACCAGAGTGCCGCGCCGACGATCAGCGCGATCGGCACTACGACAAGGGCGATCGCGGCCAACCACGCCGCCGGCCGTCCTACCTTGTCATCGACATAGCGGACGGCTTCCTCGGCCAGCGCGATGAAGACGATGTCCTCCATGCCGGCAGCATAATGCGAGCGGCCGGGCAAAGCGATCCGCGCGGCCGGCCAAGCCGTCGCATTTTTACGGAGTTCGCCCCGGCGGTA
>JBQCHO010000068.1:0-37838 GCA_051954635.1 Sphingomonas sp. | reverse complement strand
CCGGGCTCGAAGCCTCGACCGCGACCGACCTGAGCAAGGCCGATCTCACCAAGCAAACCTCGGCCGATCTCGCCAACGCGGTGTTCGCCGCCAAGCAGGGTGACGTGATCGGCCCGGTCAAGACCGGCTTCGGCTACAGCGTCGCGCGTGTCGAGAAGATCACGCAGGATCCGGGCAAGACGCTCGCCCAGGCGCATGACGTGCTCGCCCAGGAAATCGCCCAGCAAAAGACCAACGATCTGCTCGGTCAGCTCCATGACAAGATCGACGATGCGTTGACTAACGGATCGACCTTCGACGAGATCGTCGCCAGCCAGAAGCTGAGCGCTGAAAAGAGTCCGCCCGTCACCCAGGCCGGCTTCGATCCGACCGATCCGGCGAGCCGCCCCAACCCGCAGCTCGCGCAGATTGTGCAGGCGGGATTCGACGCGCAGCAGGGCGACAGCCCGGAACTCGTCCAGGTCGGGCAGAACGGCTCGTTTGCGGTCGCCGCGCTCGGCCAGATCGTTCCCGCCGCGCCGCAACCGCTCGCCAAGATAAAGGACAAGGTCGCGCAGGACTTCACCGCCGATCGTGCCGATCAGGCCGCGCACAAGCTCGCCACTGAAATCCTCGCCAAGGTCAACAAGGGCACGTCGCTCGCGCAAGCCTTCACCGAAGCGAAGCTGCCTGCGGGCAAGGCGGTGCAGTCGGTGACGGCGACGCGCGCTCAGCTCGCCGCCAACCCGCAGGGCGCGCCGCCGCCGCTGGCGCTGATGTTCAGCACGCCTGCCAAGCAGGCCAAGCTGCTCGAAGCGCCGAATAATGCCGGCTGGCTGGTCGTCTATACCGACACGATCGAGCGCGGCGACGCCTCGCAGAAGCCGAATGTCGTCAAGGCGACGAGCACCGATCTCGGCCAGTTCGTCGGGCGCGAATATGTCGAGCAGTTCGCCGCCGCTGCACGCAAGGCGGTCGGGACCAGTCGCAACGAGGCGGCTATCGCGGCGGTCCGCCAGCAATTGCTCGGCGCGGCCGGCGGTCAGCCCTGACGGCGGGCGTGGTCGAAGGGCGCGACGCGGCGCTGGCGGCGCTTTCCGCCGGGCGTCCGACGCTGGTCTGGCGGCGCCAGGTCGCCGATACCGAAACCCCGGTCGCCGCTGCGCTCAAGCTGATCGAGCCGGGTCGCGGCGACTTCCTGCTCGAATCAGTCGAGGGCGGCGCGACGCGCGGACGTCACAGCCTGATCGGTCTCGCCCCCGACCTGGTGTTTCGCGCCGCTGGCGACCGCGCCGAGATCAATCCGCATTGGCTGACCGATCGCGACGCTTTCTCGACATGCGACAAGCCTAGCGTCGCGGCGCTGCGCGATCTCGTCGCGCGGTGCCGGATGGACGTGCCCGACGCGCTTCCGCCCGCGCTCGCCTGTCTGGTTGGGTATTTCGGCTATGAAACGATCGGGCTGATCGAAGACCTGCCGCAACCGGCGAATGACCCGCTCGGCCTGCCCGACATGGTGTTCGTGCGGCCAACCGTGATTCTGATCTTCGACCGCCTCGCCGACGCGCTGTTTCTCGTCGCCCCGGTCTGGCCCGGCGACGCGAGCCTCGGTGCGCTGGTCGACGCCGCGGCCGAGCGCATCGACGCCGTCGCGGCGCGCCTTGCCACCGCGACCCAGCCCCTACCGGTCATCGCCGAAGACGCGGCGATCGACTACACGCCGGCGCTCGATCCGGCGCGCTATCGCGAGATGGTGCTGGCCGCAAAGGACTACATCCTCGCCGGCGACATCTTCCAGGTCGTACTCGCGCAGCGCTTCACCGCGCCATTCGCGCTGCCGCCGTTCGAACTCTACCGCTCGCTCAGGCGGATCAATCCGTCACCGTTTCTCTATCACCTCGATCTGCCCGGCTTCGCACTGATCGGGTCCAGCCCCGAAATTCTCGTCCGCGTCCGCGACCGTGAAGTGACGATCCGGCCGATCGCCGGTACGCGCCCACGCGGTCGCACTGCGAGCGAGGACGAGGCCAATCGCGCCAGCCTGCTCGCCGACCCCAAGGAACGCGCCGAGCACCTGATGCTGCTCGATCTCGGTCGCAACGATGTCGGTCGCGCGGCGGCTGCGGGATCGGTGCGCGTCACCGACAGCTACACGGTCGAATTCTACAGCCACGTCATGCACATCGTCTCGAACGTCGTCGGCGATCTGGCATCGGGCAAAGACGCGCTCGACGCATTGTTCGCCGGCTTCCCGGCTGGCACCGTCTCGGGCGCGCCCAAGGTCCGCGCTTGCGAGATCATCGCCGAATTGGAACCTGAAAAGCGCGGCGCCTATGCCGGCTGCGTCGGCTATTTCTCGCCCGACGGATCGATGGATTCGTGCATCGTGCTGCGGACGGCGGTGCTAAAGGACGGCGTCATGCACGTCCAGGCCGGCGCCGGAATCGTCGCCGACAGTGATCCCGCCTACGAACAGCGCGAGTGCGAAGCCAAGGCTGGGGCGCTGCTCGCCGCCGCGCGTGAGGCGATGGCCCGCGCCGCCGCCCCGAAATTCGGTCAGTAGATCACTGCGCCGGGCTGGTCGCTTCCTGATCGGCCTGCTGCTTGGCGCGCCGTTCGGCCTGCCATTGCTGCAGCGCTTGCCATGAACAGCCGGTCTGCCCGTTGGTCCCATTGACCGAACAGGTACCGGGCAGACCACCCGCTTCGCGGCTGACCTGATCGATCGTCGCCGCGCGATTGGTCCAAGAATTGTTCGCCGCCGGATGAGCCGGTTCGCGCAGCTTCGGCGGAATGCGATATTGATCGTCGACGTCGCCGCGCGAGCAGACGACGATTTCCTGATCGGTCGACTTCGGACACGCCTGATTGCCGGTGACGACGACGCTGCGCACGCGTTGCGGCGGCTGGCTCGATGCAGCGAGCTTGTCGTCGGCCGCCTGCTTATCGGCGTCGGGTGCGGTGGCCTGCGCCTGGGCGAGGGTACGAACGTTGCTCGACGGCGTAGTCTGCGCCCACGCCGTCACCGGCAGAGCGACCAGCGCGAGCGCGGTGAGGCTGCGAACCATTCTATTCTCCTTGCGCGACCAACGTCCGCCCGCGTCGATTGCTCCGGGCTGAACGGCATGTCGGGACGAAAGGCGGCAAATCCAAGGCATGCGCGACGAAAGAGCGCCGATGGTTGCGCCGCGCCCCGCATCGGCTATGGCGACGGCCATGATCCTGGTCGTCGACAATTACGACAGCTTCACCTGGAACCTGGTCCACTACCTGATGGCGCTGGGTGCAGAAGTGCGCGTCGAGCGCAACGATGCGTTGACCGCCATGGACGCGATCACGACGGGCGCTGACGCATTCCTGATCTCACCTGGCCCATGCACGCCGAATGAGGCGGGCATCTCGCTCGATCTCGTCGCCGCCTGCGCCGATGCCGCCAAGCCGCTGCTCGGCGTGTGCCTAGGCCATCAGGCGATCGGCCAATATTTCGGCGGCCGCGTGGTGCGTGGCGGGCTGATGCACGGCAAGACCTCCCCGGTCAGCCATGACGGCACCGGGCTGTTCGCCGGCCTGCCCTCGCCCTTCCAGGCGACGCGCTACCATTCGCTGATCGTCGAGAACGTGCCCGATTGCCTCGCCGTCAACGCCACAGCGAGCGACGCCGCGGTGATGGGCTTCCGCCATGTCGACCTGCCGATCCACGGCGTGCAATTCCATCCCGAGAGCATCGCCACCGAGCACGGTCACGATCTGATCGCCAATTTCATGCGCATTGCCGGGCTCGAGCCCAAGCCGCTGGCGTGAGGACGATCGCCCTCCTCCCCGATCCCTCATCGCCGCTGTCGCACGAGACGGCGGCGCAGGCGTTCGCCGACATCCTCGACGCCAAGGCCTCAGAAGAGGCGATCGCGGCCTTCCTGGTCGCGCTCAGCGAACGCGGCGAGACCGCGATCGAGATCGCCGAAGCAGCCCGTGCGTTGCGCGACCGCCTGATCCCGATTGAGGCGCCGGCGGAGGCGATCGACGTCTGCGGCACCGGCGGCGATGGCCATCACACGCTCAACGTGTCGACCGCGGTCAGCCTCGTTGTCGCAGCGGCAGGCGTGCCCGTCGCCAAACACGGCAACCGCGCCGCCTCGTCGAAGGCCGGCGCCGCCGACACGCTCGAGGCTCTCGGCCTCGACATGGATCGCGCCGGCGCATTGGCCGAGGCGACGCTGCGCGATCTCGGCATCGCCTTCCTGTTCGCCGCCAACCATCACCCGGCGATGAAGCGGATCACCCCGATCCGCCGCCACATCGGACGTCGCACGATCTTCAACCTGATGGGCCCGCTTGCCAACCCCGCACGCGTAACGCGCCAATTGATCGGCATCGCCCGCCCCGACTACGCGCCGGTCTACGCCACTGCGCTCGACCAACTCGGCACCGAAGCCGCGCTCGTCGTGTCAGGCGAGGAAGGCCTGGACGAGGTGTCCGGGGCGGGGCCGACGATTGCCGTCGCGGTCGGCTGCCTTGCCGTCACCGATCACATCACGCCCGAGGACGCCGGCCTACCACGCCACTCGATCCGCGCGATCCATGGCGGCGATCCCGCTTACAACGCCGCGGCGCTACGCCGACTGCTCGCTGGCGAGCACGGCGCGTATCGTGACGCCGTGCTGCTCAACGCCGCCGCCGCCTTGATCGTCGCCGGGCGGGTTGCCAATCTCATCGAAGGCGCCGCACTCGCTGCCGAGACGATCGACTCGAATGCCGCCGCCACGCTTCTCGACCGCTGGATCGCTTATTCATGACGACGATGCTCGACCGTATCCTGGAAACCAAGCGCGCCGAGGTCGCCGCGCGCAAGGCCGCAACCTCGTTCGAGCAAATCCACGCCGCAGCCAAGACGCAGTCGGCGCCGCGCTGCTTCCGTGCCGCGCTCGATGCCAGGGCGAAGACCGGTCACGCGCTGATCTGCGAGGTCAAGAAAGCCAGCCCGTCAAAAGGTCTGATCCGCGCTGATTTCGATCCCGCCGCCCACGCGCGCGCCTACGAGGCTGGCGGCGCGGCTTGCCTCTCGGTTCTCACCGATGAGCGCTGGTTCCAGGGGTCGGAAGAAGCCCTGATCGCCGCACGAGCCGCGTGCAGCCTCCCCGTCTTGCGCAAGGATTTCATGGTCGACACCTGGCAGGTGCCCGAAGCGCGCGCGATGGGCGCCGATGCCATCCTGCTGATCGTCGCCGCGCTCGATGATAGCGAGCTCGCCGATCTCGAGGCATGCGCGATCGAATGCGACATGGACGTGCTGGTCGAAGTCCACGACGAAGCCGAGCTCGATCGCGCGCTCAAGCTGACGTCGCGCCTGATTGGCGTCAACAATCGCAACCTCAAGGACTTCACGGTCGATTTTGCGCGTACCTATGAACTCGTCGATCGCGCGCCCGCCGGCTGCACCTTCGTCGCCGAGAGCGGTCTTACCAAGCGCGCCGATCTCGACGCGATGGCCGCTCGCGGCGTCCACTGCTTCCTGATCGGCGAGGCGCTGATGCGCCAGCCCGACATCGAAGCCGCCACCCGCGAGTTGGTCGGATGAGCGAGCTTACCCATCTCGACGACAGCGGCGCTGCGCATATGGTCGACGTCGGGGGCAAGGCGGTGACCGCGCGAGAGGCCGTCGCGACCGGCCGCATCACCATGTCACAGCAAGCTGCGCGTGCGATCCGCGATGGCGCGGTTGCCAAGGGGGACGTCCTCGCCGTCGCGCGCGTCGCCGGGATCATGGCGGCGAAGAAGGCCGCCGACCTGATCCCGCTCTGCCACCCGCTCCCGCTCAGCCGCGTGACGATCGATCTTGCTTGCGACGATGACGGGGTGATCGTAACTGCGACATGCGCAACCGACGCCAAGACGGGTGTCGAAATGGAAGCGATGACAGCCGTTTGTACGGCGTTGCTTACGATCTACGACATGGCGAAAGCGATCGACAAGGCGATGGCAATCGGTGACGTCAGGCTGGTCCGCAAGACCGGCGGCAAATCGGGCGACTTCAACGCCTGAGATTGGCATAACGGGGCGGTCGCACGCCGCCCCGCCAAACTTACATCCGATAGGTCAGCCCAAGCGATGCCGTATATCGCGGCGCCAGTTGGTTGCCGTTCACGCGCTGATAGAGTGGCACCTGGACATAACCGAACGCCGACACCCGCCCGCCCAGCGCCACTGTGGCGCCCGGTGCCAGATAGAGCTGCTCGCCACCACTGTTCGGCCGATCCGACTCGACCCCGCGGTCACGCGCCGCGGCGCGGAAGTTAAGTTGAAGCTGCGGCGTGATTCCGCGCCAATGCTCATAATGCAGCCCGGCGGACAGCGTCACCGCGTCGCCCGGCCGATAGCCTTGTCGCTCGTTGAGCGCGACTTCGCCCTGAGCTTGCAGAATGTATGCGAAGTCGTGAGCCAGATTACCGAAATGGTAAGCGCCCAAAATCGCGTCGGTCGTGCCTGAACCCGGCTGCAGGCCGCGATCGACCTGCTCTCCTGCCACCGGCCCTGTCTCGAACGCTTGGTGGAAGCGGCCTGTCGGCAGCTTGAGACCGAATTGAAGGCCGGTGATCTCTGCGCCTGCCGCACGTTGCCAGCGCCCGATAACGCGTGCGTCACCCAGACCCCTGGTATGCGAATGGCTGACGCCCGTCGTTTCCTCCGCGATCGTCGCGTGCGGACGATCGATATAGGGGATCTGCGCGTCGAGGCCCCAGGCGCCGGCGAACTGGTGATCGATCGTCGCGGTGACGTAGTGGTTGTAGGTGTAGCGTTCGATCTCCTCGTCGTTCGGCAGCGCGATCGCGCCGCGATCGACGACGCTGCGGCCGTTGCGCAACTGAGTTTGCGGCACGTCGTCGTAGCGCAAGGTGAAGGTGGTGCCGGCCTGTGCGACGAGGCCCTGGCTCAGCCAGTCGGCAGGCAGGTTGCACCCGCATGACGAGCAGGCGAGTGCAGGCGAAGCGGTGGCCGCGGCAATGCCCGCGGCGAGATAAGCAAATTTCTTCAGCATGATGATCCATCACGATCGAGCGGCGCCGTCGAATGACGGGCCGCGAACAACATTATCGGCAGAGCTGCCGAGCGATCGGAAGGATCAGGCCGGAGGTGCGCGCAACGGTGGCCGCAGCCGAGCGGCAAGCCGGACCGGCAAAACCGCAATCGCCATAGGCGCAGCCGCCTCGATATAGGCGATCGCATCGGCGAGCAGGATCGGCGCCGCACCACCGGTCGCTGCCAGCGACAGCGAGGCAAACGCGCAGGGTTGATCGGCTTGCCCGGTCGCATCGTGATGCTGATGCTGATCCAGCATCATCGGCCCGTGCCCCGAGCATAGCGTCAGCACGGTCGTGCCGTTCTGCCGCATCGGCATGAACCCGCTCGGCACGGCGAGCCGCACACCGAGCGCGAGCAGCAGCACGGCAAGCGCCACGCTCCCTCTCGTCATCGCCCAGGCGCGCAATCCCCTCACGCGAACCGCGCTACGCCGCACCCGCCGCGTTGTCCATCACGTCCGGTCCGCGACTTTGCGCCTTCCTACATGCGGGCGATCGTGTCATGACGTTCTTGCTTTGACCAACTCCCCAGCCCTGCTGCCAATCGCCGAAGCGCAGGCACGGCTGTTCGCGCTCGCCCCGCGCGTCGTCGCCGAAGCCGTCCCGTTGCGCGCGGCCGCTGGTCGCTGGGCAGCGACCGACATCGTCGCGATGCGCACCCAGCCGGTCGCCACATTGTCGGCGATGGACGGCTACGCGCTGCGCTTTGCCGATATGCCGGGGCCGTGGCGGGTGATCGGCGAAAGTGCGGCCGGCCGGCCGTTCGATGGCGCGATCGACGTCGGCGAGGTGGTCCGTATCTTCACCGGCGCGGCGCTCCCCGAAGGGTCGGATACCGTGCTCGTCCAGGAAGAGGCGCACCGCGATGGCGATCACGTCCGCCTGGACGGTGAAGGCCCGGCGCATCGCGGCCGCAATACTCGCGCCAAGGGGCTCGACTTCAGTGAGGGTGCGCGCCTGATCGCAGCGGGCAAGCGCCTTACCCCCGCGCGAATCGGCCTCGCTGCCACCGCCGGACACGGTACGCTCGCGGTCAACCGCCCGATCCGTGTCGCGACGCTGGCGACCGGTGACGAACTGGTGCCGCCGGGATCGCCCGCGCCTGGCCTCGCCCTGCCCGAGTCGAATGGCGCGATGCTTGCCGCATTGCTCGCCGATCTGCCGGTCGAGACGATCGATCTCGGCATCCTGCCCGACCGGCTCGATGCGCTCACTGACGCGTTTAGCGCGGTCGATGCCGACATTCTCGTCACCACCGGCGGCGCCTCGGTCGGCGATCACGACCTCGTCCGCCCCGCGCTCGAAGCCGCAGGCGGCGCGATTGATTTCTGGCG
Source organism: Sphingomonas sp. (assembly GCA_051954635.1). GTDB lineage: Bacteria > Pseudomonadota > Alphaproteobacteria > Sphingomonadales > Sphingomonadaceae > Sphingomonas. The sequence continues at coordinate 29,449 of JBQCHO010000068.1, read as the reverse complement.
GATCGCGCTGCGCCCCGGCAAGCCGATGATGGCCGGCCGGCTCGGCGAGACGGTCGTGCTCTCGCTCCCCGGCAATCCCGTCTCGGCATTCGTCACTGCGATCCTGTTCCTCAAGCCGTTGATCGCCGCGATGGCCGGCGCCACCGATCCGTTGCCGCGCGCCTATGCCGCGCCGCTCGGCGAGCCGCTGCCGGCCAACGGCGAGCGCACCGATTATCTCCGCGCCGAGCTGATCGACGGGCGCGCCTATGCCTCGACCATCCAGGACAGTTCGATGCTGCTGACGCTTGCGCGAGCAAGCTGCCTGATCATCCGTGAAGCGCATGCGCCAGCGGCCGCTGCGGGCGAGATTGTCGCGGTGCTGCCGCTCGCTTGACAGGTGCACGAACATTTCATAAACGTTCCGTGTCTGTTCCTTCGGAGAACCGCGCATGCTTACTGCCAAGCAGCACGAGCTGATCTGCTTCATCCACGATCGCCTTTCCGAAACCGGCGTCTCGCCGTCGTTCGAGGAGATGAAGGAGGCGCTCGACCTCAAATCGAAATCGGGCGTTCACCGCCTGATCAGCGCGCTCGAGGAGCGCCAGTTCCTCCGCCGCCTGCCCAACCGCGCGCGCGCGCTGGAAGTGCTGCGGATGCCCGACCGGCCCGGTGCCAAGGCCAAGACGCCGACGCGCGCGGCGCCGGCAGCTATGCCCAAGGCAGCGCCGCAGCCGGCCAACGACACCGTCGAAATCCCGCTCCATGGCCGCATTGCCGCAGGTGTACCGATCGAGGCGTTCGAAGGTCAGTCGACCTTGTCGGTCCCTGCCGCGCTGCTCGGCGGCGGCGAGCATTATGCGCTCGAAGTCTCGGGCGATTCGATGGTCGAAGCGGGCATCCTCGATGGCGATTACGCGCTGATTCGCCGTACCGAGACGGCCCGCGACGGCGAGATCGTCGTCGCGCTGATCGAGGACAGCGAGGCGACGCTCAAATATTTCCGTCGCGAGGGCGCGATGGTGCGGCTCGACCCCGCCAACCGCTCTTACGATCCGCAGCGTTATGCTCCCGCCCAGGTCCGCGTCCAGGGCCGCCTCGCCGGGCTTTTGCGCCGCTACGATTGAGATCGCGCGGATAGGGCGGCTGCCGGACTAGCGGCGGATCGCGCCATGGGTGATGATCGCCGGGCGTCGTCACGGAGGTGATGTGTCCGCTCTTCAAGCTAATGGCCAGCCCGCCCGATCGGCGCAGCACGTTGCTGTCGAGCCGAAGCCAGCGCGGCTGGCATGATTTGGGCAGCCAACGCTCGGAGATGACGATGTCCGCTGTCCGGCAGGCGGCGACGAGGTCGGCGATCGGGATCAGATACCCGCTGCGCGTCGCCATGATCCGCCACGTCCTGCCGCCGGCGCGGTGATCGACGATGCAGGCGTCGCGACTGCACTGGGCGTGGGCGAGGTCGGCGATTGCCAGCGGCTCCTCGTCGCTGTCGAAACCGCTATTCTCGCTCAGCATCGCCTTGGTGTAATCGCCCGACCGGTCACGCAGGATGGCCGCGCCGGCGGTGGTTCTCAACGCGACATGACGCCCGTCACCGGTGACGAGCAAGTCCGGCGGCGGCGTCGCAAGCGCCCAGACCACGCCGATCGCCAGCGGTATGAGGCCTAGTCGTCTCACGCGTGTCCGCCACAAGGCGAGCCACAGCCCGCCGATCACCATCAGCCCGAACGCCGCATCTGGAACCGAGGGCAGCATTGTCACCGCGCCGGGCGTATCGGCAGTGGTATGCGCGATCCACAGCAGCAGTCGCATGACGACGCCGACCATCCACCATATCGGCGCGCCGAGCCCGATCGTATCGGCGAGCAGAGCCAGCGCCTCGATCGGCATGACGACGAAGGTGGTGAGCGGGATCGCGACGATATTGGCGAACGCGCCGTACATTCCCTCACGGTGAAAATGATAGAAGGCGATCGGCGCCAAAGCCGCTTCGACGAGTGTCCCGGTCAGCAATAGCGCACCAGCTTCGCGCAGCAGTCTCCGCCATAACGGCTCATCGCGCTTCGTTACCCAGCGCTTCACCGACGGGTGTTCATGCAGCGCGACGATCGCAGTCACCGCCGCGAACGACAGTTGAAAGCTCGGCCCCGCGAGCGATTCGGGCCACAGCACAAGGACGATGACAGCGCCGGCGGCCACCAGGCGCAAGGTGATCGCCTCGCGACCGAGCATCATCGCGGTCAGCACCAGCAGCGCGGCGACGCATGATCGCACTGTCGGCACCTCGGCCCCGGCGAGTAGCGTGTAGCCGACCGCCGCCACCGCCCCTGCCCCTGCTGCGATCATCGGCAGGCGGAAGCGCAGCGCCATCCACGGGCTCAAAGCGAGTAGCCGCAACATCAGCCACATCGTGATGCCGACCACCGCGGTGACGTGCAGTCCGCTGATCGACAGCAGATGCGCAAGGCCGGCGCGGCGCATCGCGTCGGCGTCGCTCTCGCCGATCGCCCCAGTGTCCCCCGTGACCAGCGCCGTCGCTATACCGCCCGCACTTCCCGGCAACATCGTCTCGATATGCCGGGTCAGGCGCGCGCGAATGCCGTCGCCCCCGACCTTGCCGGGCGTGATGACCGCAACCGGGGCAAATCCGCGCCCCGTCGCGCCGATCTGCTGGAACCACGCGGTTTGAGCGTAATCATAGGCGCCCGGCACGCCGGGCTGCGGCGGCGGCATCAGTCGCGCGCGCAGCCGGATCACCGCACCGGCGCCGAGCCCCGCCGGCACGTCCTTCGCTTGCAGATTGACGCGAAAATGCGGCGGCAACGTCGCCGCGGGGCATGTCCGCACGCCGCACGGCGTGGGTAATGACGCGATAGGCGTCACTTCGAGCCGGACCAGGTCGCGCGCTGGCAACGGGTCGACTCCATCGACGCGCGCGGTGAACAGCGCGATCACCGGTCGATCGAGTACCGGCGCGGCGGTGCGCTCGGCCCTCCCCCAGACCAGCGCGAGACCGGCGGCGGCGGCGAAGGCGGCGATGGCCAGGACGCGCATCGCGCGGCCGCGACGCCCGCCGGCCAGTGCCGCTAACCCGGCCGCGGCAAGCACCAACAATGTCGCCAGCCATAGCCGCGGCCCGTCGAGCAGATACCAGACAGCAACGCCGGCGCCGATCGCCACCGGCAACCACAGAAACAGCTGATCGCGCTCGGCTCCGAGCCAGGTCTCGACCGCATCGCGTACCCACGCGACCCGGCCCTCGCCGCCGATTTGAAGCGGTTCGGATGCCGTGCTAGGGGCGTCGGCGGCTGAACTGGCCATCGATTTCACAGCTTGGGAGCATGTGCGCTTGGGCGCAACAACCGAATCTGGCGAAGTGGTCACCCGCTTCGCCCCGTCGCCGACGGGTTTCCTCCATATCGGCGGCGCCCGCACCGGCTTGTTCAATTGGCTGTTCGCCCGTCATCACGGCGGCAAATTCCTGCTGCGCATCGAGGATACCGATCGCGCGCGCTCGACCAGCGAAGCGATCGACGCGATCCTCGATGGGATGCGCTGGCTCGGCCTCGATTGGGACGGCGAGGAAGTCCACCAATTCGCCCGCGCCGATCGCCATGCCGAGGTCGCGGAGCAGATGCTCGCCGCCGGCCATGCCTATAAATGCTACGCCACCCCGGAAGAACTTGCGGCGCTTCGTGAGGAACAACGCGCGGCAGGCAAGCCGATCCGCTACGACGGCCGCTGGCGTGACCGCGATCCCGCCGACGCCCCCGCAGGTGCGCCGTTCGTCGTCCGCCTCAAGGCCCCGCGCGAGGGCGCGACGACGATCGCCGATCGCGTCCAGGGCGACGTCACCGTGCAGAATGCCGAGATCGACGATTTCGTCCTGCTCCGCTCGGACGGCACCCCGACCTACATGCTCGCCGTGGTGGTCGACGATCACGACATGGGCGTAACCCACGTCATCCGCGGCGACGATCACCTCAACAATGCCTTCCGCCAATTGCCGATCATGAAGGCGATGGGCTGGGCCGAGCCGGTCTATGCCCACATCCCGTTGATCCACGGCGCGGACGGCGCCAAGCTTTCGAAGCGCCACGGCGCCCTCGGTGTCGATGCCTATCGCGACGAGCTTGGCTTGCTTCCCGAGGCGGTCGACAATTACCTGTTGCGGCTCGGCTGGGGGCATGGCGACGACGAGATCATTAGCCGCGAGCAAGCGATCGAATGGTTCGATCTCAACGGCGTCGGCAAATCGCCATCGCGGTTCGATCTGAAGAAGCTCGAGAACCTCAACGGTCATTATATCCGCGAGGCAAACGATCAACGGCTGGCCGATCTCGTCGCCCCGAGACTGCCCTTCGAAATTAGCACATCGCAGCGTGATCTTTTGCAGCGCACCATGCCCGTCCTCAAGCCGCGCGCAGCCAATCTCATTGAGCTTGCCGAGGGCGCGATGTTCCTTTTTCGCACCCGCCCACTGGAAATGGACGACGCCGCATCCGATCTGCTAGGGGGCGACGCACCGGCGCTGCTTGCCCGAGTCCATGTCGCACTTGCGAGCGTGAACGACTGGGAAAGCGGCGCTCTCGAAGCTGCGGTTCGGCAGGTAGCCGAGGCGGCGGGCGTGAAGCTGGGCGCGGTCGCGCAGCCGCTTCGCGCCGCACTCACCGGGCGCAAGACGTCGCCCGGCATATTCGACGTGCTCGAGCTGCTCGGGCGCGACGAAAGTCTGGGGCGGATCGCCGACCGCATGGCCGTTCAGGCCTGACTGCGTTGAAGAAGAAGGGAAGAATTGGATGAGTGACACCGCGAAACTGGCCGTGGGCGGCAAGGATACCGACTTTCCGGTGCTGAAGGGCAGCGTCGGCCCCGACGTGATCGATATCCGCAAGCTCTACGCCCAGACCGGTGACTTCACCTACGATCCCGGTTTCACCTCGACCGCGAGCTGCGAGTCGGGCCTTACCTATATCGACGGCGACGAAGGCGTGCTGCTCCACCGCGGCTACCCGATCGGCCAGCTCGCCGAGCAATCGACCTTCATGGAGGTCGCCTATCTCCTGCTCAACGGTGAGCTACCCTCCAAGGACGAGCTCGGCACGTTCAAGAACACCATCACCCGCCACACGATGGTTCACGAGCAGCTCGCGACCTTCTTCCGGGGTTTCCGGCGCGACGCGCACCCGATGGCGGTGATGTGCGGCGTGGTCGGTGCGCTCTCGGCCTTCTACCACGACTCGACCGACATCGCCGATCCCGAGCAGCGCACGATCGCCAGCCACCGGTTGATCGCCAAGATGCCGACGATCGCGGCGATGGCCTACAAATATTCGGTCGGCCAGCCGTTTCTCTATCCGCAGAACGACCTGTCCTACACCGCCAACTTCCTGCGCATGACCTTCGGTGTTCCGGCGGAGGAATATGAGGTCGATCCCGCGGTCGAAAAGGCGATGGACCGTATCTTCATCCTCCACGCCGATCACGAGCAGAACGCCTCGACCTCGACGGTGCGGCTCGCCGGGTCGTCGGGCGCCAATCCGTTCGCCTGCATTGCCGCCGGCATCGCCTCGCTGTGGGGCCCGGCGCATGGCGGCGCGAACGAGGCGGCGCTCAACATGCTCCGCGAGATCGGCACGCCCGACAAGATTCCCCATTATATCGAGCGCGCCAAGGACAAGGACGATCCGTTCCGCCTGATGGGCTTCGGCCACCGCGTCTACAAGAATTACGATCCGCGCGCGACCGTGATGCAGCAGACCGTGCGCGAGGTGTTCAAGGCGATGAAGGTCACCGATCCGGTGTTCGACGTCGCGCTCCAGCTCGAAGAAATGGCGCTGAAGGACGATTATTTCGTCGAGAAGAAGCTGTTCCCCAACGTCGATTTCTATTCGGGCGTAATCCTGTCGGCGATCGGCTTTCCGACCTCGATGTTCACCGTGCTGTTCGCGCTCGCCCGCACCGTCGGCTGGGTCGCGCAGTGGAATGAGATGATTTCCGACCCCGCGCAGAAGATCGGGCGTCCGCGTCAGCTCTACACCGGCCCGACGCAACGCGATTACGTCGCGATCGACAAGCGCTAAGCGATGCGCTGGCTGCGGCCGATCCTCACCGTCGTCGGCGCTATCGCGCTGCTGATCGGCTTGCTGTGGATCGGCCAGGGGCTGGGCGTCATCAACTGGCCGCGATCGAGCTTCATGCTCGGAGCTCAGGAATGGGCGATCCGCGGCGCTGCGCTCGCCGTGATCGGCGTGATCGTGCTGCTGCGCGCGCGGCGGCGGTAAATTTACCCGCGGTCGTCACCCCGGACTTGTTCCGGGGCCCAACCAGCGACGGGCGCTACCGCTGGTGGAGAGTTGGATGCCGGAACAAGTCCGGCATGACAGATTTGAGATCGGTCAGTCCCGAGCCGGCAGCGTCAGCGTGAACCGCGCGCCCTGCCCCGGCGCGCTGTCGACTGCGATATCCCCGCCCATCGCCTGCGCCAGCCGCCGCGAGATATAGAGCCCTAGCCCGCTACCGCCCGGCTCATCCGGATCGACGCGGGCGAACTTTTCGAAAATTCGACCCTGGTCGCCAGCGGCGATGCCCTTGCCCTGGTCCGCGACGATCACCGCCGCTTGTCCCTCTATCCGCTCGGCACGAACCCACACGACGCTGCCTTCCGGCGAATAGCGCACCGCATTGCCGATCAGATTGACCAGAATTTGCAGCGCGCGGCGGAACTCGCCGCTCGCCGGCATCGTCTCTCCGGCGGCGGGGCGGTCAATCCTGACTTGCTTGTCGCTGGCGCGGACCTGGAGCAGCCCCGCCGCGCGGCGCGCGAGATCTGCGAGATCGATCGCCTCGGCCGCAACATGGAAATCGGCGCGCTCGATCGCCTGCAGGTCGACGAGGTCGTCGACGAGCCCGAGCAGGTGTCGCCCGGCAGTGGCGATGTCACCGGCATATTCGACGTAATTCTCGGCGAGGCCGCCGTCGAGTTGCCCCTGAATGGCGTCGGCGTTGGCGATGATCGCCCCGAGCGGCCCTCGCAACGCGCGATCGAGCCGGTCGCTGAACACGTTTGCTGCGGTCACCTCGTTTCGAGCGTCGTCGAGGCGCGCGGAACCGATAAACCCCGCGAAATGCCCGCTGCGATCGAGCCTCGGTGCGGCCGCCAAGCGCACGGTGCGGCCGCTCGCACGAACCACAGCGGGTTGATCGTCGAAGCGTTCGCGGAGCGCCAAGGCGCGCAGGATCGGCGGATCACCGGCGTTCGCCGCGTCGATCGCGAACAGCCGCGTGAGCGGTTGACCGAGCAGCGCCTCGATATCGCGCCCGTCATGGACCTCGGGCGCGACGGCAACATAGGTGAGATGCAGCGCTGCGTCGGTTTCCCATAGCCAGTCCGCGCCGGCGCGGACGATATCGGCGTCGCGCGCGTCCTCGCTGGCGGCGGGCGCCTGCGGCGCGCGCTGGCGCCAGCCAGTGACGGTCAGCCGCACGTCGCCGCCATTCGGCTCTGCCGTGACCCAGAGATCGATGTCACGCTCGCCATCGGCGGCGATCACACCGCGCGAAATGGGCGTTTCGAGCCGCCGCGCAAGCCTGACCAGCGCCGCGAGTTGCGGCACAGCGAGCGGACCACCAATCTCTCCCCCGGCGCGCGCGTTGAGGTCGGCGAGCCAGGGGTCGGCTTCGCTGAGCACACCGTTGGCGACAACGAGGCCGCGCACCGCGGGCTGCATCGTTTCGATCGCGCTCACGTCATACGCTCCAGCGCAGTGCGATAGACAGCAGGCAGCTTTGCTACGGCGATCGCCGCCGCCGCAGCAGGCATCGGCATCGCCATCACCGCGTCGGCCGCCTCGACGAAGCTGCCGGGATCGCGCCGTCGATCGGCCTCGGCCAGCGCCAGCGCGATCCGCGCGATCGTCACCCGCGGCAAACCGCACGCGCGCAGCATCAGCCACAGGCGCTCCTCGGACGGATCGAGCAGGATCGTCCGCGCTGCGCACGAATCGAGGCCGGCGGCATGACCGAGCAGCGACGCGACGAGCTCGAGCCGCCGATCGTCGAGCGCCGAGTCGACAAGCTCGCGCAGGGCCTCTCCCGACGGATCGATCGCCAGCACCAGCCGATCGGCAACCGCTTCAAGACGCATGCCCTCGTCATGCGCGCCGAGCGCGCGCCGCGCGCCGTCGGTCAGCCCGAGGTCGATCGCATTCGCGCCGTGCACGGAGCGCAGCGCCGCGGCGGTCCACCATACCAGGCGGTGATGCAGTTCGGCAGGCAGGTCGTCACGTCCCGTATCGAGACTAATTCCGCGCCGTCGCGCCTCGGCAGTCAACATTGCGCTCGCCGCGCTGGCGATGACGCGATCGGGACCATTAGCGAGCCGCGGCAGCAGGCTCGGGCGGCTGGTGTCGAGCTCGACCGCGAGCGGCAGGCGCGCGGCGATGATGCCGCTCCACGCGCGGTCGGTAAGCTCTCCAACGAGGTCGTCATCGTCGAGCAATCCAGCCGCGATCATGCGCTGGACGAGCCCCTCACGGGGCGTAAGAGTCGCAGCAATCCGCCCGTTTCCGGCGCGGGCGGCATAATGGCGAAGGTCGATTTCGATCGCGCCGATGAGACGATCGAGGTCGGCGCGGATCGCTTCACGCGCTTCGTCATCGAGGCGATCGGCGTCGGACGTCGCGAGGTCGGCCGCCGCCGCCCGCAATCGCGTGTTGGTCAGGCCGCCTCTCGACGCGCGCGCGATCAGCGCGCCCGCGGCGTCATTGGCGCCTGAAAGAGCGTCGTTAAAGTCGACCGACATGGTCCTTCGATTAGCGCAGTCGTCGTTAAGACGATGCTAAGGCTAGTCGCCCGGCGCGCGCAATCGTTCGATGGCCGCGGTGAGTCCCGAAATGGCATAGATCGCCGCGACGATCAGCCCGGCTAGCGGCAGGTGCGCCAGCGTCAGCAAGGTGACGACGAGCAGATAACTGATCGGGCTACCCCACCAATGCGGCCGCGCCCGCGCCGGCGCCGCGCGTTCGAGCAGCGCGCCGGCGACGAGCAACCCCACCGACGCCAGCCAACCGCTGGCGGTGCCAGCATCCCGGCTGATCGTCGCGCCGAGCAGGATCACGGCCAGTGCGGCAATTGCGGCGATCGCCCAATCATGTCGCTTCGCTGGTCGCTCGGCGCCACCGAGCAGCGCGACGCCCTGCCCGAAGCTCAGCCCCACCGCGCCCAGGCAGGCCAGCACGAGACCGACGCCCGGCATGCGCCAGACGACCAGCCCGGCGCCTACCAGGCCGATCAGCCCCGACGCGGCCGAAACCCACGGCCATTTCACGCCGCGATCGACCAGCGAGGGCAGCATCGCCCGCGCGATCGGCGTCAGCACGAAGCGATCGATCCACGGCCGGCGCTGCGCCAGTCGCGCCCCGAGTGCCCGCCGCCCACGCTGCGCCAGCGCCCGCGAATCGCGCTCGATCCCATGACCCGCGCGCACCGCGCCTGCTTCGATCTCGAGCAGTTCGGGCCGCCCCTGTGCAACCACGCGGAGCAGTGTGGATTGCAGGTCGTATTCTTCGGGCAACCGCGCCGCATCGGCGAGCCGCCGCGGCCCGACGCGCGCCACCCCTGCCCAGAGGAGATGTGAGTCGAGTCGTTCGAGACCGCCCGGGCCCGCCGAATCCTCGACGACCAACAGCGCATCGCCCTCCCCGTGGCTCATGCCGAGAATCGTCGCCTCGTCGGCGATCAGGCCGTCGGCAATGACCAGGAGCGTCGCCAGCGGATGCGTCTTCTCCAGCGCTTCGCCGGCAGTCCGCACGACATCGACCGGCACGCCGCTACGGCGGATACGATTAACCGCGCCAACCAGTTCGGGTGTCGCCCGCGTCACCGCGACCAGGATTTGCGCGACCCCGGCGGCAATCAGGAGCCGCGCCTGATATTCGATCAGCGTGCTGCCGGCGAACGGCAGCGTCGCCGCCAGGAGGTTGGGACGATCATCGGAATCGTGATTGGCGAACAGAAACCCCGCAAGCATCTGCGGGCTGTTAGTCGTTCGATGCCGTCAAGGCAAAGCGGCAATCGCCGTTACAGCCGCTCGGTCGCTCGACGAATGCGATTGATGGTGAGGATGTCGCCGGGCTGCGCCTGGCTCGCATCGTTGGCGAGGCCCATCAGTCGGACCGCACCGAAGCTCGCCGCCAACCCCTTGAGCCGCCACGCGGCGCTGCGCCACGCTTCGTCATTGTCGGCGGTCTCCAACGCTTCGACGACACGCGTCGCACTGTCGAGAAACGCCTCACGCAGTTCGGCGATCAGCGCCGGATCGTCTCCGACAGCCGCCGCCAGGGTCGCATCGATCGCACCGGGATCATAAGCCATGCGTTCGACGCTAATCCGCAACGGGTTAAAGCATCGTTAAGCTATTCGCTTTGCCCGTGACGGTTTCGTGATAGAGTTCGCCGCATGACTGGGGGCTCACGCATCTATGACCTGCGCGCCGGGCGCGACACGGTCGATTCGCCGGCTGATACGGCCGAAACCACCGATCTGATCGAGACGGAGGAGGCGCCGGTCGAGGAGCCTCAGCCCGAGCCGGTCTATTACGAAGAGGCCGACGAGCCCGCCCCGCCGCGATGGCCGATCGCGGTGGCGGCGATCGTCGCAGTCGTGTGGCTCGGCGCGATGCTGTGGTTCGCGATGCCGACGCTCGCCGCCGGGCTAGCGCCAGTCGCGCTCGCCGAGTTCATTGCGGCGCTCTGCGTACCGCTCGCCTTGATCGGCGTCATCTGGTTGTTGGCCATGCGCACCAGCACCGCCGAGGCGCGCCGCTTCGGCCACACCGCCGCTGCGATGCGTGCCGAGGCGGCAAGCCTGGAACGCACCATCGCGGTGCTGTCGACCCATCTCGACGCCAATCGCGAGAAGCTCGCCGATCAGACCACCGCCCTGATGGCGATGGGCGACACCGCTGCCGAGCGTCTCGCCGCGGTGCGCGAGTCGATGGCCGACGAGGTCGCCCGCGCCGACATGCAGGCGCGCCGCCTGACCGATGCGACCAACGCCGCACAATCGAGCCTCGGCGTGCTGCTGTCGTCATTGCCGCGCGCGCACACCGAAACCTCGGAAATGGCCAAGACGCTTGCCACAACCGGGCTCACCGCAAGCGAACATGCCGCAGCGCTCGACGCGCAGCTCGTCGCGCTGGCCGAAAGGGGCCGAGAGGCTGACGCGATCACCGGCGCCGCCGCGCAGAAGCTCGCCGCCCACATCCAGCGGATGGAGGCGACCAGCGACGCCGCGAGCGCGCGGCTCGAAACCGTCACTGGCGAGATGTCGACCGCCGTCGATGGGCTGCTCGATCGCACCGCCGGCGCGGTCGAACAGGCGCGTTCGGGCATCACCGCGCAGGGCGAAGCGATGCTGGCTATGCTCGAAACCAACCAGGCCGCGCTCGATCGCGCGACGCGCGACAGCGTCGAAGGGCTGTCGGCGCGGATAACCGCGGTCGAAGAAATCATCGATCGTCTCGCCGCGCGCTTGGGTGAGCAGCACGCGGCCGGCGTTACGCTGTTTGATGGCCTCAACGCTGATCTCGACGGCGTCGAGCAGCGCATGGAAACGCTGCGTACGATCGGCGTCGTCCAGACGCAGGAACTCGCTCAATCGATCAGCGCTCTTGGCGGTTCGGCCGACGCGATGGCCGAGTCGCTGCGAACCGGTGACAACCTGGCTCGAGAAGCCATTGCCACGATCGAACGCTTGCTGCTCTCGCTCGATGCCTCGGCGCGCGAGATCGACGAAACGTTGCCCGACGCGCTGGCGCGGCTCGATCAGCGGATCGGCGTCAGCCGCGAGGTCGTCGGTGCCGCCAAGCCCGAATTGCTCTCGCTCGTCACCGCCGCCGAAAGCACGCACGATGCGATCGAGGCGATCGCCGAGGTCATCGCCGGGCAGCGCGCGACGCTCGACCAGCTATCGTCGACGATGGCCGAAACGCTCGACGCCGGCCGCGACAAGGCCGAGGCGCTCGGTGGCATGATGGACGAGACGATCGGCCGTACGCAGAGCTTCGCGCAGGATGCCGCCCCGCGCCTGGTCGAGGCGCTGATTCGCGTTCGCGAGACCGCCAGCACCGCCGCCGACCGCGCGCGCGAGACGCTCGACGCGGTAATCCCCGAGGCCGCCAAATCGCTGGAAACCGCGAGCGCCGAGGCGATGCGCCGCGCGACCGACGCCAGCGTCGGCCGTCACGTCGCCGCGCTCGCCGATGCGACCCAAGCTGCGGTCGATGCCGCCGGCCGGGCTTCCGAGCGCCTGACCGCGCAGCTGGAGGCCATCGAGGCAGCGACGGCAACGATCGATACGCGCATCGATGCTGCGCGCACCGAGCGCGACGACGCCGAGCGCGACAATTTCGCCCGCCGTTCTTCGCTGCTGATCGAAGCGCTCAACTCGGGTTCGATCGACATCACCAAGAGCTTCTCGATCGAGGTCGCCGATAGTGCCTGGGCGGCTTACCTCAAGGGCGACCGTGGCGTGTTCACCCGGCGCGCGGTGCGCCTGCTAGACAATAACGACGCGCACGCGATCGCCGCGCTGTACGACGAGGACGAGCGCTTCCGCGATCAGGTCAACCGCTACATCCACGATTTCGAGGCAATGCTGCGCGGCGTCCTCGCTCAACGCGACGGCTCGCCGCTCGGCGTGACGCTGCTGTCGTCGGACATGGGCAAGCTCTACGTTGCCTTGGCGCAGGCGATCGAGCGGTTGCGGACCTGACCTTCGACGTCCGTTCGCCCTGAGCCTGTCGAAGGGCGAGGTGCGCGACAACCGTGCTTCGACAAGCTCAGCACGAACGGGGTTTTTAGGCGCCGCCGGTCACGTCCAGCATCTGCCACGTCACCCAGCCGAAATGCTCGTCGAGCAGCAGCAGCGCGAACAACGCGGTGCCGAGCAACGTCGCGCGAATTAGGGTTGCCTTGCCATCAAAGCGTGACGGCGCGCTGTCGGCTTGGCCCGGGACCAGCGGTTCGCCCTCGTCCTTGCGATAGGCGAAGGGCAGCACCAGCAGCAGCGCGAGCATCCACAGCGAGACGTAGACCGAGATCAGCCCGACGACGCCCATGCCCGCGCTCAGCCCTCGACGATCAGCACGTCGACGATCGGTTTCTTGCCCGTCCAGCGCGTCGCGACGTGCCGCACCGCGAGGCGGATCGCCTCCCGCAGGCCCTGGCCCGGGCGCTTGCCGCCGCGCACGGCGTCGATGATCGCCGACACCGCGTCGTCGATGAACGGATCGCGATCCTCCTCGACCGGCACGCCCTGCAAGCGCACCTGCGGCGCGCCGAACAGCTTGCCGTCCTTGATCGCCACGGCGACCGAAATCTGCCCGTTTAGCCCGAGCTTACGTCGCTCGTTAATCGTCGAACCATCGGCCGGCAGGATCACGTCGCCGTCGAGCACCAGCCGCCCGATCGCGGCATTGCCGACTTTTTCGGGCGTGCCCGGGGCGAGGCGAATGATGTCCCCATCGGTCTGCACCAATGCCTGCGGGATGCCCTGCGACAAGCCGAAGCGGGCATGCTCCTTCAGATGCCGCATCTCGCCGTGGACCGGCACGAGCAATTCGGGCCGGATCCATTGATACATCAGCGCCAATTCGGGCCGACCGGGGTGTCCCGAAACATGGATATGCGCCTGCCGCTCGGTGATCGTCTCGACGCCCTGCGCGGCGAGTTGGTTCATGATCCGTCCGATCGCGAGCTCGTTGCCGGGGATCTGCTTTGAGGAGAAGACGACGCGATCGCCCTCTTCGAGTTTAAGCGGGTGCGTCTTGTCGGCGATCCGCGCCAACGCCGCGCGCGCCTCGCCCTGGCCACCGGTGGCGACGATCATCACCTCGCTGCGCGGCAGCGCCATCGCCGCGTCGAAATCGACCAGCTTGGGGAAATCCTTGAGATAGCCCGTCGCCTGCGCCACGCGTAGGATGCGATCGAGCGAGCGGCCGGCGAGGCACAGCTTGCGCCCCGTCGCCTTGGCGACCTCGCCCAACGTGTGCAGCCGCGACGCGTTCGACGCGAAGGTGGTGACGAGCACCCTGCCCCGCGCCGCCGCTACGACCTCGTGCAGCCCCGCCTTGACGCTCTCTTCGGAGCCCGAGGCTTCGGCGTTGAAAACATTCGTTGAATCGCAGACCAAGGCGAGCACGCCCTGATCACCGATCGCGCTCAGCGTCTCGGCATTGGCCGGGTTGCCGAGCACCGGCGCGTCGTCGAGTTTCCAGTCGCCGGTGTGGAGCACGCGGCCATAGGGCGTCTCGATCAGCATCGCGTTGCCCTCGGGGATCGAGTGCGACACAGGCACAAAGGTCACCGCGAACGGCCCCATCTCGAAGCGCTCGCCGGGCTCGACGATGCGCAGATCGACCTTGTCGGCGATGCCTTCCTCGTCGAGCTTGCCGCGGATCAGCCCCGCGGTGAACGGCGAAGCATAAAGCGGCACGCCGAGATCGAGCGCGAGATAAGGGAGCGCGCCGATATGATCCTCATGCCCATGCGTCAGCACGATGCCGGTCAGCCCGTCGAGCTGATCCTCGATGAAGCCGAGATCGGGCAGGATCACGTCGATGCCGGGATAGAAGGGATCGGCGAAGGTCACGCCGCAATCGACCATCATCCACTGGCCCTGGCAGCCGTAGAGATTGACGTTCATGCCGATCTCGCCCGAGCCGCCGAGCGCGCAAAAAAGCAATTCGTTATTGGGGGTCATTCAATTCTTTCATGAAAATTCTGGATGGAGCGCCCGCAGGCCGGACCGGCGCGAGCGTCGTCAAGGGTTTATATGGGCCCGCGCGTACATCATCGCCAGCCCTTGAATGGTGAGATCGGGCTCGATCACATCGAACACGTCAGTATGCTGCTCGAACAGCACCGCGAGGCCGCCGGTGCTGATCACTTTCACCGGGCGTGCGATCTCGGCCTTCAATCGCGCGACGAGCCCCTCGATCATCGCGATATAGCCCCAATAGATGCCGACGGTCATCTGGTCCTTGGTGTTGCGGCCGATCACCGATTGACTCGCCGGCGCGGCGATCGCGATGCGGGGCAATTGCGCCGCCGCCGACACCAGGGCGTCGAGCGACAGGTTGATCCCCGGCGCGATGATCCCGCCTTTGTAGGCGCCGCGATAATCGACCACGTCGAAGGTCGTCGCGGTGCCGAAGTCGATGACGATCAGGTCGCCTTCGTGCAGCGCGTGAGCGGCGATCGCGTTGACGGCGCGATCGGCGCCGAGATTCTGCGGCTCATCGACGTCGAGCGCCATGCCCCATTCGACCGGCGCGCGTCCCGCGACGAGCGGGGTAACGCCGAAATATTTCTCGGCAAGCACCTCGAGATTGTGCAGCGCGCGCGGCACCACCGTCGAGATGATCACCGCCTCGACGTCGCCGCGGCCATGCCCTTCGAGCTGGAGAAGCTGGTTGAGCCACACCGCATATTCGTCGGCGGTGCGCCGGGGATCGGTCGCGATCCGCCAGCGCGCCTTGATCGCGTCGCCGTCGACCAGCGCGAACACGACATTGGTGTTGCCGACATCGAGCGCGAGCAGCATGCGAGATCCTTCTTCCAACATCCGTTCGTGTCGAGCGAAGTCGAGACACATTACCATTACGCCCGCGACGTTTCTCGACTTCGCTCGAAACGAACGGTGGTTCTCAAATCAAAAACACGTCGCCGGCGTGAATGACACGCCTGCCGCCATCCGCCAAGCGCAGGATCAGCGCGCCATCGGCGTCGAGCCGCTCGAACAGGCCGTCGACGCTGGTCCCGTCGGGCAGTCGCGCGGTGAGCGCGGTGCCGGCGGAATGCGCGCGCTCGACCCAGCGATCGCGGACGGCGGCGGCGCCTTCGCTGCGCCAGCGGGAAAGCCAGCGGGCGAAGGCCTCGGCGAGCGTTTCGAGGAAGGGAGCGGGCTCGACAGCGACGCCGTGCGCGGCAAGGCTGGTGGCGAGGCGATCGGTGTCGGTCGGATGATGCGCCAGGTTGACGCCGATCCCGATCACCACCGCGTCATCGGCGCGTTCGAGGAGGATGCCGGAGAGTTTGGCGCCGTCGAGCAACACGTCGTTGGGCCATTTCAACATCAATCCACCCCGGCGAAGGAGCATCGGGTCGGACGCGCCCCGCGCGTCCAAGGATCGTCCGGGGGACGATCCGACCCGTTGCTGGCCCAGTTGGGAAGGCTTGAGTTGGTTGGCGCTGTCCTTCGTTACCCCGGCTTTCCCACCTGGGCCCCGGCCTTCGCCGGGGCGGCAGAAAACCGAGACAGCCTCCTCCAACGCCACCGCCGCGACCAGCGCCAGCGTTGCGGCGGGCGGATCGCTCGGGCGCAGCCGCACGATCGTGCTCGCATAGAGGTTGCCCGGCGGCGACACCCACGCCCTGCCCTGCCGACCGCGCCCGGCAAGCTGCCGCTCGGCGCGCAGCCAACGGCCTTCCTCGGCCCCGTCACGGGCCAGCGCCAGCAGATCGGCGTTGGTCGAGCCGGTCTCGGCGACCGTCCGTATCGTGATCGTCAGAACAGCGCCTTGGCGGCGATCATCGTCCAGCCACCGATCGCCGGGATCAGCAGATAGCCGAGCGGCGAGACGAACAAGGCGGTGATCGCGATCAACCCACCTTCGACCACGCCCTCGTTCTTCGGGAAGGCGGGCGCCGCCTCGTCGAAGAACATCGTCTTGACGATGCGCAGGTAATAATAAGCGCCGATCACCGAGGCGGCGATACCGAACACGGCAAGCGGGAACAGCCCGGCCGCGACCGCGGCGTGGAACACCGCGAACTTGGCGTAGAAGCCGAACAGCGGCGGGATGCCGGCGAGGCTGAACATGAAGGTCGCCAGCGCCCAGGCGAGTCCTGGCCGCGTCGTCGACATGCCCGACAGGCTGTCGATCGTCTCGACCGGCTGGCCACCCTCATCGCGCATCTGGAGCACGACGAGGAACGAGCCGAGCGTCATCGCCAGATAGATCGTCAGATACATCAGCACCGACGCGACGCCTTCCTGCGTTCCCGCGGCGAGACCGATCAGCGCAAAGCCGATATTGTTGATCGACGAATAGGCGAGCAGCCGTTTGATGTTGCGCTGCCCGATCGCCGCGACCGCGCCGAGGATGATCGAAGCGAGCGCCGCGAAGATCACCACCTGGCGCCACTGGTCAACCGCCGGGCCCATCGCCTCGATCGCGACGCGTACGGCGAGGCCGAGCGCGGCGACCTTCGGCGCCGACGCGAAGAAAGCAGTGACCGGGGTCGGCGCGCCTTCATAGACGTCAGGCGTCCACATATGGAACGGCACCGCCGACATCTTGAATGCGAGGCCGGCGAACACGAACACCAGCCCGAACATCAACCCCAGCGAATGGCCGGTGCCGTAGCTCGACGCGATCGCACTGAACAGCGTCGTACCGCTGAACCCATAGACCAGCGAGATGCCGTAAAGCAGCAGCCCCGATGCCAGCGCGCCGAGTACGAAATACTTCAGCCCCGCTTCTGCCGAGCGCGTGTCGCGGCGCATGAAGCTTGCCAGCACGTAGGCGGCCAGGCTCTGCAACTCGAGCCCGAC
This sequence comes from Sphingomonas sp., assembly GCA_051954635.1. Lineage (GTDB taxonomy): Bacteria > Pseudomonadota > Alphaproteobacteria > Sphingomonadales > Sphingomonadaceae > Sphingomonas. The sequence continues at coordinate 11,848 of JBQCHO010000068.1, read as the reverse complement.
ATAGAGGCTGAGCAGGTCGCCCGCCGACACCATGATCCCCATGCCGACCGCCGACAGCAGGATCAGCACCGGATATTCGGGCCGCAAATCGTCGCCCGAGGTGCGCTGGAAAAAAGCGGGCGCCATCAGGATCGCAATTGCCGCCGCGACGTAGATCAGCACCTTGGCAAACGTCGAGAAGGCATCGACCAGCAGCAGCCCGTCGAACGCCACGCCATGCGGCGTCGCGAACAGCGCGATGCCAGCGCCGAGCAGCACCGCAACCGAGCACCACGAGACCGCACGGGTCGAACGCTGTCCGCCCCATGCCGCGACCAGCATCAGCACCAGCGCGCCGAGCGACAGGATGTCCTCGGGCAGCGCCATGCGCACGGAAGCCAGATAATCCATTATTCGGCCTCCGCCTGGGTGGCAGGCGCTGGCGCCGCCTTGGTCATCATCAAATGCGAATCGCCCGCCGGCTTGGCGCGTTCGATCCGCGCCATCAGGATATCGGCATCCTTGCGCATCGGCGCCAGAAAGCTCTCCGGATAGACGCCCATCCACAGCACCACCGCCGCGATCGGCGCGAGCAGCGCGACTTCGCGCAAGCTAAGGTCGGGCATCAGCTTGACGTCGTCGTGCTTCACCACGCCGAAGCAGACGCGCCAGTAGAGATAGAGCATATAGGCCGCGCCGAGGATGATCCCGGTGGTGCACAGCAGCGTCGTCCAGGTCGAGACCTGATAGGTGCCCATCAGCGACAGGAACTCGCCGACGAACCCGCTGGTCGCCGGCAGCCCGATCGAGGCCATCGTGAACAGCATGAACAGCACGGCATATTTGGGCATCACGAACGCGACACCGCCATAGCGGCTGATCTCGCGGGTATGCAGCCGATCGTAGATCACGCCGACGCACAGGAACAGCGCGCCCGAGACGAGCCCGTGGCTCAGCATCACGATCATCGCGCCCTGGATGCCGTAAACGTTGAACGCGAACAGCCCGATCGTCACGATCGCCATGTGCGCGACCGACGAGTAGGCGATCAGCTTCTTCATGTCCTGCTGCACCAGCGCGACGAGGCTGGTGTAGATCACCGCCACCGCCGACAGGCCGAACACCAGCCAGATGAACTGATGGCTCGCCTCGGGGAACATCGGCAGCGAGAAGCGCAGGAAACCATATCCGCCGAGCTTGAGCAGCACGCCGGCCAGGATCACCGACCCCGCGGTCGGCGCCTGGACGTGCGCGTCGGGCAACCAGGTGTGGACCGGCCACATCGGCATCTTCACCGCGAACGACGCGAAGAAGGCCAGCCACAACCACATCTGCGCATGCACCGGGAAATCGTAATTGAGCAGCTCCGGGATGCTCGTCGTGCCGGCATGGATCGCCATCCACAGCATCGCGATGAACATCAAGACCGAGCCGAGCAGCGTGTAGAGGAAGAATTTGTAGCTCGCGTAAATCCGGTTCGCGCCGCCCCAGATGCCGATGATCAGGAACATCGGGATCAGGCCGCCTTCGAAGAAGATGTAGAACAGGAACAGGTCCTGCGCGGCGAAGGTGCCGATCATCAGCACTTCGGTGAACAGGAACGCCGCCATATATTCGGGCACGCGCTTGGTGATCGCCAGCCAGCTGGCGCCGATGCAGATCGGCATCAGAAACACGCTGAGCATGATCAGCATCAGTGCGAAGCCATCGATGCCGAGCGCCCAGCTGAAGCTGCCGAACAGCGGCTGATATTCCTGGAACTGCCACTGCGCGCCGCCGATGTCGAAATTGGCCCACAGCGCGATGCCGAGCACGAGATCGACCAGCGTAGCGAGCAACGCCAGCCAGCGCGCCGCATTGGCGCTGAGGAACAGACACGCGACCGCCGCCACGGCGGGAATCGCGATCATGATCGAAAGGATAGGAAAGCCGTTCATGTCCCCCGCGCTCAGCTCGCCATCGCCCAGGTGACCGCGGCAGTCAGCCCGATCAGCATCACAAAGGCGTAAGTGTAGATGTATCCGCTCTGCAGCCGGCCGGCGACGCGGCTGGTGCCGGCGACGACCCACGCCGCGCCGTTGGGCCCGAAGCGGTCGATCGTCTTCTCATCGCCGCGGCGCCAGAAGAACCGGCCGATCGCGAAGGCGGGGCGGACGAAGATGAAATTGTACAGCTCGTCGAAATACCACTTGTTCAGCAGGAAGCGGTACAACACCTCGAACGTGCTCGCGGCGCGCGCCGGGACGTCGGTCTTGCGAATATACGCATACCAGGCGACCGCGAGACCGATCAGCATGACCACCGTCGGCCCGAGCTTCACCCAGACCGGGATCGCCTCCATCGCCTCCATCAGGTGCGGCGAGAACCACACCGCGCCGTGCCAGTAGTTCTCGCCAGCCTCGGGGCTGATGAAGAAGTGCTGGAACACGAACCCGGCGGCAACCGCGCCCACCGACAGCAGGACCAGCGGAATCAGGATGGGCAGCGGGCTTTCGTGCGGGTGGTAACCGCCAGTGCCGTGCGCAACTTCTTCGACGCCCGAGCCGTGGACGTGCGGCGTGTGGCCTGCGTCCTCGCCAGCCGGATGCGTTTCGTGACCGTCTTCCTGATGATGGCCGTGCGCATCGTGCACCGCGTGCTGGATATGCTCGGAGGCGGCCCAGCGCGGCTTGCCGAAGAAGGTCATGAAGATCAGGCGCCACGAATAGAAGCTGGTGAGCAGCGCGGCGATCGTGCCGACCCACCAGGCGATCTGCCCGCCGCCACCCGAGGCATAGGCCGCCTCGAGGATGCCGTCCTTCGAATGGAAGCCGGCAAAACCGATCTGCGGCAGGCCCCAAACGCCCGGAATACCGACGCCGGTGATGGCGAGCGTGCCCGCGACCATCGCCCAGAAGGTCAGCGGGATCTTCTTCCGAAGGCCACCATAATAACGCATGTCTTGCTCGTGATGCATCGCGTGGATCACCGAGCCGGCGCACAGGAACAGCAGAGCCTTGAAGAAGGCGTGCGTGAACAGGTGGAACATCGCCCCGCCGAACGCGCCGCAGCCCGCCGCGAAGAACATGTAGCCGAGCTGCGAGCAGGTCGAATAGGCGATGACGCGCTTGATGTCGGTCTGCACGCAGCCGATCGTCGCGGCGAATAGGCAGGTCGCGGCGCCGATGAAGGTGACGAAGCCGAGCGCGGTCGGGCTCGTCTCGAACATCGGCGACAGACGGCACACCATGAACACGCCCGCGGTCACCATCGTCGCCGCGTGGATCAGCGCGGAGACCGGGGTCGGGCCTTCCATCGCGTCGGGCAGCCACGTGTGCAGGCCGAGCTGCGCCGATTTGCCCATCGCGCCGATGAACAGCAGGATGCACAGCACCGTCATCGTGTCGGCGCGGAACCACAGGAAGCCGATCGTCGAATGGATCGTCGGCGCGGCGGCAAGGATCTCGGGGATCGAGATGGTGTGGAACACCAGATAGGTGCCGAAGATGCCGAGCATGAAGCCCAAATCACCGACGCGGTTGACGACGAACGCCTTGATCGCCGCGGCATTGGCACTCGGCTTGTAGAACCAGAAACCGATGAGGAGGTAGCTCGCGAGGCCAACGCCTTCCCAGCCGAAGAACATCTGGACGAGGTTGTCGGCGGTCACCAGCATCAGCATCGCGAAGGTGAACAGCGACAGATAAGCGAAGAACCGCGGCTGATCCGGGTCCTCGGCCATATAGCCCCAGCTATAGAGGTGGACGAGGAACGACACGCTGGTGACGACGACGAGCATCACCGCGGTCAGCGCATCGACACGCAGCGCCCAGGCGACATGCATCCCGCCGACATTGATCCAGTCGAACACCGGGGTGACGATCGGGCCCGCAGCGCCGGTCAGATACGAAATGAAGATCGGCCACGCGAGCGCACACGAAATGAACAGCGCGCCCGTCGTCACCGATTTGGCGACAACGTTGCCGATCATCCGGTTGCCGAACCCGGCGATCGCCGCCGCGAGCAGCGGCAGGAAAACGAGAAATAGGATCGAAGTCACCGAACGATCACCCCTTCATCCGGTTGACGTCATCGACCGCGATCGTGCCGCGGCCACGGAAATAGATCACCAGGATGGCGAGCCCGATCGCCGCCTCGCCCGCGGCGACCGTCAGCACGAACATCGCGAACACCTGCCCGACGAGATCGTGCAACGCCGCCGAGAAAGCGACGAGGTTCAAATTCACCGCGAGCAGGATCAGCTCGATCGCCATCAGGATGACGATGATGTTCTTCCTGTTGAGGAAGATGCCGAGCACTCCCATCACGAACAGGACCGCCGCGACGACGATGTAATGCGTGAGGCCGATCACAGCTCCACCCCCTGGCCCACGGCCGGCTTGACGTTGCGGGTCGCATCCTGCGGTCGACGGGCGACCTGGCGCGAGATGATCTGCGGGCGCACGCCGGCGCGCTTGCGGTGCGTCAACACGATCGCGCCGATCATCGCGACCAGCAGCACCAGCCCCGCGGCTTCGAATACGAACAGGTAGCGCGTGTAGAGCAGGTCGCCGATCGCCTGGATATTGGGCGTCTGATCGGCGATCGGCGCGATGCGCTTCGACAGATTGACCCCGCCGACCGACCAGGCGCCGACGCCGATGATCACCTCGGCCAGCAACGCGATCGCCAGCGCGAGACCGAGCGGCAGATAGCGCACGAACCCGGCTCGCAGCTCGCTAAAGTCGATATCGAGCATCATCACGACGAACAGGAACAGCACCGCGACCGCGCCGACATAGACGATCACCAGCAGCATCGCGATGAACTCGGCACCGGCCAGCACCATCAGGCCCGCCGCGTTGAAGAAGGCGAGGATCAGCCACAGCACCGAATGGACCGGGTTGCGCGACGAGATCGTCAGCGCAGCCGACGCGATCATCACGAACGCGAAGATGTAAAAGGCGATTGCTTGGATCACGGAATCGGCGAGCCCCTGAAAGTCGGTTGGCGCTTAACGGTAGGGTGCGTCGGCGGCAAGGTTCGCGGCGATCGCGCGTTCCCAGCGGTCACCGTTGTCGAGCAGCTTGGCCTTGTCGTAGATCAGCTCCTCGCGCGTCTCGGTCGAAAATTCGAAGTTCGGCCCCTCGACCACCGCGTCGACCGGGCACGCCTCGGCGCACAGCCCGCAATAGATGCACTTGGTCATGTCGATGTCGTAGCGCGTGGTGCGGCGCGAGCCATCGTCGCGCGGCTCGGCCTCGATGGTAATCGCCTGCGCCGGGCAGATCGCCTCGCACAGCTTGCACGCGATGCACCGCTCCTCGCCATTGGGATAGCGGCGCAGCGCATGCTCGCCCCGGAAGCGCGGGCTGATCGGGTTCTTCTCGAACGGATAGTTGATCGTCGCCTTGGCCTTGAAGAAGTACCGGAGCGTCTTCAGGTGCGCGCCGATGAACTCCCACAGGGTGAAAGCCTTGAGGGTTTGGACGATCATGACGGAACTCCCACGCGGGTCAGCATCAGGAAGCCGGACACCAGGAACACCCAGAACAGCGACAGTGGCAGGAATACCTTCCAGCCCAGACGCATCAGCTGGTCGTAGCGGTAGCGCGGCACCGTGGCCTTCACCCACGAGAACACGAAGAAGAAGAACAGCATCTTGGCGAGCAGCCAGATGATGCCGGGCACGAAATAGAGCGGCGCCCAGTCGAACGGCGGCAGATAGCCGCCCCAGAAGAGGCTGGCGTTCAATGCGCACATCAGGATGACGTTGGCGTATTCACCCAGCCAGAACAGCGCGAACGCCATCGAGGAATATTCGGTCTGATAGCCCGCGACGAGTTCGCTCTCTGCCTCGGTAAGGTCGAACGGTGCGCGCTGCGTCTCGGCCATCGACGAGATCAGGAACACGATCGCCATCGGGAACAGCAGCGGGTTCGCCCAACTGCCGTTGATGAAGCCGTACAGCCCCTTCTGCGCCTCGACGATGCCCGACAGGTTGAACGTCCCCGCCCACAATACCACCGAGATCAGCACGAAGCCGATCGAGACTTCGTAGGAGACCATCTGCGCCGCCGCACGTAGCGCCGAATAGAACGGATATTTTGAATTCGACGCCCAGCCCGAGATGATAATCCCGTAAACGCCGATCGACGACGCCGCGAGTACGTAGAGCAGCCCGACATTGATGTTCGAGAGCACCACGCCCGGCTGGAACGGCACCACCGCCCACACGATCAGCGCGACGGTGAAGGTGATGATCGGCGCGAGCAGGAACAGCCCGCGATTGGACGCCGCCGGGATGATCGTTTCCTGAAGGAACACCTTCAACCCGTCGGCGAAGCTCTGCAAGATGCCGAGTGGCCCGACGACGTTGGGCCCGCGTCGCAGCGCCATCGCCGCCCAGATCTTGCGATCGGCATAGATAATCAGCGCCACCGCAAGCATCACCGGCAGCGCAATCACCAGGATGCCGATGATCGTCGCCAGGAACCACGCCCAGCCGTATTCCATGCCCCAGGAAGTGAAGAGTGCGGTCATTCCGCGGCCTCCGCAAGCTCGTCGCCATGCAACAATTCAGCCGAGCAAAGCTGCATCGTCGGGCTGGCGCGGCAGATGGCGTTAGTCAGGTAGAAGTCCTTGATCGGATACGCGTCGATCGTGCCCTCGGCGGTGTCGCCAAGCGCCGGCGGATTCCACTCGAAGCTGGCGAGGCCTTCCTTGGCTAGCGCCGGCACGTCGCGGCCCATATCTGCGCGCAATTCCTCGATCGTGTCGAACGGCAGCGTCTGGCCGAGCTTTTCGGACAGTGCGCGGAAGATCGTCCAGTCCTCGCGCGCGTCGCCCGGCGGGAACACCGCACGCTCGCCGCGCTGCACGCGTCCTTCGAGATTGACCCAAGTGCCCGATTTCTCGGCATAGCTCGCGCCCGGCAGGATCACGTCGGCATGGTGCGCGCCGGCGTCGCCATGATGGCCGACATAGACCTTGAAGCTGTCCGCGAACCGCGCGAAATCCACCTCGTCCGCGCCGAGGAAGAACACCAGCTTGGGTTTGCCCGCGACGACATCGGCGATGCCGCCCTTCTGCGCATAGCCGAGCATCAGCCCGCCCATCCGCGCCGCCGAGAAGTGCAGCACGTTGAATCCATTCCACGCCGATCCGGCCGCCGTGGTGACGCCATCGCGCACCAGCTTCAATGTCTTGGCCAGCTTCAACGCCGCACCATGCGCGCCCTTCAACGCCGCACCGCCGACGATCACCATCGGCCGCTCGGCGCCCTTGAACGCGTCCGCCGCCGCCTTGGGCAGTTTACCGAGTACCGACAGGTCGCTCCCCAGCCACTCGACACGGTAGGTCAGATCGACCTCGGGCCCGATCGCGAAAACCTTGGCGCCCTTCTTGATCGCCTTGCGGATGCGGGTGTTCACCAGCGGCGCTTCCCAGCGCAGATTGGTGCCGACCAGCAGGATCGCGTCCGCCTCTTCCGCACCCGCGATCGTGGTGTTGAAGATGACCGCCGACAGGCTCGACGTATCGTAGTCCATGCCGGTCTGCCGGCCCTCGAGCAGCGAGCCGCCCATCGCCGTCACCAGCGCCTTGGCCGCATACATCGTCTCGCAATCGACGAGATCGCCCGCGACGGCCGCGACGCTGCTACCAGCCTTCACGGCAGCGATCGCCGCGAACGCCTCTTCCCACGTCGCCGGCACCAGCTTGCCGTCACGCCGCACATAGGGCTTGTCCAAGCGGCGCCGCACCAACCCGTCGACGGCGTGGCGCGTCTTGTCGGTCGCCCACTCCTCGTTGACGTCCTCGTTGATCCGCGGGAGGCAGCGCAGCACCTGACGGCCTCGGCTATCGAGCCGGATGTTGGTGCCGACCGCGTCCATCACGTCGATCGTCAGCGTCTTCTTCAATTCCCACGGCCGCGCCTCGAACGCATAGGGCTTCGAGGTCAGCGCGCCGACCGGGCACAGATCGACGACATTACCCGACAGCTCGCTGGTCACGGCATGTTCGAGATACGAGGTGATCTGCATGTCCTCGCCGCGCCCGATCGCGCCGATTTCCTCGACCCCGGCGACTTCCTCGGCGAAACGAACGCAGCGCGTGCACTGGATGCAGCGCGTCATCACCGTCTTGACGATCGGCCCCATATATTTCTCGGTGACCGCGCGCTTGTTCTCCTGAAAGCGCGAGGCGCCGCGGCCATAAGCGATCGACTGGTCCTGCAAGTCGCACTCGCCGCCCTGATCGCAGATCGGGCAATCGAGCGGGTGGTTGATGAGCAGGAATTCCATCATGCCTTCGCGGGCATGCTTGACCATCGGCGTGGTGGTGAAGATCTCCTGATTGTCCGCCGCCGGCAGCGCGCACGACGCCTGCGGCTTGGGCGGACCGGGCTTCACCTCGACCAGGCACATCCGGCAATTGCCGGCGATCGACAGCCGCTCATGATAGCAGAAGCGCGGGATCTCCTTGCCGGCAAGCTCGCACGCCTGCAGCACGGTGGCGCCCTGCGGCACCTCGATCTCGACGCCGTCGACTTTAACCTTGGGCATGGGACAGATTCCGTTTGGCGACAGTCAGACGATAAAGCGATTCAGCCACGAAAGCGCGTATCGTCGATTTATTCATATTCAGGGTCTGTCCCTTGGGAAGACAAGCGGATATCGCCGGAACTAATGCCTGAACGGCACTTTGTTCCTCGGAACTTTCGACATCTGACATGACTAGGGAGCGGGCCTCTTCGGGCTGCGCGCGAGCTGTACAATCACCAAGCGCCATTTCCAGCTTGTAGGTATTCGCATCCTTGGAGTCCGAAGGAACGGGATCCGCGAAGGGATAGTTGATTTGTGGCGCACCCGCGAAACTCGTTACCGGCTGCGTGCCCCCGAACTCCTTCCGATACAAAATATTATATATCTCGCCGCGCATCAGCATCGGCGCGAATTTCAGCGACCCGGAAACCTCAAGGCAGTCATCGTCGGCTAGCGCCGCCCAGTTGGGCTCGCGCAGAGCTCCGACCGGACGCTCGAGCAATGGGAGAATCTTGTATTCGTGACGATTCATGACGCATCTCATGAACTTGCTCAAGGTCACCCGAGCATCGCCGCTCGCGCCGCCCGGATGCGCGGCGGCAAGTATCGCCATGATCGAAACCGCGATCACTCCGCCGCCTCCATCATCGGTTCGAGACCGCCGCCGCGATTGTCCTTGATGCGCCGCTCCATCTCCGGACGGAAATGGCGGATCAGGCCCTGGATCGGCCACGCCGCGGCGTCGCCCAGCGCGCAGATCGAATGGCCTTCGACCTGCTTCGTCACCTGATAGAGCGTATCGATCTCGCTGATGTCGGCATCGCCGGTGCGCATCCGCTCCATCACGCGCCACATCCAGCCTGTGCCTTCGCGGCACGGCGTGCACTGGCCGCAGCTTTCGTGGCGATAGAAATAGCTGATCCGGCTGATCGCGCGGACGACGTCGGTCGACTTGTCCATCACGATCACCGCCGCGGTGCCGAGGCCGGAGCCGACCGCCTTCAGCCCGTCGAAATCCATCGGGCAATCCATGATCTCCTTGGCGGGGACCAACGGCACCGACGATCCGCCCGGGATCACAGCGAGCAGATTGTCCCAACCGCCACGGATGCCGCCGGCGTGCTTTTCGATTAGCTCGCGGAACGAGATCGACATCGCCTCTTCGACGACGCATGGGCGATTCACATGGCCCGAGATCTGGAAGAGCTTGGTGCCCTTGTTGTTCTCCGCCCCGAAGCTCGAAAACCACTCCGGGCCGCGGCGCAGGATGGTCGGCACCACCGCGATCGATTCGACGTTGTTGACCGTCGTCGGGCAGCCGTAGAGTCCCGCGCCGGCGGGAAACGGCGGCTTGAGGCGCGGCTGGCCTTTCTTGCCCTCGAGGCTTTCGAGCATCGCGGTCTCTTCGCCGCAGATATACGCGCCCGCGCCGCGATGGACGAAGACGTCGAAATCGTAACCCGAGCCGGCGGCGTTCTTGCCGAGGAAGCCCTTGTCGTAGGCCTCGGCGACGGCGGTGAACAAATTCTCCGCCTCGCGGATGAACTCGCCGCGGATGTATATATAGGCGGCGCGCGCGCATCGCGAAGCCGGCGATCAGCGCGCCTTCGATCAGCTTCTGCGGATCGTGGCGAATGATCTCGCGATCCTTGCACGAACCCGGCTCGGACTCGTCGGCGTTGATGACCAGGAAATTGGGCCGATCGGGCTTCGGCTCCTTGGGCATGAACGACCATTTCATGCCGGTCGGGAAGCCCGCCCCGCCGCGGCCGCGCAGGCCCGACGCCTTGATCTTGTCGATGATGGCGTCCTGACCGATCGCCATCAGATCCTTGGTGTTGTCCCAATCGCCGCGCTCGATCGCGGCATCGATGTGCCACGACTGGAAGCCGTAGAGATTGGTGAAGATGCGGTCCTTGTCAGCGAGCATGACGAACTCCGTTCGTCACCCCAGCGAAGGCTGGGGTCTCGTGCGGCATGCGCACGGGTTGAAACACAGAGATGCCAGCCTTCGCTGGCATGACGGCATAGGTGGGCATGACGACTTGGAAGGTCATCGCGACGCCCTCCCGATGAATTTCTCGGCCACGAAATAGACGATCACGGCAGCCGCCAGGCCGATGATCACGCCGAGCAGCTTGAGCGCGAGGATCAAGCACAGCACCAGCACCACCGCGCCGACGATCAGGGCGATCAAGGCGCTCATGCCCATTCGCCCCGGTAATCGTGGTTTTCCGAAACCATGTCCTTGAGCGTCGACGGGCCGCCTTCGGGCGCGCTGGTCTGGCGGTCGACTTGCGGGCCGGGCTTCGGCGTCTCGCCACCCGCCAGCGCCTCAAGGATCGCGGTCATCTTGTCGTAATCCAGGTCTTCGTAATTGTCGTCATTGATCTGGACCATCGGCGCGTTGGTGCACGCGCCCAGACATTCGACCTCGGTCAGCGTGAACAGCCCGTCGGGCGTGGTCTTGCCCTTGGCGAGGCCGTGGTTCTTGCACGCCGCGAACACGTCGTCGGAGCCGCGCAGCATGCACGGCGTCGTGCCGCACACCTGCACGTGATAGCGCCCGACCGGCACGAGGTTGAACATCGTGTAGAAGGTGACGACCTCGAACACGCGCATATATGGCATGTCGAGTTGCTTCGCGACGAACTCGATCACCGGGACCGGCAGCCAGCCCTGCGTCTTGGTATCGGCGCCGACCTGCCGCTGCGCGAGATCGAGCAGCGGCAGCGACGCCGACGCTTGCCGACCGGCCGGATAGCGGCCGATGATTTCCTTGGCCTTCTTGGCGTTGTCCGCGGTCCAGGCGAAATCGCCCCAGCGCGCGCGAACCTCGTCCTCGGGGGGAAGTTGCGGAGATTCAGCCATTGTTATGTTCTCTGTTCGGGTTGCGTCGCAGCGCAAGAGCTCCGCGCACAAAGACATAGGCGACCAACAGCATCGCGCCGCCGATGACAATTTCCAGCCCCGGCAAGCCGGCAGCATAAAGAATTACCAAAGCCAGGATAGCGAGCGGTAAAACCGATAGTTCGAGCAGCAGGGCAATACCCAACCGAGCAAATACGGGACGGGAAGTGACAGTCACCGATCACACTCCCCGAACACGATGTCGATCGCGCCGAGGATGGCGGTCGTATCGGCGAGCATGTGGCCGCGCGACATGAAGTCCATCGCCTGCAAATGGCTGAACGCCGTCGGCCGGATCTTGCAGCGATAGGGTTTGTTCGAGCCGTCCGACACCATGTAGATACCGAACTCGCCCTTGGGGCTCTCGGTGCCAACATACACTTCACCGGCCGGGACGTGATACCCTTCGGTATAGAGCTTGAAGTGATGGATCA
>JBQCHO010000067.1:0-13031 GCA_051954635.1 Sphingomonas sp. | reverse complement strand
CGGCCAGGGCAGGCCGTGGACGTTGTAGGTCATCACCGACAGGTCGCCGGTATAGGGCATCGGTGCGAAGGTACGGCGTGGCGCGGACGGCGCGTCGTCGAGCTGGGCCGCCGTCGCGGCGACCCCCGCGCCGAGCGCCGATATCGCAAGAAGGAGAGCCAGCCGCTTGATCACGATGCGGCTATGACGAAGCCGCAGCGGCGTCACCTCAGTCGATCGGATTTTTAGGCTGGCCTGGAGCGGGTGAAGGGAATCGAACCCTCGTCGTAAGCTTGGGAAGCTTCTGCTCTACCATTGAGCTACACCCGCGAGCGGCCCGCCCAATATCGCGCGCTGCGCGCCGCTGCAAGCGGCTTGGTTCAATAGCCGCAACCCTTCGCCGAGCCCGTTCAGAATCCATTCAGCAACGCAAATCGCCCCGTCGGGTGGACTTTCTGATTTATATGTTTTAACCGATTCGCAAATAATCGAAGGGGCGCTTTGCGAACATATTCGCGAAGCAACAACAACAAGGGAGAAGAGGATGCGAAAGAGCGTGATGCTCTGCGGCGCGACGTCGACTATTGCGCTGGCGATCATGGCCGCGCCAGTCATGGCGCAGAATTCGTCAAAAATCGCGCAATCTGAAGACTATTCTCCCGGTCCGGATGAGTCTGCCGCCGGATCGGAAATCATCGTTACTGGGGCTAGAGAGAGCCTGGAATCAGCGCAGGCGATCAAGCGTCATTCGGATCAGATTGAGGACGTGATCGTGGCCGAGGATATCGGCAAACTCCCGGACGTCAGCGCGTCAGCATCATTGGCGCGGCTGGCGGGCGTCCAGGCCACGCGCAACGCCGGCGAGACGCAGGCGATCCGCATCCGAGGCCTGCCCGATGTCGCGACTACCTATAACGGCCGTTCGATATTCACTGGCTCGGGTCGCGATGTCGCCATTCAGGATTTTCCCGCAGCCAGCGTTTCCCGGCTGGAGGTATTCAAATCGAGCACAGCTAACCTGGTCGAGCCCGGTATAGCCGGCGCGGTGAATGTGGTTTCGCGTCGACCGTTCGACTTCAAGGGGCTCAAGGTCGCCGGATCGTTCGACATGCGTAATTTCTCGCAATCCGGCTCGGTCGACTGGAATGCCAACCTGTTGGTCAGCGATCGCTGGCACACCGGCATCGGCGAGATCGGCGTCCTGGTGAATGGCAACCTGTCCTACACCGATTTCATGGATTCGATCCGGCAGCAGAGCCAGGTCATCCAAGTCGCTCAACCCGCGCAGACCAGCACGCCGGGATTTCGTTTCCCGGACTCACAAGCGGAAATCATCAACCAAGGCCATCGCTGGCGGCCATCGGTCAATGCCGCGCTGCAATGGCGGCCGAGCAGTGAACTGGAACTCTACGCCGATGGGCTGTTTCAGGGGTATCGCGGCCGCGATCGGAACCGAAATCTGACATCGCCATTGGTCAATGCGGCACCAGCGCTCGGCGGCGCGATCCGCTTTCAGAACGTCGTACTCAAACCGGGGACGAACCAGGCGCAAAGCTTTACCGCGATCGGCGGCAAGCGGCCCGAGGGGCATAACGACTCGTTCAACGCCAACACCAATACCTATCAGGTCGGCGGTGGCGCGATCTACGATCATGGCCATTTACACGCTAAAGCGGACCTCGCTTATTCGGCGAGCAAATACTGGTACGACCAGGCCAATATCGACTTCGCACTCGTCAACACCCCCGTCCGAGACATCGTGTTCGACAGTACGACCGGCGACGGCGGACCGTTGTTCGGTTTCCGCGACTTCAACCTTGCCGATCCGGATAATTTCTACTTCCGCGGTCTCTATGAACAGCGCAACGTTTCCAAGGGCGACGACGTTCAGGGCCGTGTCGATTTGGTTTACGACGTCAATTCGAGCGTGCTCAGGAACATCCAGGCAGGCTTCCGCTACGAGGATCGCAATTCGAGCGTTCGCAACGGCTCGCGTTATCAGAACGTCGAGGCGCAGCACATTCTCTACCGCGACCTGCCGGTCTCACTCTATAACACGACGCCGGGCTTCGGTTTCAGCGGGACGGGCAGCATGCTGCCGCGCACCTGGATCAGCCCGCAGCCCGACAGCATCGTTGAAAACCTGGCAGAACTTCGCGACATCGTCGGCTTTCCCGAAGGGCCGACGCCATATAATGAACTCAACACGTTCGATGCGAACGAGAAATCCTATACCGGCTATGCGCAGGTCAAATACGATGTTGACGTCGGCATTCCGATCGACGGATCAATCGGCTTGCGCGCAGTTCGCACCGAGGACACGCTTACCGGCATCAGTCGCGATGTAGAGCCCGATCCGGCGACTGGGGTCAGTGTCGTCAGCTACAACCCGATCACCAAACGGAACAGTTTCACCGATTTGCTGCCCAATGTCAGCGCGCGGTTGCAATTCCGACGAGACCTTCAACTTCGCCTTGCCTTCACCAAGACGCGCTCACGCGCAGGGTTTGGGCAGCTCAATCCGTCGCTCAGCATCGCGCCGCCGCAAGGAGCGTGCGATACGAATTCGCCGACATACGATCCCAACACCTGCGTGCGGACGGCGTCCGGCGGCAACCCTAACCTGAAGCCGGTGAAGTCGGACAATTACGACGCCAGCCTCGAATATTATTTCGCACGCGCCGGGTCGGTCACCGCGGCGGTGTTCCGGCACGACGTCACCGGATTCATTTCGAGTTTCACAGCCGAAAGCGATGATCCCGAGCTCGGCCGCGTCCGGATCACCCAGCCGCAGAATGGCGGGAAGGGAAAGTTGCAGGGGGTCGAATTGACCTTCCAGACCTTTTTCGACCTGCAGATGCTCCCGCGCTGGGCGCGCAATTTCGGCGTGAACGCCAATTACAGCTATATCGATCACGGTTCGGAACTGCCCCCCGAAGGGTTGGGCCAGTTTCTGCCAGGGATGCAGCCCGTCGCGGGGGTTTCAACACACACGCTGAACGTCGCCGGGTATTACGAGACGAAGACCTTCTCAGCACGCCTCGCGTATAATTATCGTTCGCGATTCGTGTTCAACTATGCGCGCGTCAACAATCCTGGGCTGGAGGGCGGCCCTGGGCTCGGCATCGTCAGCCCGGTGATGGAAGGCGGGCGCGGTATCGTTGATTTCTCGGCGAGCGTGATGCCGCAGCCCAACATCACGATCGCATTCAACATCTCCAACCTGCTCGCCTCGCCGATCAAGCGTGACCGTGCCTATGACGAAACCGGCGCGGCTTATCCGGCACTGGTGGAATATCTCGAGCGGACTTTCTCGGCGGGGGTGCGCTTCCGCTTCTGATGGCCAAACGCCGGGGCGGCTGTGACCGCTCCGGCGCTTACCTGGCCCGCTTGCGCCAAGCCGCCGGATCGATGCCGTGGCGCTTGAGCTTGTCGTAGAAGGTCTTGCGGGGCAGGCCGAGCGCCGTGATCGCGGCGTTGACGCGGCCGTGATGGTCGGCGAGCGCGCGGCGGAGCTGCGCTGCCTCGAAGGCTGCCATGCGGTCGGCGAGCGAGGCCGAGGGAAGGGCGTCTTGCGGCGCATCGGCGAGGCCGATCACGACGCGCTCGGCATAATGAATCAGTTCGCGCACGTTGCCGGGCCAGTCATGGTCGGCGAGCATCGCCCAATGGCTGGCGGTGATCCGCGGTGTCTCGCGCTTCAGGCGGGCAGCCGCGTCGCGCAGGAAATGATCGAACAGCATCGGCACGTCCTCGCGGCGCTCGCGCAGCGGCGGCAGGCGCAGGACGACGCCGTTGAGACGATAGAGCAGCGACGACAGGAACGCGCCTTCGCTCGCCTTCTGCTGCAAGTCGGTGGGGCTCGCGGCGACGATGCGGACGTCGATCCGCCGCGCTTCGTTGGCGCCGATCGGGGTGACCACGCGGTCCTCGATCGCGCGGAGCAGCTTGGGCTGGATCGCGAGCGGCAATGCGTCGATCTCGTCGAGGACCAGCGTGCCGAACTCGGCGGCTTCGATGCGACCGGTGCGGCTATGCTGCGCACCGGGAAAGGCGCCGGCGACATGCCCGAACAACTCGCTGTCGATCACGCCGGTCGGCAGCGCGCCGCAATCGACCGTCGTCATCGGGCGGCTGCGGCGGCGGCTGGTGCGGTGGAGCAGGCTGGCGACGAGCGTCTTGCCGGTTCCGGTTTCGCCCTCGATCAGGATATCGAGATCGGTATCGCCGAGCTGGTCGATCGTGCGGCGTAATTGCTCGATCGCGGGCGATTGGCCGAGCAGGACCGAGCTTGCCGCGGCGCGCTCGGCCTCGCGGCGCAATTGGCGGTTTTCGAGGGTCAGCCGGCGCTGTTCCAGGCCGCGCGCGATCGAGCGCAGCAACGCGTCGGGCGCATAGGGTTTGGTGATGAAATCATAGGCGCCGTCCCGGATCGCGGCGACCGCCGTCGCGACGTCGCCGTGCCCGGTGATCAGGATCACCGGCAGTTCGGGATCGGCCTCGCTGAGTGCGTGGAACAACTGCATGCCGTCCATGCCCGGCATTCGCAGGTCGCTGACGACGACGCCGGGGAAGTCCGCACCGATCGCTGCCAGCGCGGGGCCGCCGCCGTCGAACACGCGTACGGCGTAGCCGGCAAGCTCGAGACTCTTCGCGTTGGCGCGGCGCAGATCGGCGTCGTCGTCGACGAACGCGACCGCGCGGCAGGCGGCGGCGTCCTTCATGCCCGGACCATGCGCAGGCGGAACCTCGCGCCGCGGTCGCTGGGCTTTAGCACGAGATCGCCGCCGAGGTCGCGCATGATGTCGCGCGAAATGACGAGGCCGAGGCCAAGGCCGTCCTCCTTCGACGTGGTGAACGGCTTGAACAGGGAGGCGATAATTGCCGGCGGAAGCGCCGGGCCGTTGTCGGCAATGTCGAGATCGATCCGATTACCGTCCTCGCTGGCGGCGATCTCGATCAGCGGCTCGGGCTGGTCGGCGAGCGCGTCGAGGGCGTTGCCCAGCACGTTCATCAGCACCTGTTCGAGCCGGATGCGTTCGGCGCGAACGAGCGTGTCGCCAGCCGGCATGCGATCGATGGTGACCCCTTGGCGTGCGATGCGGTCGCGGAGCAACAGTAGGGCGCCGTCGATCGCATCGTCGAGGCGGACGTCGCCGATCTCGCCGCTCGCCTTGCGGGCGAAGCCGCGCAGCTCGCCGGTGATCGCGCCGATGCGCGCGGTCATCGACTGGATCGAGGCGAGGTTGTCGTCGACATCGGCCGCCCGCCCGAGATCGAGGCACTGCCGGCCGTTATGCGCATAGCTGCTGATCGCAGCGACCGGCTGGTTGATCTCGTGTGCCACGCCGGCAGCGATCTGGCCGAGCGAGGCGAGCTTGTTCGCCTGGACGAGCTGGTCGCGCGCATCCTGCAGCCGCGCCTCGCTCGCCAGGCGATCGGCCATCTCGACCTGCAGATGCTCATTGGCGTCGCGCAGCTCGCGTGTGCGCAACTCGACCTCGCGCTCAAGCGTCGCGCGCATCGCCAGCGCCTCGGCGGCGCGGCGCCGAACCTGGTGCTGGCGGCGCAGCGAAATCCAGATGCCCAGAGCGATCAGCGCGAACGCCATCGCGGTCGCCAGCCGTGCGCTCGTCGCCGCATTCGACACGATCATGCCGACGGGCGTCAGGACGTGGAGCGTCCAGCCCTTCAGCGTGGTCGGTGCGGTCGTCTCCAGATAGGTCTGGAGCGGCGCGCCGGCACTCGTCCGCGCATCGACCATTGCCGCACGGTGCCCACGATGTGCGGCGATCGGCAGCGGTGACAGCGGCGCGTCGCCGAAATCGAGATTGCGGCGGATCGCCACGCGCTGATCGGGGGGGAGCAGGCCTTCGGTAAGGAAGCGCCAGCCCGGCACGTTCGTCACGAGCACGATGCCGCGCGCGTCGGTGACGAAGGCGGGTTCGGCCGATTGCGCCCAATCGGCCTCCATCGCGTTGAACTCGACCTTGACGACGATCACGCCGCGGACGGGGCCGGCATCGACGCGCCGGGCGAGGTAGAGGCCGGGCTGGCGGCTGACCGTGCCGAGCGCGAATTGCTCATATTCGCCTTTGTTGAGCGCTTGCCTGAAGTAAGGGCGAAATCCGTAGTTCGAACCGACGAAGCTCGTCGGCTGGTTCCAGTTGCTTGCGGCGATCGTGCGGCCGTCGGCGGCGATCAGATAAATCGCGGCCGCATGGATGCTTTCGCTCAATTGCTCCAATCGCCGGTTGAACGACCGGGTTGCCGTCTGTTGGCCGTCCAGCGCCGCGCGCGCCTCAGGATCGCCGGCGAGCGCGGTCGGCACCAATCGAAATTTCTCGAGCTCGCTGCGAAGCACCGCGCCGTGCAGCGCGGCGGAGGCGCGCGCATTGCGGTCGACTGCCGCGAGCGCGCGCCGCCCGGCGATCAGGCCGGCACCCCATGTTGCAAGCCCGCCGAGCAGCAGGACCGCACCGATCAAGACGACGATTCGTCGGATTGCGCCACCTCCGTAAAACTATCTGTGCGAAAAACCGCACGATGTCGATCGGCAATGTGCGGAAAATGACACGATCATCGACGTCATACGAGATTATATCGTTTATAAACAGTGTGATAGATTATATTCCGCCGCAATTGCATTGGCGGCAATCGACTTTAGCCTAAGACCCGACGCCAGTAGAGCGGATAGCCGGAAACGCCGGCGGAGGGGATTTACGCATGCGGCCAATCGCACGGCCAGACCAGCCGGCACGCCGGCCATTCTACCGCCACCTCTATTTTCAGGTGCTGATCGCGATCGCGCTCGGCGCGCTGATCGGGCAGGTCGACCCGGCGCTCGGCACGCAGCTCAAACCGCTCGGCGACGGCTTCATCAAGATCGTCAAGATGGTCATCGCGCCGGTGATCTTCCTCACCGTCGTCACCGGCATCGCGGGGATGCGCGACCTGATGTCGGTCGGCCGCGTTGCCGCCAAGGCGTTCGCCTATTTCCTGTTCTTCTCGACGCTCGCGCTGATCCTCGGGCTGATCGTCGCCAACGTTTTCCAGACCGGCGCATCGATGCACGTCGATCCGGCGACGCTCGATACCGCATCGGTCGCGCAATATGCCGCGCACGCGCACGACCAGACGGTCACCGGGTTCATCCTGAACATCATTCCGACCACCCTGCCGAGCGCATTGGTCAGCGGCGATATCCTGCAGGTGCTGTTCGTCGCGGTGCTGTTCGGGATCGCGCTGGCGCTGATCGGCGACAAGGGCAAGCCGGTGTTCGACGTGCTCGAATCGGCCAGCCTCGCGGTTTTCCGGCTCGTCCATATCCTGATGAAGCTGGCGCCGATCGGCGCCTTCGGCGCGATCGCCTTCACGATCGGCAAATACGGGATCGCCAGCCTGGCGAGCCTGGCCGCGCTGGTCGGCACCTTCTATCTTACCAGTTTGCTGTTCGTGCTCGTCGTGCTCGGCGCGGTCGCGCGGCTGTGCGGCTTCTCGATCCTCGGGTTGCTGCGCTACCTGAAGGCCGAGTTGCTGCTGGTGCTCGGCACGTCGTCGTCCGAGGCCGCGCTGCCGAGCCTGCTCGAAAAGCTCGAACGAGCCGGGTGCGCGAAGTCGGTGGTCGGGCTGGTCGTGCCGACCGGCTATTCGTTCAACCTCGACGGCACCAATATCTACATGACGCTCGCCGCGCTGTTCATCGCGCAGGCGACCGGCATCCACTTGTCGCTCGGCGATCAGTTGCTGCTGCTCGCGGTGGCGATGCTGAGCTCGAAGGGCGCAGCGGGCGTCACCGGGGCAGGATTTATCACGCTCGCCGCAACGCTGTCGGTCGTACCGTCGGTGCCGGTCGCGGGGATGGCGCTGATCCTCGGGGTTGACCGCTTCATGTCGGAATGCCGCAGCCTGACCAATTTCGTCGGCAATGCGGTCGCGACGATCGTCGTCGCCAAATGGGAAGGCGCGTTCGACCAGCAATTGTTCGATCGCGCGATGGCGGGTGAAGCCGCGCCGATCGAGGAGGTCGAAACGCGCGACGCGGCGCTGGCTTGAACAGATAAACGGCCGGGCAAACCGGCCGACACGAACAGGGAGGATGATCATGAAAATTTCCAAGGCCGCGATCCTGGCCACGACTGCGCTGTCCGCGCTCGCCTCGACCGCCCACGCGCAAACCGCACCCGCGCCGGCGCAGCAGAGCGACGCGCCCGCCCCGCAGACCGGTGACGCCGCGACGCAGCCGCCGCCCGCCGACATCGTCGTGGTCGGCTCGCAGATCCGCGGCAGCAAGGTCACCGAGGCGCTGCCGGTCAGCGTGCTCGACGCCAATCAAATCGCGGCGACCGGCGCCGTGTCGGGTGACGAGCTGATCCGTTCGATCCCGCAGATGGGCGACGTCGATTTCAACTCGGCGAACAACCCGCAGACGAGCAACGCCGCGCGGGGCGACGTCAATTCGATCGACCTGCGCAATCTCGGCGCCGGCAACACGCTGGTGCTGATCAACGGCCGCCGCATGGTGCAGCATCCGGTAAGCCAGGCGGGCATCGCCAACGTGCCGGTACTCACCTACAATTCGAACGCTCTGCCGATCGCCGGCCTCGAACGGCTCGAGGTGCTGCGCGACGGCGCGGCGGCGATCTACGGCGCCGATGCGGTGGCGGGCGTCGTCAACGTCGTGCTCAAGGACGATTATGACGGCCTAAGCCTCAACGCCAAATATGGCGGCGCGGAGGGCACGCACCTGCGCGAATACACGACCA
Source organism: Sphingomonas sp. (assembly GCA_051954635.1). Taxonomy (GTDB): domain Bacteria; phylum Pseudomonadota; class Alphaproteobacteria; order Sphingomonadales; family Sphingomonadaceae; genus Sphingomonas. The sequence goes on along the minus strand of JBQCHO010000067.1, from coordinate 4,287 downwards.
ACTTCCTGGCAGGTAAGAATTTCGGCGAGGGCCGCGGCAACATCACGGTGATGGGCGAATTCACCCATCGCACCCCCGAGCTGGCGTCGGACGAGCCCTATACGGCGACCGGCAACCTTACATCGCTGTTCCAGGACGTGCCGGGTTACGAGGACAGCACCGATCCCGAGAACCGGTCGAGCTACACGCCGTTCGCCAATTTCAGCGTGTTGAACGGCACCGCCGTCAAGCAGAACGGCAAGACGATTACATCGAGTGCCGGCGCCTTTCATATCCAGCCGGACACCGTCGATGGGTGCACCTCGGAACTGGGGCAGGGCATGTGTCTTGCCAAGGGCTCGATCTCCTACGGCAAGAACCCCGATCTGCGCTTTGATGACGCGGTGGGGACGACGGTGCGCTCCGGCATCAATCGCATGAACCTGTACGCGACCGGGCACTACGACCTGACCGATCACGTCACTTTCTTCACCGAGCTCGGTTATTATCACGCCACGTCGCACGCGGTGCAGCCGCCGGTCATCCTGCTCAACACGCTGACGGTGCCAGCGTCGAACTATTGGAACCCGTTCGGCGCTACCACGCTGCCCGACGGTTCGGCCAATCCGAACCGCTTGTCGGGGCTGAGCAACGTGCCCGCCTCGGGCCTGCCGGTGACGCTGACGCGCTACCGCTTCGTCGATACCGGGCCGCAATATGTCGACGTGACTGGGCACCAGTCGCGTTTCGTCGGCGGGTTCAAGGGCGATCTCGGCGGGTTCGATTGGGAAACGGCGCTGACATATTCCGAGGCGAAGTCGGTCGATCTGTCGGACGCGGTCAACTCGACGCTGCTGCAACAGTCGCTCGCGCTGTCGACCCCCGACGCCTACGATCCGTTCAATGGCGTCGGTTGCGGGAGCAATTACAGCGTCGGCGATTGCACGCCGAGCGCGCAAGCCGGGATCAAGCCGTTCCTGTTCAAGCTGCGTCGTGAGGACCGCACGACACTGACCGTCGCCGACGCCAAGGCGTCGCGTTCCGATCTGCTGTCGCTGCCCGGCGGCGACCTCGGCCTCGCGGTTGGCGTCGAGTTCCGCCACGAGACGCAGGAGGACAATCGCGATCCCAATCTCGACGGCACGATCGACTTCGTCGATGCGGTGACCGGCGAGACCAATCCGAGCAACGTCACCGCGGTCAGCCCGACGCCCGACACGTTCGGCTCGCGCAACGTGATCTCGGCCTATGGCGAATTCGCGGTGCCGGTGATCTCGCCCGACATGCACGTTCCGCTGGTCCGCAATGTCGAGCTGCAGCTCGCGGGACGCTTCGAGCATTATAGCGATTTCGGTTCGATCTTCCGTCCCAAGGCGGCGGCCGCCTGGGACATCGTCGATGGCCTGCGCTTGCGCGGATCGTGGTCGAAGGGGTTCCGCGCGCCGAACCTCGAGCAGCTCCACGCCGCGCAATATGCGCGCCTGGCGACCAATAACGACTATCTGCGCTGCGAAGCCGATGTCCGCGCCGGCCGCATCGCCAATTTCAACGCCTGTTCGGAGCCGGTGGGCTATTCGATCCGCGTCGCGGGCAATCCCGATCTTCAGCCGGAACGCTCGACCGACAAGTCGGTCGGCATTGTGCTGCAGCCGCATTTCATCCCGAGCAGCTTCGGCCATGTGACGTTCACCGCCGATTATTGGGAGATCAAGCAGAAGGGCATCGTCGGCCAGTTCGGCGGCAGCAATGCGCTGGTGCTCGATTACCTGCTGCGCCAGCAGGGATCGAGCAATCCGAACGTCGTCCGCGCCGCGCCCAATGCCGACGACATCGCGTTCTTCGCCGGCACCGGGATCGATCCGGCGGGGCAGGTGCTCGCGATCAACGACCAGTTCGTAAACCTGCTGCCGCAGACCGTCCGCGGGCTCGATCTCGCCTTTCTCTATTCGCTGCATCACACCAGGATCGGCAGCTTCGATTTCAGCGTGAATGCCGCGCGGCTGCTCAAATTCTCGCGCAGCAACGGCGATGCGGTCGATCAGCTCTACCAGGCGCGCCGCGACGGCGAGATCGATGCGGCGACGCCGCTGACCAGCTCGAGCAACCTGCTCGCCAATGGCGGGCGGCCGAAATGGAAGCTGTCGACCTCGCTCACCTGGAGCATGGGGCCGGTTCAGATCGGCGCGTTCGGCAACTATACCGGCGTCGTCTACGATCACGGTTTCCTGTCCGACGACGGCGATCCTTATCGCATTCCTGGACAGTTCACTGCCAACCTCTACGTCCAGTACAAGTTCGCCAAGGACAGCGCGCTGCACGGTGCCCGCTTCCGCATCGGCGCACGCAACATCACCGACGAGCAGCCGCCGATTTCGGCCGGGGGCTATTATGGTGCGCTGTATCAGCCTTATGGGCGTTATCTCTACGCATCGTTCGGCTTTTCGCTGTGAGTTTCAAGGAGAACAACGTGATCAAGCGCACCATCGCCCTGCTGTCGGCCGGCGCGGCCTCCCTCCTTGCCGTTGCGCCGGCCGGGGCTCAGGCGGGTGCGCCTGCGCAGACGATCCTGTTCATCGGCAACAGCTTCACTTACGGCGCGCATTCGCCGGTGTGGAAATATCGCGCCGACAGCGTGACCGACCTCAATGGCGACGGGGTCGGCGGGGTGCCGGCGCTGTTCAAGCTGTTCACCAAGGAGGCCGGGCTCGATTACGCGGTCAGCCTCGAAACCTCGGGCGGCAAGGACTTTCGCTGGCATTGGGACAACAAGAAACAGGTCGTCGATCGCGCCTGGGACCATGTCGTGATGCAGCAATACAGCACGCTCGATCCCAAGCAGCCGGGCGATGCGGCGAGCACGGTTGATTATGCCAGCCGCTTTGCGCGGCTGTTCACCGCGCGCAATCCCAGGGTCGAGATCAGCCTGAGCTCGACATGGTCGCGCCCCGATCTGACTTATCGCAAGCAGGGCCATTGGTACGGCAAGCCGATCACGCAAATGGCGCTCGATCTGCGCCGCGGCTACGACGCCTCGGCGGCGGCCTCGCCGGCGATCGACAAGGTCAACCCCGTCGGCCAAGCCTTCAACTGCGCGATCGCGGCGGGGGTGGCCGACCCCGATCCCTATGACGGGATCAGCTTCGGGCAGGTCGACCTGTGGGCCTACGACCATTACCACGCGAGCACCTTCGGCTATTATCTCGAAGCGCTGACGGTGTTTATCGATGTCACCGGCAAGGACCCGCGCAGCTTCGGCCGCGAGGAGACCGCTGCCGACGAGCTTGGCATCTCGCCTGAAGATGCCGTCCGCCTGCAACGCGTCGCCTGGGCGAATACCCATGGCCAGCCATGCGATGCCGCGACGATCGACACCAAGGCCCGCTGATCTATTCCGGGCTGTGGTGCATCCAGCGCAATAACGGTTTGAGCGGCGCGATCCAGATGATGCCGGCGATGGCGTAGAAGACGAGCTGCGCCGGCCACGGCCAGCGGCCGACGATCGCCGACAAGCTGGCGATCAGCGTCGCCCAGACCGCGATGATCAGCAGGATCAGCAGCATGCCGACGGGTTTGCGCCAGTTCGGGGTCACGGTTCGGCCCTTTCGATCCAGCCTTGTTCGGTGATGATTGCGTGAAGCGGGACGTCCCACGGATCGGCGGGCAACGGATCGACGTGCTGGACCGACCAGGCGACCCCGATCCGCTTGGCTGCGCGGTTTTGTGCGAAAGCGCGGTCGTAATGCCCCGCGCCCTGGCCGAGGCGGTGCAGCAGATGATCGTAGCCGATCAGCGGGGTCAGGATGATGTCGGGCTGCACGGCCTCGCCATCATGATGCGGCTGTTCGAGCCCGAACGGTCCAGGGTGCAAGGCATCGTCGGGATGCCACGCCAGAAAGCGCAGCGCGCCTTCGCGGTCGACGACATGGGGCAGGGTGAGGGTGCAGCCGCGCTCCAGCGCCGCAGCTGCCAATTTCGCGGGATCGGCTTCGCTGCCGACCGGGCGATAGCTCGCCACGATCTTTCCGGGTTCGAGCAGCGCGAGAAACGCAGGCGGCGGCTCGATCGCCACGGGCCCGCTCGCGACGAATGCGTCGCGCGCCGCGCGCAGCCAGCGGCGCAACGCGGGCTTGTCGGGGGCAGGAGAGGGTGGTGGGACCGCCATGATCGTTTGCCTGAAATATCCTCTGACGCCCGTTACGTCAGGTGGGGGCCATGTACGTCGGGCCAGGGCCCGGGCAGGGACAGCTCCCATGGATGATGAATAGCCTCAGGGATAATCGAACGGCTCGTGTCGGGCAGTGCCCACCG
>JBQCHO010000066.1:0-31484 GCA_051954635.1 Sphingomonas sp. | reverse complement strand
GGGCACCGCCAGGTTGCGCGGCGCCGGGCCCTTTCGGATGCGCGCCGCGGTATCGGATTGCGAGCCGTGGCACGGGCAGAAATAGCCGCCGAACTCGCCGCGCGGCTCGCCTTCCTTGTTGCCCCGCGGCACGCAGCCGAGGTGGGTGCAGACGCCCAGCGTGATCAGCCAGTTGGCCTTGCCAGGCTTGGTCCGCTCAGCAAGCGACTGCGGATCGCGAAGAGCGCTCAAAGGCACCGCATTCGCTTCCGAAATTTCCTTCGGCGTCAGGTTGCGCACGAACAGCGGCTGCGAGCGGAAGGTAGTGGTGATCGCCTGGCCCTTGCCGATCTTCGACAGATCGACATCGGTCGACGACAGCGCCAGCACGTCGGCCGAGGGGCTCATCTGGTTGATCAGCGGCAGCACCGCGACGACCGCGCCGGCACCGGCGAAGGAGACCGCGGCTATATTGAAGAAATCTCGGCGGCGAGGATCGTGAACGTCTTCATGATAGGGACCCGGAGCTTCGCCGGGCGGAATCGCATCATCTGCTGTCGCCATTCACTTGCCTCTACCTTCGAACGGGCGAACGCCCTTGGTGCGGGAGGTGTGATTATGTCCGGCCCCGCTTTACCGCAGCCCCCGTCCCCACGGGAGCCGTTGGGGTGATAGCCGCGCAAAAGCGCGTTTGCCAATGGCTTTCTGGCATCTTGTGAAGATCGGGCGCGACGGGCTAGGCGGTCGGACATGCGGATCGCCCTCTTCCAGCCCGATATCGCCGGCAATGTCGGCACGATCATGCGCCTCGCGGCGTGCATTGGCACGCCGGTCGACCTGATCGAGCCGATGGGATTCGCCTGGAGCGACCGCGCCCTGGCGCGCGCCGGCATGGACTATGCCGAGCAGGCCGAGGTGGTGCGCCACGTCGATTGGGACGCCTTCGTCGAGACGGTGCGCGGGCGGATCGTGCTGATGACGACCAAGGGCGCCGAGTGGCTGGATGTCGCACGCTTCGAGGCAGACGACGTGCTGCTGTTCGGAAGCGAGAGCAGCGGCGTGCCGGCGGCAGTGCACGACCGCGCCGATGCGCGCGTGCTGATTCCGATGCGCGAGGGATTCCGCTCGCTCAATGTCGCGGTATCGGCGGCAATGACGCTGGCGACCGCGCTCAACCAGGTTCAAGGATGGCCGCAATGATCGAGCTCGACGACCAGCAGGCGGCGGCGAAGGCCTGGTTCGAATCCTTGCGCGACGCGATCTGCGCCGAATTCGAGGCGATCGAAGCCGAGGCCGGGTCGCACGCGCGCTTCGCCTACACCCCCTGGGACCGCATCGATCCGAGCGGCGAGCCCGGCGGCGGCGGGGTGCGCGGGGTGATGAAGGGCACGGTGTTCGAGAAGGTCGGCGTCAACGTCTCGACCGTCGGTGGCACGTTCGAGGGCGATTTCGCCAAGTCGATCCACGGCGCGGGTGAGGATCCGCGCTTCTTCGCCACCGGCATCAGCCTGGTCGCGCACATGGCCAATCCGCACGTGCCCGCGGTGCACATGAACACGCGCTTCCTGGTCACCACAAAGCGCTGGTTCGGGGGCGGCGCCGATCTCAATCCGCCGATCCCGATCGAGCAGGACACGGCCGATTTCCACGCGCGACTGAAGACGGCATGCGACGCGCACGATCCCGACCATTATCCGCGCTTCAGGAAATGGGCGGACGATTATTTCTATATTCCCCACCGGCAGGTCCATCGCGGCGTCGGCGGCATCTTCTACGATCACCTGGAAGGCGATTTCGCGGGCAATTTCGCTTTCACGCAGGACGTCGGCCGGGCGTTTCTCGACGTCTATCCGCAGCTCGTGCGGCGGCGGATGGGCATGCCGTTCACCGATACCGACATCGCGCAGCGCAACGCCTGGCGCGGGCGCTATGCCGAATTCAACCTCGTCTATGATCGCGGGACGCTTTTCGGGCTCAAGACCGGCGGCAATATCGACGCGATCCTGATGAGCCTGCCCCCGGTCGCGACATGGGCATAATACCGGTCGCACCCGGCGAGGTGGCGACGATCGTCACCACGTTGGAGATGACCGCGCGGCCCCTGCCCCGCCCGATGCCCGAAGCGCCGCTGCGGCTGGCGCGATGGGAGATGCCCAAGGCCGAACGCTATCGCGCGCTGTTTCGCCGCGTCGGCGAACCGTGGCTGTGGTTCTCGCGATTGGTGATGGGCGAGCGCGAACTGCTCGCGATCATTCACGCCCCCCGCGTCGAGATCTTCGCCGCGATCGACCGCCAGGGAGTGGAGGTCGGCATGCTCGAACTCGATTTCCGCGCGGATAAGGCGTGCGAGATCGGCTATTTCGGCCTCGTCCCAGAACTCGCAGGCAAGGGCTATGGCCGCTGGCTGATGGCGCAGGCGTTGGCGCTTGGCTGGCGCGCGGGGATCGAGCGGGTGTGGCTGCACACCTGCACGCTCGACCATCCCTCCGCGCTCAATTTCTATCGCCGGCAGGGGTTCACGGCCGTCAGTCGCGCGGTCGAGACGTTCCCCGATCCGCGCCTCACCGGGGTGCTACCGCGCGATGCGGCGCCTCATGTGCCGCTGATCGAGGCCGCCAGCCGCCGATAAAGCGCAATCTGGATCAGCACCACCGCGAGCGCGACGATCGCGGCGAGCAGCGATCCCGCCGCCTCGGTCGCCGCGACCGCGACCGGATTGGCCGCCGCCTCGGCCTGGAGCGCGTCACGCAGCAGGCGGAACGGTGCGGGTGCGAGCATCCCGGCGAGCATCACGCCCGCGGCCAGCGCCATCATCGCTAAGCCACGCCGACGGGTAAGCGCGAAGCTGCGCACGATCGCGCTGGCGACGCCGATCGGCCGCTCGGCGACGATGACTGGGGCGACGAGCATCAAGCGACCGAGCAGGTAGAGGCACGGCAGCACGAGGATCACGAGCATCAGCTCGATCGGCCCCGCCGGTAGCCCGGCGACGATCGCCGCGAGCAGGAAGCGCGGGAACAGCGCCAGTGAACGCTGTAGCGCCTTGCCCGGCGATCCCGCCTGCGGATCGAGATAGAGATCGAGGATCGCGAGCGAGCCGAAGGTCATCAACAGCACGGTCGCGAGCATCCCGGGCGCATTGTGGCTGATCCACGCGACCAGCGGCGACCCCGGCTGGAGCAAGGCGGCGGTATCCTGCGCCTGTTCCGCTGAGATCTGGGGGAATGGCGCGGCGAGCAGATAGAAGGCGAATTGCGGCAGGAACAGGAAAAGTCCGGCGAGCGGCAACAGCAGCGCGCGGTCGCGCTTCCAGCGTCCCCAGGCGTCGGCGGCGACGCCCGGCCAGTCGATCGTCATACTTCTTCGGCCGTCCGCTCGTGCGCCTCGACGATCGCCATGTAGAGCTTGGCGACGAACACCGCGGCGATCACCTTGAACGCCGTGGAGACCGCCGCGACGACCACCGCGGTCAACACCGTGGCGATGCCGATGCTGCCGTCGTCGGGGGCGATCAGCGCGAAAATCGAGCCGAACACCGTCTGCGCGGCGAGCACCGCGATCGTCGCGACGATGGCGTAGAGGATCAGCACGCCGACGATGCGCAGCGCAAGCCCCCTGGTCAGCCGGAAGGCGCGCGTGATCGCGCCGATACCGCGCCGCTCGGCGAGGATGACGGGCTCGATCACCAGCAACCGCGCGGTCAACCAGAAGCCGAGGATCACCAGCACCAGCCCATAGCCGAGGATGAACAGCGCCGCGCCGCCGCTCAGATTGCCCGCCCCGGCGGCGTTGCCGGCCTGGAGTTGCGCCATGTCGACGCCTGCACCGGCGATTGCGATGCCGAACGGGACGCTGAGCACACCGATCACGACAAGGAAAAGGATGAAGATCGCGATCGTCGGCCCCAGCCGCGGCAAAGCGGCGCGCACCGCCTCGCCAGGGCGCAGCGTCGCGCCGAGCGCGAGCACCATGATCGACAGGGTGCCGAGTAATTCGACCGCCCAGAACAGCGCCATCACCACGACGCGCACCGACATCGCCTGCTTGACCAGCAGCGGCGTCACCGCGAGCTGGACCGACACCGGCACGAACAGCAGCAGCAGCGCGATCGGCATGATCGCCCCGAGCGCGCTCGACGCGAAGGCGGTGGTGCGATCCCACACCGTCGACATCTGCACCATCGGCTATCCCCCTCAGTCTTGCCGCCGCAGCGACCTTCTCTTCTGGCTAGGTAGACGATCGCGTCGCGGCTTGCCAGCGCTTGCGCGAGGCTGCCGGTTGGGCGTAGCGGGCAGCGCGTGAGCGATTTTTCCGACACCGATGTCGAATGGCGCGTCTCGGCGGCGCCGGTGCCCTACCCCGACGCGGTCGCGGAGATGGAGGTGCGCGCCGCGGCAATCGCGGCGGGCGAGGCGCGCGAGCTGATCTGGCTGCTCGAGCATCCGCCGGTCTATACCGCGGGGACCAGCGCCGATCCGGCTGAATTGCTCGATCCGCGCTTTCCGGTGTTCAAGACCGGGCGCGGCGGGCGCTACACCTATCACGGCCCCGGACAGCGGATCGGCTATGTGCTGATCGACCTCAACAAGCGCGGACGCGACGTGCGCTGCTACGTCCACGCGCTCGAAGGCTGGGTCATCGCGACGCTGTCCCGCATCGGGATTTCGGCGCACCGCGCGCCGGGGCGGATCGGGATCTGGACCGGTGAGGGCCCAGCCGAGCAGAAGATCGGCGCGATCGGCGTGCGCGTCCGTAAATGGGTGACGCTGCACGGCTTTGCGCTCAACGTCGCGCCGGACCTCGGCAATTTTGGCGGAATCGTGCCGTGCGGGATCGCCGATTATGGCGTTACCAGCGTCGCGGCGCTCGGCAAGACGGCCGATTTTGCAACCATCGACAGGGCTTTGGCGTTGGAAAGTCCGGCGTTTCTCGGGTCGCTTGGGCATTGTGGCCAAAACGAGGCTTGAGGGGCGTTGGATATGCGACTAATGTCCACGCCGATTTGGGTCATTCCAAGGCGGGTACGCCAACCAAATCCAGCTATTAGGGAGCTTCAAATGCGTGCACTCATTGCCAAAGTGGTTACCGGTTCGATGATCGCCGGCGCCGCGCTGATGGTCTCGGCCTGCGGCCACAAGTCGGACACGACCACCGACAACACGATGGTCACCGACATGAACTCGACCGACATGGGCACGATGGACGACAACATGACCGCCGTCGACAGCACGATGGGCAACGACGCCATGATGGCGAACGACGGCATGATGTCGAACGACACCATGATGTCGAACGACATGGCTGCGAACGACACTGCCGCCAACGGCATGTAATTCGTGGGCGCGCCGCCTTCGGGCGGTTCGTCACGTTTTCGCAAAGGGGCCGTCCGGGCGACCGGGCGGCCCTTTTCGTTATGCTTTCGTCACGAGCGGCATTCGCTGACTCGTCTGGACGCCGAAAACGATTCGGTTCGTCGCAGATCGCGCAGCGCGCGATGAAAAATAAAAAATTACGCTTGGGCCGGGTCGCCAAAAGTCTTAACCATGCGGCGAACGGGGAGGCGTGGAAAAGTGAACGGCGTGTTGCGTAAAGTGGTTCTGGCGGCGGCGACCGCAGTGGCGATGGCCGCGGCGGCGAGCCCAGCCTCGGCCCAGTTCTTCCTCAAGTCGCATGACATGGCAGGCGCAGCCGTCACCGGCAGCGAGCCCGGCGTGCTGCCGCCAATGCCCGGCGCGACGCCCGCGGAGCTCGATGCCGCGCTGACCTGGCAATTGCGCTCGGCGCTGAACGTCGCGGCATTGCAATGCCAGTTCGCGCCGACGCTGCTGACGGTCGCCAATTACAACGCGCTGATTCACGATCACGACGCCGAGTTCGACGCCGCGCAGAAAACGCTGCTCGCCTATTTCGTGCGGGTCAACAAGACCAAGGCCGCGGGGCAGACTGCGTTCGACACGTTCAATACGCGCGTATCCTCGGATTTCTCGACGGTGTCGGCGCAATACGGTTTCTGCCAGACCGCGGGCTCGGTGGGCCAGGCGGTGCTGTTCGCGCCGCGCGGCGGGGTCGGAGCGGTGGCCAAGGAACGCACGCGCGAGTTGCGCAACGCGCTGGTGCCGTGGGGCGAGCAATATTTCCCCGGCAGCATCGTGTTCAACGTGCCGCCTTATATCCCGCGGATGGACGACGCCTGCTGGAAGAAGGACGAGTGGAACGACCGCAAGTGCGGTGCCTATCCCTATCCGGTCGGCACGCCGACGGCCATCGCCTCACGCTGAGGCGCTAACGCAGCCCCAGCATCTTGTGCGTCTGCAGCGACAGGCGCCATTTCGGTCGCTCCAGCACCAGCCCGATTGCCGCGTCGCGATTGGCGTCGGCCGTTTCGCTGTCAAGCGGCTGGATCAGGAAATGGGCGAAGTCCCAGCTTTCCATCGCGTCGACATCGCTGCCCGGCTGCGGCCAGACCAGCTTCAACTCGTCGCCCGAGCGCTGAACGACCTCGCTGCCGGCCTTGGGGCTGATGCATACCCAGTCGATCCTGGGATGCGCGGCGATCGTGCCGTTGCTCTCCATCGCGATGACAAAGCCGCGGGCGTGGAGCGCGTCGATCAGCGCGTCGTCGATCTGGAGCATCGGCTCGCCGCCGGTGAGGACGACGAAGCGGACGGCACCGCCGCTGCCCCAGTGACCGACCACCGCATCGGCCAGCGCCTCGGCATCGGCGAAGCGGCCGCCGCCCGCGCCGTCGACGCCGACGAAATCGGTGTCGCAGAAGCGGCAGATGGCGGCGGCGCGATCGGCCTCGCGGCCCGACCACAGGTTACACCCGGCAAAGCGCACGAACACGGCACGGCGACCGGCGTTGACCCCCTCACCCTGCAGCGTCAGGAACATTTCCTTGACGGCGTAACTCATGGCCGCGTCGCGTAGACCGTCGGGTCGGGTAGTCCCGCCTCCTCGAACCCCTTCGCGCGCAGCCGGCAGCTATCGCACAGTCCGCAATGCACGCCGCCGGACGCGGGATCGTAGCACGACCAGCTCATCCCCGCATCGAGCCCGAGCCGCGCTGCTTCGCGCGCGATATCGGCCTTGGTCATGTTCTGGAGCGGGGCGTGGATGCGGAACGGCGCGCCCTCGACGCCCGCCTTGGTGGCGAGTTCGGCGAGCTTCTCGAAGCCGTGGATGAACTCCGGCCGGCAATCGGGATAGCCCGAATAATCGAGCGCGTTGACGCCGATATAGAGATCGCGCGCGCCCGCCGCCTCGGCCCAGCCAAGCGCGAGGCTGAGGAAGATCGTGTTGCGTGCGGGCACATAAGTGACGGGAATGCCCTCGCCCACGCCTTCCTTCGGCACATCGATGTCGGCGGTCAGCGCCGAGCCGCCGAATGCCGAGAGGTCGAGAGGCAGGACGATATGGCGCTCGGCGCCCAGCGCGGCGGCAATGCGGCGCGCGGCGGCGAGTTCGACCTGGTGGCGCTGATTATAGTCGATCGACAGCGCGAGCAGGCGGTGCCCGGCCTCTCGCGCGAGCGCGGCGGAAACCATCGAATCGAGGCCGCCCGAAACCAGGGCGACCGCCAGGGTCGGTTGATCTGTCATGATGCCTGCGGCGCTAGGCCGATTGCGGCGGCCTTGCAAGACGGCGCGTCAACGCTCCTCGAAGCGGCGCACGCCATCGCCGAGCTTGTTGTCGGCGACAGTGACGGCGTCGCCGCTGAGATCGGCGACGAAGGCCGGGCTGCGGTCGATGCCGGGAGCGAGGTCGGCGGTGTTGTTCCTGATCGACAAACCGTTGGAGGGGAATTTCTTGCCCTCGGCGGCGATCGTGATGAAGGCCGACCAATTTTCCTTGTCCTTGCCCTGGACGAAGGTGTTGCCCGTGATCGATCCGGTGCCGCCGTTCGACAGGTCGATCATGTAATTGGTCTTGTGGCCGTGGCTGTCGTCGAAACTGTTGTCGGCGATCGTCAGCTTGGGGGTGCGCAGCTTGACGTAATGCCCGCCCTGCCCGCGCTCGAACCGCGAATTGGTCACGGTGACGCTGCCATCGGTGGCGAGATAGATCGAATGCGCGCAATCATAGGCCGCGTCGCAGGTGCCGTCGCCCGAGAAGGTCGAATGGTCGATGACGATCCGTGCCCCGCCGTGTTCGTTGCCGAGGATGCCTTCCTGGCTGTCGAGGAACATCGCGTTCTTGACGGTCAGGTCGCCATTCTCGATGCGGATGCCAGCACCGTTGCCGTCATGCACCGCCATGTTGCGGAAGACGATGCCGTCCACAATCGCGGCGTTACCGCGCAGCACCAGCGCCGCCTTGCCCTCGCACGCGGTAGCGTCGAACACGACCTTGCCCGGCGTCGCCGCCCTGAAGGTGACGGTGCCGTCTTCCTGCACAGCGCACTCATGATAGGTGCCCGGTGCGATCGAGATCGTCGCGGTGCCGCCGCCAACCGCATGCACTGCATCCTGCAAAGAGCCGAAACCGCGGCCATCGACGGTGAACGCCCCGCTCTGCGCGGCGGCGGGGCTGGCGAGGATCAGGGCGGCGAGCAGCGGCAGGGTACGCATGGGCGAATTCCTTTCGCTTCATGCGCTGCCCTTTTCGGCCCGAATTCGTAAACCCCGATAAAGGGTTAACGGGCAAGCGCCGCGGGTACCGACCCTAACGTCAACGGCGCTTGTCCCGTCGCGGCACGATCCTCAGTCGAGATTGGGCCGCAGCCACCGCCGCGCCTGGGCCAGATCGACGCCGCGGCGCTCCGCATAATCGGCAAGCTGGTCCTCGCCGACGCGCGCTACGCCGAAATAGGCCGCTTGCGGATGGCCGAAATAGAAGCCCGAGACGGCAGCGGTGGGCAGCATCGCGAAGCTCTCGGTCAAGGTGATCCCGGTCGCATTGCCGGCATCGAGCAGGTCGAACAGGATCGGCTTGAGGCTGTGATCGGGACACGCCGGATAGCCGGGCGCGGGGCGGATGCCGCGATATTGCTCCTTGATCAGCGCCTCGTTGGTCAATTGCTCGCCCTCGGCATAACCCCACAATTCGGTCCGGACATGGAGGTGCAGCCGCTCCGCGAAGGCCTCGGCGAAGCGATCGGCAAGCGCTTTCAACAAAATGTCGGAATAATCGTCATGCGCGGCGCGGAACGCGGCGGAACGCTCGTCGATGCCGTGGATGCCAACCGCAAAACCGCCGAGCCAATCCTCCTCGGTGGTGACGAAATCGGCAAGGCACATGTTGGCGCGGCCTTCGCGCTTGGCAATCTGCTGGCGAAGCATTGGAAGACGCGTCTCGCCATCGGCGGCGACCAACACGTCATCGCCCTCGCGGCGCGCCGGCCACAAGGCGGCAACGCCTTTCGCGGTCAGCCATTTCTCACCGACGATCTTGTCGAGCATCGCCTGGGCGTCGGCGAACAGGTTGCGCGCGCTTTCGCCGACCACCTCGTCGTCGAGGATCGCCGGATAGGTGCCGGCGAGTTCCCAGGCGCGAAAGAACGGCGTCCAGTCGATGTAATCGCGGAGTTCGGCCAAATCCCAATCGTCGAAGACATGGCGACCGGGCTGCTTCGGCGCGGGCGGCTTGAGCGCGGGATCGATGGTGAAGCCGCGGGCGCGCGCTTCCTCGATCGGCAGCAGTTCGCTCTGTCCCTTGCCTTCGCGCGCCTTGCGGACCGCGTCGTAATCCTCGGCGGTCTTGATGACGAAGGCGTCGCGCTGGGTGTCGCTGACCAGGGTCGAGGCGACGCCGACCGCGCGGCTGGCGTCGAGGACGTGGACGACCGGGCCTTCGTAGGCCGGCGCGATGCGCAGCGCGGTGTGGACCTTCGAGGTGGTCGCGCCGCCGATCAGGAGCGGCATCGTCATCTTCGCGCGCTGCATTTCCTCGCCGACCGTCACCATCTCGTCGAGCGAGGGCGTGATCAGGCCTGACAGCCCGATCATGTCGACATCGTTCTCGTTGGCCGCCTTGAGGATGTCCGACCACGGCACCATCACGCCGAGGTCGATTACCTCGAAGCCGTTGCACTGCAGGACGACGCCGACGATGTTCTTGCCGATATCGTGGACGTCGCCCTTGACGGTCGCCATCACGATCTTGCCCTTGCCGCGCGCGCCGGGCTCTTTCGCTGCCTCGATAAACGGCAGCAGATGGGCGACCGCCTTCTTCATCACGCGCGCCGACTTGACGACCTGCGGCAGGAACATCTTGCCCGATCCAAACAGGTCACCGACGACGTTCATCCCGTCCATCAGCGGGCCTTCGATCACCTCGATCGGGCGGCCGCCGCGAGCGTCGATCTCCTGCCGCGCTTCCTCGGTATCGTCGACGATGTGCGCGTCGATGCCTTTGACCAGCGCGTGCTCGAGCCGCTTCGTCACGCCCCAGCCGCGCCACTCCGCGGCCTGCTTCTCGGCCGCGGGATCGCTGCCGCGATATTTCTCGGCCAGCGCGACCAGCCGCTCCCCGGCGTCGGGATCGCGGTTGAGGATGACGTCCTCGCACGCGGTGCGCAGTTCGGGATCGATATCGTCATAGATATCGAGCTGCCCGGCGTTGACGATCGCCATGTCGAGCCCGGCAGGGATCGCATGGTAGAGGAACACCGAGTGCATCGCGCGGCGCACTGTCTCGTTGCCGCGGAAGCTGAATGACAGGTTGGACAGGCCGCCCGAGAAGTGAACGTGCGGGCAACGCTTGCGGATTTCCTTCACCGCCTCGATGAAGTCGACCGCGTAATTATTGTGCTCCTCGATGCCGGTGGCGACGGCGAAGACGTTGGCATCGAAGATGATATCCTCGGGCGGGAAGCCGATGCCGGTCAGCAGTTTGTAGGCACGCTCGCAAATCTCGACCTTGCGTTGTTCGGTATCGGCCTGGCCGACCTCGTCGAACGCCATCACCACCACCGCGGCGCCATAGGCCATGCACTTGCGCGCTTCGGCGAGAAATTTTTCCTCGCCCTCCTTCATGCTGATCGAATTGACGATCGGCTTGCCCGAAACGCATTTCAGGCCGGCTTCGATGACCTGCCATTTGGAGCTGTCGATCATCACCGGCACGCGCGCGATATCGGGCTCGGCGGCGATCAGCTTGAGGAAGGTGGTCATTGCCTCGACCGCGTCGAGCAGGCCTTCGTCCATATTGACGTCGATCACCTGTGCGCCGTTCTCGACCTGGCTGCGCGCGACCTCGACCGCGGCGGCGTAGTCGCCCGCCATGACGAGCTTCTTGAAGCGCGCCGAGCCGGTGACGTTGGTGCGCTCGCCGATATTGACGAAGGAGGAGGAGGCAGAGGTGGTCATCTAAATCCTGTCACCTCAGCGAAGGCTGGGGTCTATTTCTCTAGCGGGTGGCGCTTCAGCCAGACATGGACCCCAGCCATCGGGCACCCATCAAAGTATTACTTTGATGGGACCCCTTCGCTGGGGTGACGGTTAGGCCGCCATCGTCATCGGTTCGAGGCCGGCAAGGCGGGTGCGGATATCGGGCTTTGCGATCGAGCGCGGCGTCAGGCCCTGCACCGCTTTCGCGATCGCGGCAATGTGCGCCGGCGTCGAGCCGCAGCAACCACCGAGCACGTTGACCTGGCCCGCTTGCGCCCATTCGCCGACGAGGCCGGCTGTGGTCGCCGGCATCTCGTCATATTCGCCGAGCTCATTGGGCAGGCCGGCATTGGGATAGACCATGATCAGCGTATCGGCGATGCCGGCGAGTGTGCGGACGTGCGGGCGAAGCTGCTCGGCGCCGAACGAGCAATTGAGCCCGATCGTCACCGGCCGGGCGTGGCGCACCGCGTGCCAGAACGCCTCCACGGTGTGGCCGGAAAGATTGCGGCCCGAAAGATCGGTCAGCGTCATCGACAGCATGATCGGCACGTCGCGCCCCAACGCCTCGCCCGCTTCGATCGCCGCCATGATCCCGGCTTTGGCGTTGAGCGTGTCGAACACCGTCTCGATCAGGATGAAGTCGGCGCCGCCTTCGAGCAGCGCGTCGGTCTGCTCGCGATAGACGTCCTTCAGATAATCGAAGTCGATCTCGCGATAGCCGGGATCCTCGACGTCGGGCGACAGCGAAAGCGTCTTGTTGGTCGGGCCGATCGCGCCGGCGACGAAACGCGGGCGGCCATCCTTCGCCGCGGCAGCGTCGGCACAGGTGCGCGCGATCCGGGCAGAGGCGACGTTGATCTCCCGGACCAGATGCTCCGCGGCGTAATCGGCCTGGCTGATGCGATTGGCCGAGAAGGTATTGGTCGAGACGATGTCCGACCCCGCCTCGAGATAGGCGCGCGTGATCGCCTCGGGCACCGCGGGCTTGGTCAGCGCGAGGATGTCGTTATTGCCTTTCTGGTCGCGCGCCAGGCTGAGGTCGCCGGCATAATCGGCCTCGGCGAGTTTCCAGTTCTGGATTTCGGTGCCGAACGCACCGTCGGTGATCAGGATGCGCTTGGCCGCTTCGGCGTTGAACTGCTCGCGTGGTGACATGGTGGGCTTCCTTCAGGCGGCGGCGCTGCGCGCATCGGCCTTGGGCCGCAGCCCCATCAAATGGCAGATCGCGTAGGACAGTTCGGCGCGGTTGAGCGTGTAGAAGTGGAAGCTGCGCACGCCCCCGGCGTAGAGCTTGCGGCACATCTCGGCGGCGATCGTCGCGGCGATCAGCTGGCGCGCGGCGGGGTGATCGTCGAGACCTTCGAACAGCCGGTCCATCCACGCCGGAATCGCCGCACCGCACATGCCAGCGAACTTGCGCGTCTGCGCGACGTTGGAAACCGGCAGAATGCCGGGAACCAGTTCTGCGGTGATGCCGGCCGCGGCGGCAGCATCGCGGAAGCGGAAGAAGGCTTCGGGCGAGAAGAAGAATTGCGTGATCGCGCGCGTCGCGCCGGCGTCGATCTTGCGCTTGAGGTTTTCGATGTCGGCTGTCGCGTCGGCCGAGTCCGGATGGCATTCGGGATAGGCCGCGACCGAAATCTCGAACGGGTGGAGCTTGCGCAGCCCTGCGACCAACGCGGCGGCATTCTCGTACCCGCCGGGATGCGGCGCGAATTTGGCGCCCTCGCTCGGCGGATCGCCGCGTAGCGCGACGATATGGCGCACGCCCGCGGCCCAATATTGTTCGGCGACGGCATCGATTTCGGCGCGGGTGGCCTCGACGCAGGTCAGGTGCGCGGCCGCCGCCAGCGGCGTCTCACGCTGGATGCGCGCGACGGTCGCGTGGGTGCGTTCGCGGGTCGATCCGCCGGCGCCGTAGGTCACCGACACGAAGCGCGGGCCCATTGGGGCCAACGTCTCGATCGACTGCCACAAGGTCGCTTCCATCTTTTCGGTCTTGGGCGGGAAGAATTCGAAAGACACCTGCGCGTCGCCGGCAAGATCGGCGAACAGCGGCGCGTCCAATGCGCGGCGCGCCTCTTCGAGTTGCCCCACGGTCAGCGTCATGCCGCCTTCGCCTCCTTAACCATCCCCTCGCCCTTGCGCGCGAGCCACAATTTCACCGTGAGTTCGCCTCCCTCGAGCGTTTCGGTCCTGACCGGCAGCAGGCCTGCCGCGTCGAACCAGCCGCGCATCTGTTCGTCCGAAAAGCCGAGCCGCGCATGCGCATCGCGGGTGCGCAGTTCCTCGAGATCGTGCGGCGCGAAATCGGCGATCAGCAGCCGCCCGCCGGACATGAGCACGCGCGCCGCCTCGGCGATCGCGGCGCCGGGCTGTTGCGCAAAGTGCAGGACGTGATGGAGGATCGCCGCATCGGCCGCGCCGTCGCCCAAGGGCAGTGCGTAGAGATCGGCCTGGCGCAGCTCGGCATGGGTCAGCCCGCGTTCGGCGAGCTTGACGCGCGCCAGCCGCAGCATTTCCGAGCTGCGATCGATGCCGAGCGCGTTTTCGGCTTGCCCCGCGAACAATTCAAGCATCCGCCCGGTGCCGGTGCCGATGTCGATCAGTTGCGCGATCTCGCCGTCACCGAGCGCGGCCTTCATCGCCGCCTCGACCTCGCTCTCGGCGATGTGGAGCGAGCGGATCGCGTCCCACTCGCCGGCGTGCTGTGCGAACCAGCCCTGCGCCGCCGCCGCGCGATCGGCGCGGACCGCCGCGAGCCGCGCGGCGTCGGCGAGCGCCCAATGATCGGGCTCGAGCTTGTCCCACGCCGCCAGCGCCGCGACGATCGGATCGACGCGGTCGCGCGGCCCAGGGGCTACGAACACCCAGCTGCCTTCCTTGCGCCGCTCGACAAGGCCCGCGTCGCACAGGATCTTCACATGGCGCGAGACGCGCGGCTGGCTTTGCCCCAGCACCTGCGCGAGTTCGCCGACCGACAGCTCCATCGAGCGCAGCAGCGCGAGGATGCGCAGCCGCGTCAAATCCGCGAGGGCGCGGAAGATGTCGAGAGCGATCGTCATGGGAAATATAGATATAAAGATATCTTTATATGCGGTCAATGGCGCAATGGCGTTGCGTGGGCGATGGACCTTCGATAGCCCTTCGGCGTTGTTCCCCGCCATCTGTTGCAACAAAGGAACCGTAATGAAGAAATTCGCTCTGATCGCCGCCGCCGGCCTCGCCTTCGCGGGCCTCGGCGCGTGCAGCCAGAAAGCGCAGGACGAAAGCGCGCAGGCCGCCAACACCACCGCTTCCGACATGGACGCGACGATGGGGTCCGCGGTCAACGACGTCGATGCCGCCACCGACAATGCGATCGGCGCCGCGTCCGATCGTATGGACGCTGCGTCGAACCGGATGGACCGCGCCGGCGATCGTCTGGACAATGCCGCAGACGATGTCGGCAACGGCTTCGATGCTGCGGGTAACGACATCGACGCCGACTGATCGGATCGAATTTGACGGGGCCGCGTTGGCATGACCGACGCGGCCCTTCGTTTTGCCTGGGGGAATTTTGCCGATGCGCCTGCTGTTGCTGACGCCGCTGATCCTGCTCGCTGCCTGCGGACAGCGCGCCGACGATCCGGGCCTTGGCGGGCTCGATCACAGTGAGGCGAGCCAGCTGAACGACGCCGCCGCGATGCTCGACGCCAACAGCGTGTCGGCCGATGCCGTGAACAACGATCAGGAGCCCAGCCAATGACCCCCGCCAAACGCCGCCTCGGCGCCACCGATTTCGAGACCGTGCCGCTGGTGTTCGGCGGCAACGTGTTCGGCTGGACCGCCGACAAGGCGACCAGCTTCGCGTTGCTCGACCGCTTCGTCGAGCGCGGCGGATCGATGATCGACACCGCCGACGTCTATTCGGCCTGGGTCGAGGGCCACAAAGGCGGCGAATCAGAGACGATCATCGGCGAATGGCTCAAGCAATCGGGCAAGCGCGACAAGGTGATCATCGCCACCAAGGTCGGCATGCTGCCCGGCGAAGGCGGCGAGAAGTTGGCGCCCGCGCGCATCGCCGCCGCGTGCGAGGCCTCGCTCAAGCGGCTCGGCACCGATCGCATCGACGTCTATTTCGCGCACCAGGACGACGAGGAGACGTCGCAGGAGGATGTGCTCGAAGCGTTCGGCAAGCTGATCGACGCGGGCAAGGTGGCGGTGATCGGCGCCTCGAACTTCCACGCCGCGCGCCTCAAGTCCGCGCTCGACATCGCGCGCGCCAGCGGTCTGCCGCATTACCATGTGCTCGAGCCCGAATATAATCTCGTCAGCCGCACGAAGTTCGAAGGCGAGCTGCAGGATTTGTGCGTCGAGCACAATATCGCGGTGACGCCATATTACGGCCTCGCTTCGGGCTTCCTGACCGGCAAATATCGCAGCAAGGACGACATGAAGCAGAGCGTCCGCGGCGGGCGCATGGCCGATTTGATCGAGCACAAGATGGGCATGATCGACACGATGGATGCGATCGCGGCGGAAACCGGCGCGACGCTGGCACAGATCGCGCTCGCCTGGCTTGCCGCGCAACCCGGCGTCACCGCGCCGATCGCAAGCGCCACGAGCATCGAGCAGCTCGACGACATCATGGGCGCGATCGACCTCGACCTCTCGGCCGAACAGCTCGACCGGCTGACCGCCGCCTGACGGGCTTGCCGAGCCGCCGACGCCGCGATACAGCGGCGCCGGCCGAGCGGGTATAGCACAATGGTAGTGCAGCAGCCTTCCAAGCTGAATACACGGGTTCGATTCCCGTTACCCGCTCCAGCCCCTCCCACTCCCTTTCCGACTCACTTGACGTTCACGTCAATCGCTCGCAGGCTGTGAAAAAATAGCCTGGAGGGGATGATGACGCTCGACGATGTCGCCGGTCGCGGCGCCTATACCGACGATCACGAGGCATTCCGCCGCACCGTGCGCGCGTTCCTGCAGAAGGAAGGCGTGCCCCATGTCGGCGAGTGGGAAGCCAACCGGCTGGTGCCCAAAGCGTTCTGGCGCAAGGCCGGCGAGGTAGGGATGCTGTGCCCGACGGTGCCCGAGGAATATGGCGGGCTAGGACTCGATTTCGGCTACAATGCGGTTGTCACCGAAGAGATGAGCTATAATGGCGTGCCCGCCGGCTTCTCGCTGCAATCGGACATCGTGTGCGACTATATCGTCGCCTACGGATCTGAGGAGCAGAAGCGGCAGTGGCTGCCGCGGCTCGTCTCGGGCGAGACGATCACCGCGATCGCGATGACCGAGCCGGGCACCGGATCGGACCTGCAATCGATCCGCACGACGGCGAAGAAGGACGGCAATCATTATGTCGTCTCGGGCTCGAAGACCTACATCACCAACGGCCAGAATGCCGACCTGATCCTGGTCGTCGCCAAGACCGATCCCGATGCCGAACCGGCGTGGAAGGGCATGTCGATCGTGCTGGTCGAGGCCGATCGCGAGGGGTTCCGGCGCGGGCGCAAGCTCGACAAGATCGGACAGGACGCCGCCGACACCAGCGAACTGTTCTTCGACGACGTCCGCGTGCCGATCACCAATTGCCTGGGCGAGGAAGGCAAGGGCTTCGTCTATCTGATGAGCCAGTTGCCGCAGGAGCGGCTGTCGATCGCGGTCGGCGCGCAATCGTCGGCGCAAAAGGCGTTCGACGAGACGGTCGCGTTCACCAAGGATCGCAAGGCATTCGCGGGCATGGTGTTCGATTTCCAGAACACGCGCTTCACGCTCGCCGACCTCAAGGCCAAGCTGCAGGTCGGCTGGGCGCATCTCGACTGGGCGATCCGGCGGCATCTGGCGGGCGACCTGACCGATACCGAGGGCGCGGCGGCCAAGCTGTGGCACACCGAGCTGCAATGGGAAGTGATGGACAAGTGCCTGCAGCTCCACGGCGGCGCGGGCTATATGAACGAATACCCGATCGCCCGCGCGTGGCGCAGCGCGCGCGTGACGCGGATCTACGGCGGCACCAATGAGATCATGATGGAAGTGATCGGCCGCAAGCTGTAAGCGGCCGCGACGGTCACTTCAGCATCATCTCGCCGAGCAATTCGCTGCCCATCACATGGCGGAACTTGGCGCGTTCGCCGCTCTGCGCGTCCATCTGGCGCATGCTGCTCTGCATGTACGCGGCATAGGCCTTGTCGCGCGCCGCGGCTTCGGCGGCGTCAGGCATGTGGCTGAACTGCGTGACGAGATAATAATCCGGCTCGCCGCTGCGCTTGTTGAGGTTGGCGAGGACGTGATATTCGGAAATCCAGCCCTTCGACTTGGCGAATTCCTGCGATTTCTTCCACTGGCTAGCGAGGAAATCGATATATTGCGCGTTGCCGCCGTCATCGACCGAGATTTCCGAGACTTCCCAATAGTCGCCGTAGCTAAACGGCATGTCCTGTGCGGCGAGCGGCGCGGCGAAGGCGAGCGAGGCGGCGGCGGCGGCGAGCGTCGTCACGAGCGGTAGCTTGATCATGCGGTCACATCCCAGATGCGAGACCCGGCCTCCCGCCGGGCAGGGTACGCACCCACGCGCATTCGGCCAACCGCGCCCGTCCGGCGGCGAAGCGGCGGTAATCTCGGTCAATTGCCGGGGGCAGACAAGCGGGGTAAATGCCCGATCTTGCCCGGGAGACACGCAATGACGATCCCGCCCCGCCACCGCTTCACCGTGACCATCGTCGACGAAGGCGCGATCCCGATCGAGTTCGATCAGCGCGCGGTGTTCGGTCGCGCGCGGCCGCCGGTTGTCGTTGAGCTGGGCGGCCACAGCTATCGCAGCACGATCGCAGTGATGGGCGGCGTGACCTTCGTGCCACTGCGCCGCAGCAACCGCGAGGCAGCGGGCGTGACGCAAGGCGACGTGGTCGAGGTGACGCTGACGCTCGACACCGCGCCGCGAACGGTCGATCTGCCCGCGGCGTTGGCCGATGCGCTCGAGACGGCGGGCGTCCGCGACGGGTGGGGCCGGCTGAGCTACTCGGCACAGCGCGAACAGGTGGAGGCGGTCGAGAGCGCCAAGCGGCCCGAGACGCGCGAGAAGCGGATCGCCGCGGCGGTCGCGCTGGCCGCGACACGCGCCTGACGCGCGTTCAGGCCGATAGCCACCCGCCCGAAAAGCCGGCGCGGATCAGCCCGCGGCGGATGTGCGGATTGCGGCGCATCGTCGACCAGATCATCCCCGATCGCCAATTCTCGATCCCGCCGACGATCGGCCCCTGATCGATGCCGAGATAATCATCATCGACCCAGCACAGCCCCTCGACGATCTGGCCTTTGGGGGTCGGCGCGCCGGTCGACAGCGTCGGGTTGAACGAATCGAGAAAGCCGTATTTGCCGTAGATCGCGCGGCCGTAGCGCGCGTGCATCGCGCCGATCGCAGGCAGCACGATATCGGGGGCGAAGGCGATCGAGCCCGCCGCGGCGGTCGGCGCGATCGTGCCGTCGTCGACGCCATCGGCGCCCGGGCCGCGCGCCGAATAGCCGGTGAACTTGCGCGCCACGCCGCCGAACTGGCGGGTGATGTCGCCGGGCCCGTCGCAGGCGGTGAGCCCCCAGATGTCGGGACCGTAGCCTGCGAAGCCCTTGGGATTGGCAATCGCATAGTCACGCTGGGCGTAGGTCGCCCGCCGGCTGTTCTCGAAATAATCGATGCCGTGGGCGCGGGTGAAACTGTCCTGGATGCCGCGGAAATCGAGCCACAGGTTTGAATATTGATAGACGAACAATGACGGGAAGATCAGGTGCGGCTCACCATAGTCGCCACCCCATTGCGGTTTGAACCGCGCGGTCCATTCTTCCTGCGTGCCCGCCTGGATCGGATAGGTCGGCGAGCCCAGCGCGAGGACGTAGAGCAACAGCGCCTCGTTGAACTGGCTCCAGTCGGCCTCGATGAAGCCGGTTTCGGGATGCCAGCCCATCGACACGAACGGATAGGTCGGGCGAATCCAGTTCCAGTCGACCGCGCCGTAGATCCGGTCGGCGAGCGCGCGAATCTTGACCTCATCGGGATGGTCGGTGTCGAACCAACTCTGGGCGAACAGCACCCCGCCGAGCAGCAGCGTGGTGTCGATCGTCGACAGTTCGGTATCCCTGAACCGCGCGCCGGTATCCATGTCGAGGAAGTGATAGAAGAAGCCCTTGTAGCCGCTGATGCCGGCGCGATCGGGACCTTGTTTGGCGTTCGCGAAGAAATCGAGTGTCGCCAGCGTGCGTGCGCGCGCCTGGTCGCGGCTTATCCAGCCATGGACGACGCCGATCGGATAGGCGGTCAGCGCGAAACCGACCGCGGCGATCGATGCGAACGACTTGGTCGGCCAGCGATCGGGAGCGAGACCGATCTTCGGGTTGGTCGTCTCCCAGAAGAAGCGGAAGGTGCGTTCCTGGAGATCGTCGATCGGCGGCGTCTCGTCGATCGCGGTAGCGGCCCCGCCCGGACGGCCGGGAGCGCAGGCGGCGGCGAGCCCGGCAAGCGCGAGGCTCGACCGGCTGAGGAACGTGCGGCGTGTGAGCGGTAACGACATGGCACCGTCTCCTACACCGAAGTGCGACGAGGCCAAATGCGTAAGCTGCCGCCATTGACTTTTTGCAGCGCAGCAATCATATGCGCGGCCATCGAGGCGTCATGCAGCGTGATCGAGCATCGGGCAGACATCCGGCGCTCAGGCTCCGCCTCGGTCGATTTTTCTGGGCTTCCCATATCACGCGGGGTGTCATTTCCCCGCCCCTCGTTCGGCATTTGCCGCGCGAGCGTGGCCCGTATTGAAGGTTTTACATTCCATGACTTTTGCCAAACTCGGCCTTGCCGAGCCGCTCGTCCGCGCGCTCCAGGCCAAGGGCTATGACCAGCCGACGCCGATCCAGGCGCAGGCGATCCCCACCCTCCTCCAAGGCCGCGACCTGCTCGGCATCGCGCAGACCGGCACCGGCAAGACCGCGGCGTTCGTGCTGCCCTCGCTGCAGCGCCTCGCGGAAAGCGCCAAGCGCCCGCTCCCCTATCATTGCCGCATGCTGGTGCTGACCCCGACGCGCGAGCTTGCGACGCAAATCGCCGACAATGCGCGCGGCTACGGCAAGTTCTCGCAGCTCTCGGTCGCCACCGTGTTCGGCGGCACCAGCATCAACAAGAACCGCCAGGACATGAGCCGCGGCGTCGACCTGCTGGTCGCCACGCCGGGCCGGCTGCTCGACCTGATCGACCAGAAATACCTCAACCTCTCGATGCTCGAAATCCTCGTGCTCGACGAGGCCGACCAGATGCTCGATCTCGGCTTCATCCACGCATTGCGCCGGATCGTGAAGCTGCTGCCGAAGCAGCGCCAGTCGCTGTTCTTCTCGGCGACGATGCCCAAGGCGATCCGCGAGCTGGCTGACCAGTTCCTCAACGACCCCGCCACCGTCTCGATCAAGCCCGCGGCGACCACCGCCGAGCGCGTCGACCAGTTCGTGACCTTCGTCGGGCAGAAGGAAAAGCAGGCGCTCCTGACGATCAAGCTCGCCGATCCGACGATCGACCGCGCGCTCGTTTTCACCCGCACCAAGCACGGCGCCGACCGCGTCGTGAAGCTGCTCGCCGGCAACGGCATCGCCGCCAACGCGATCCACGGCAACAAGAGCCAGCCGCAGCGCGAGAAGGCACTGGGCGCGTTCAAGTCGGGCACGGTGCCGATCCTCGTCGCCACCGACATCGCCGCGCGCGGCATCGATGTCTCGGGCGTCAGCCACGTCTTCAATTTCGAGCTGCCCAACGTGCCCGAGCAATATGTCCACCGCATCGGCCGCACCGCGCGCGCCGGGGCGAGCGGCGTCGCGATCAGCTTCTGCGCTGACGACGAGAAGCCCTATCTGCGCGACATCGAGCGGCTGACTCGCCAGAAGGTCGCGATCGAAGCGCTGCCGGCCGATTTCGTCGCCGCTTCGGCCAAGCTCCAGGCCGAGCGCAAGAAGACAATCGGCGCCGATCCCGCCCCGCGCGAAGATCGCCCGCGCGAGCCTCGCCGTCCGCGCGCCACGCACCAGGCGCGTCCGACCGATGGCCGTCGCCAGCCGCAGCAGCGCGGCGAGCGTCGTCCCGCCGAGGCCAATGGCCGCGCCGCTACCGCCGACGGCCAGCGTCGCCCCTATCGCGGCGACGACAATCGCCGTGCGCAGCCGACCGACGGTCAGCGCCAGCCCTATCGCGGCGGCGACAACCGCCCGCAGAACGGCCAGCGCACCGACCAGCGCCGTCCGGCCGCGGACGGCCAGCGTCAGCCGCATCGGGGTGCCGACGATCGCGGCCAGCGCAATGACGGCCAGCGCCGCGACGGCCAGGACCGTCGTCGCCCCAACACCCAGCCCGGCCGCCGCGGCGGCCCGCGCGGGCCGCGCGCCGAAGCCCGTACCTGACGGATACGCTCGTCCTCCTCGCGGGTTTACGCTCGCGTAGGAGGACGATCATGGACATCAGCACCCAGAGCGCCGCCGAGCGCATCGCCCGCGTGCTCGCCGGCCAGCGGATCAGCGCCAACGCAGAGGGCAACGCCGAATCGGCCGCCGAGCTCGTCGAGGATCGCTGGAAGGACTATCTGCCCGACGCCGCCGCTGTGCTCCGCACGCTGCGCGAGCCCGATCGCGCGATGGCCGCGGCGGGCGATCCCGCAATTTGGGAAAAGATGATCCTCGCCGCGATCGAGCAGACCCGGCCCGAAACGGTGATCCTCTGACACCCACCCGTTCGTGCTGAGCTTGTCGAAGCACGGTTGGAGCGAGAAGCGCCAGCCAATCGCCCTTCGACAAGCTCAGGGCGAACGGAGCGGGCAAATGACACAGCCCGCGACTCTTCGACGATCGGGTATGCCACCCCCCTTGCCGTAACCGTCAATTCGCGCGACACTCGGTTGCAAACACGAACCGACTTGCGCGCGGGGCAGGTCAGAGCCCTATATCGTCGCGGCGGTCCGCACCGCCGGCGGCAAACGCGGCAGCCGGCTCGCCGGCTGGCACCCCGCCGACATGGCGGGTGAAGTGCTCAACCAGGTAGTGGCCCGCACCGGCATCGACCCCAAAGCGATCGACGACGTCATCATGGGCTGCGTCAGCCAGGGCGGCGAGCAGGGGTTCCAGGTCGGCCGCGGCGCGGTACTTGCCTCCAACCTGCCCGAAAGCGTCCCCGCAGTGACGATCGACCGTCAGTGCGGCTCCTCGCAACAGGCGATCCAGTTCGCCGCGCAGGCGGTGATGTCGGGCACGCAGGACGTGGTGATCGCCGCCGGTGTCGAGAGCATGACGCGCGTACCGATGGGCTCGACCGGCATGCTGTTCGCCCAGGCCGGGCTCGGCAAGGCCAAGTCGCCGCGCCAGGAAGCGCGCTATCCCGGCGTGCAATTCAGCCAGTTCATGGGCGCCGAGATGATTGCACACAAATACGGCTTCGACCGCGACAGGCTCGACGAATACGCATTGCAGAGCCACCGACGCGCCGCCGCCGCCACCGAACGCGGCGATTTCGCGGACGAGATCGTCCCGCTGGCGATCGACACGCCCGAGGGCGAGCAGCAGCACGCGGTCGACGAAGGCATCCGTTTCGACGCGACGATGGAGGGCATCCAATCGGTCAAGCTGCTCAAGGAAGGCGGCGTCATCTCGGCGGCGAATGCCAGCCAGATCTGCGACGGATCGAGTGCAGTGATGATCGTCTCCGAAGCCGCGCTGAAGGCGCACGGCCTGACCCCGCTCGCGCGCATCCACAACCTGACCGTCACCGGCGGCGACCCTGTGGTGATGCTCGAAGAACCGCTGTTCGCCACCGATCGCGCCCTGAAGCGCGCCGGAATTTCGATCGACGAGATCGACCTCTACGAAGTTAATGAGGCCTTCGCGCCCGTGCCCCTCGCCTGGCTCCGCCACACCGGCGCGGACCCGGACAAAATCAACGTCAATGGCGGCGCGATCGCGCTCGGCCACCCGCTCGGCGCCTCGGGCACCAAGTTGATGGCGACGCTCGTCCACGCGCTCCGCAAACGCGGCGGCCGCTACGGCCTGCAGACGATGTGCGAGGGCGGCGGCATCGCCAATGTCACGATCGTGGAGCGGCTCTGATTTGAACCGTCACCCCAGCGCAGGCTGGGTTTCGTGCCGCATACGATCCCAGCCTTCGCTGGGATGACGATTTCGGGGAGAAACACATGGAACTCGGCACCAACATCTCGGCCGTCGTCACCGGCGGCGCCTCGGGCCTCGGCGCGGCAACCGCGCGGGCGCTGGCGGCCAAGGGCGCCAAGGTAGCGATCTTCGACCTCCAGGCCGAAAAGGGCGAGGCGCTCGCCGCCGAGATCGGCGGGCTGTTCTGCGAAGTGAACGTCACCTCCGACGACTCGGTCGACGCCGGCTTCGCCAAGGCCCGCGCCGCGCACGGCCAGGAATCGGTGCTCGTGTGCTGCGCCGGCACCGGCAACGCGATGAAGACCGCGAGCCGATCGAAGGAAGACGGCAGCATCAAGCATTTCAGCTTGGATGCTTTCAACTGGCTCATCCAGATCAATCTGATCGGCACTTTCCGCTGCGTCGCCAAATCGGCGGCGGGGATGCTGACGCTCGATCCCGGCAAGGACGGCGAGCGCGGCGCGATCGTGATGACCGCCAGCGTCGCTGCCGAGGACGGCCAGATCGGCCAGGCCGCCTATTCGGCCTCGAAGGGCGGCGTGGTCGGCATGACGCTGCCGATCGCGCGCGACCTGATGGGCGAGGGCATCCGCGTCAACACGATCCTGCCCGGCATCTTCGACACGCCGCTGATGCAGGGGGCGCCGCAACAGGTGAAGGACGCACTGGCCGCGTCGGTGCCCTTCCCCAAGCGGCTCGGCCATCCGGAGGAATATGCCAAGCTCGCCCTGGCGATGATCGAAAACGGCTATTTCAACGGCGAGGACGTCCGCCTCGACGGCGCGATCCGCATGGCGCCGCGCTGAATTTTAGGGGCACCAGCCCGCTCCCCCACCCGGCCACCCAATGCGATTATCCGATGGTGGCCGGGTGGGGGAGCGGGCTGGTGCGGTCTTTCAGATCAAAGCGCCTTCTGCCCGACCACATTGCCCGGCGGACTATACCGGCACACCAGATAATCGTCGGTGCGATTGCTCGCTAGCGCGCAGCCCATTGCGGTGCTGCCGCGCCAGATGATCTGGGTGTAGTGCGCGACGTCCTCATAATTGCCGGTGGTGCTGAAATCGGGGGTCACGCCGTTTTGGAACCACTTCTTTTCGGCGATCCAGGCGTCGACCATCTCGCGATAGGTGTAGGCCTCGCGCGTGCCGGTCCACAGATTCTCTCCCTCGCGCCCCATGCCCTGCGGCTGCTCGGCATGCGCGAAGCGGCCGGTCCGCGCCATCTGATCGGCATAGGCCTGCGCGTCCGTGGCGAGCGCATCGTTCCAGACGAGCGGCGCGACACCGACTGCGCGGCGAGCGGCGTTCTGGCGATCGAGCATCACCTCCTGCAACTGCGCCGGGTCGCGCGCCGCCGGGCCGGCAAAGGCCCGCGGCTCGACGACGCGCGGTGCACCGCTTTGCTGCGATGGTGAAGGCGCGCAGGCCGCGAGCAGCATCAACGACGCAAGAACGATCTTCATGCCTTTCCCTTACAGTGTCAGGCCGCCATATCGCGGCGGTGATGAACGCCCCCCAAACGCCGCCGCTCGCGCTTTATGTCCATTGGCCGTTCTGCGTTTCGAAATGCCCCTATTGCGATTTCAACAGCCATGTCCGCGAGCAGGTCGACCAGGAACGGTGGCGCGACGCCCTGCTCGCCGACCTCGCGCATGAGGCGCGCGAGACGGCGGGCCGCAAGCTCGGCTCGATCTTCTTCGGCGGCGGCACGCCCTCGCTGATGCCGCCCGAAACGGTCGCCGCGCTCATCGCGGCCGCCGAGCAGGCTTGGGGATTCGAGCCCGGCATCGAGATCACGCTGGAGGCGAACCCCTCCTCAGTCGAGGCGGCGAGGTTCGCCGATCTCGCCGCCGCCGGGGTCAATCGGGTGTCGCTCGGGCTGCAGGCGTTGGACGATGCGGCGTTGCGTTTTCTCGGGCGCGCGCATGACGTCGCCGAGGGCCTCGCCGCGCTCGATACTGCGCAAGCGGTGTTCGATCGGGTCAGCTTCGACCTGATCTATGCGCGGCCCGGGCAGACGACGGGCAAATGGGAAACCGAGCTACGGCGCTCGATTGGATTCGGGACCGAGCATCTGTCGCTCTACCAATTGACGATCGAGCCGGGGACGCGTTTCGCGACCGAGGCGGCGGCGGGGCGTCTCGTCATCCCCGACGCCGATGCTGCAGCGGACCTGTTCGACGCGACGCGTGTGATCACTGCGGAGGCGGGGCTGCCGGCTTATGAAGTGTCGAACCACGCGCGGCCGGGGGCAGAGAGCCGGCACAACCTAAGTTATTGGCGATACACCGGTTATGCCGGGATCGGACCGGGCGCGCATGGGCGGCGCGGGCGGGTGGCGACGATGCGGCATCGCAAGCCGGAGAATTGGATCGCAGCGGTCGATCGCAACGGGCATGGGCTGCAATCCGAAGAGCCGCTCGACGCGCGCGCCGAGGCGACCGAGGCGCTGGTGATGGGGTTGCGGCTGAGCGAGGGCCTCGCGACCGCGGCGCTGGCGAAGCGTGGGATCGACGTTGCCGCGCTGCTCGACGATGCGGCGATCGCGCGGCTCGCGGGGCACGGACTGATCGAGCAAACGCCTGATCGGCTGCGGCTGACCGCGGCCGGCGCGCCGTTGCTCGATGCCGTGCTGCGCGAGGTTACGCGCCTTTAATGCAATGGTTTTTCGTGCGGGGGTTCGACCGGAATCAGCGTGTTCATGCGCTCCCGGACACGCGCCTGATAATCGGCGAGCGGCTGCGAACGCGGGCGTGAGGCGGCGAGATCGGTGATCACCGCTTCCTTGATGCGGTTGATCGCATCGGCCCCAAGCACGCCGGCGTCGCGCAATTCCTTGAGCAACTGAAACAGACCGATCGCCGCGCCCGACGCGCGGATGCCGATCGCCTCGAGATTGGCGTGAATGCGTTCCTGATCGCTGATCATGGTCCTCTCCCCTGCTTATCCGCCGAGGCTGAACCCAAAATCCCCGGCTTGCAATGTTGGAAAATGTTCTATCTTTGTTCCGTCCTTCACGAATCGGAGGCAGGAATGAACAGCAATTTGATCCTGGCAGCCCCAGTGCTGGCGCTGGCGGCGTGCGCGCCGCAGGCGGGGCTCGGCAACGGCAATGCGGCGGCGAGCGCGGAGGCGGTCGCGCTTGACGGGACGACCGCGCTGTCGCTCGCCGAGCTGGCGTACAATAGCGGCGAGGCGGCAGCGACTGCGGCGGTCAGATCGGGCGCGCTGACCGCGACGCAGGACGCGGCGATCGGTGACGCGGTGCGCCGCGCGCGGACCTATCGCGACGAGGCGCGGATGATCGTGTCGGTGGGCGGCGATGCCTCGGCGGCGATCGAGTCGCTCGACGACACGCTGCGCAGCATCCAGGCGCTCGCCGCGCCGGCGCAGCAGGGGGAGAAGTGAGATGGGCGTTTCGGCATCGGATATCCTGACCGACATCGACCTCGCGATCGACCTGATCGGCAAATTGGTCGGCAATATCGCCGAGGCGAAAGCGGTGCTCGGTAGCCATCAGCTCGCCGATGCGAAGGCGCGATTGTCGACGATCCAGGCGCAGGGCGCCGCGCTCGACGCGGCGTTCGACGCGGCGCTGGCGAACGCGGGGTGACAGTGTCGTCCCGTGCGTTATCACCGGAACGATGAACGATATGCCCATTCCCGAGGCCGAGGGCCCCGATGCCGCCGGCGAAGTGCCCGAAGCCGTTCGCCATCCGCCCTGGCTGATGGCGGCGGGGGGCGCGGTGGCGATCGCGGTGCTGATCCTGGTCGTGCTCGGCGCGACGATCGACCGCGGCCACCAGTTCGAGTTCGATCGCGCGATCCTGCTGGCAATGCGCCACGGGATGCAGCCGATCGGCCCCGCCTGGGTGGCCAAGGCGATGGTCGACGTGACCGCGCTGGGCGGCGTCACGGTGCTGGTGATGATCGTGACGGTGGTGACCGGGTTGCTAGCGACGCTGCGGTTGTGGGTGACGGCGGCGCTGGTCCTGGCGGCGACGGTAAGCGGATCGATCGCGGTCGAGATCGCCAAGCAGGTCGTCGGGCGGGTCCGGCCGCAGGTGATCGATCACCTGGTGCAGATTTCGACCGCAAGCTTTCCGAGCGGCCATTCGGCGAACAGCGCGATCGTGTATCTGACGATGGCGTCGCTGCTGACCCAGGTGATCGAGCGCCATGCGACGCGCTGGTACGTGCTGATCGTCGCGGTTCTGCTGGTCACGCTGATCGGGGTGAGCCGGATCTATCTTGGCGTGCACTGGCCGAGCGACGTGCTCGCGGGGTGGAGCTTCGGAACGTTGTGGGCGCTGGCCTGGTGGTCAATCGGCGCGCGCGTCCGGCTCGCCCGCGCGGGCGAGTAGGGCCTGCGCTGCCTTTAGGTGCGGCGCGTCGACCATCTTGCCGTCGAGCGCCAGCGCACCGGCGCCCGGATTGGCGGCGAACAGATCGACGACGCGGCGGGCGTGGGCGACCTGCTCGACCGAGGGCGTGAAGGCAGCGTTGATCACCGGCACCTGCGCGGGGTGGATCGCCATCATGCCGGTGAAGCCGTCGCGGCTGCCGCGCGCGGCATAAGCCGCGAGGCCGTCGAGATCGCGGAAATCGGGATAGACCGTTTCGATCGCGGGGACGCCCGCGGCGTGCGCGCCGAATAAAGTCAGCGAGCGGGCGAGCTGGTAGGGCGCGGTGTAGCCGCCGTCTGGCTCGCGTGACGTGGCAGCGCCGATCGCGGCGGGCAGGTCTTCGGCGCCCCAGGTCAGGCCAGCGAGGCACGTCGTGACGCCGCCATAAGAGCCAAGCGCGAAGATCGCTGCGGGCGTTTCGGTGGCGATCGGGAGGATCGCAATGTCGCCGGATAGCTTGGCGTCGAGCGCCTCGAGCGAGGGCGCGCCTTCGGCTTTAGGCAAAACGATGCCGTCGGGCTTTGCGGGCAGCACAGCGGCAAGGTCGTCGTCGGCAAGGCCGCTGTCGAGCGGGTTGATGCGGACGTAGAGCGGGATCGTGCGATCGTGCTTGAGGAACGCGGCGACCGCCTCGCGCGCGGCGGGCTTGGCGGCGAGGGCCACCGAATCCTCCAGGTCGAGGATCAGCGCATCGGCGCCGAGGCCGAGCGCCTTTTCCATCCGTTCGGGGCGGTCGCCGGGGACGAACAGCAGCGAGCGCAGGCGCGCCATCAGCCGCGCTCCGCCAGCTTGCGCTCCCAGGCGAGCGCGTCCTGGACGATGACGTCGAGATCGTCGCGCCGGGGGCGCCAGGGCAGCGTTGCCAGGATGCGGGCATTGTCGGCGACCAGCGCGTCGGGATCGCCCGCGCGGCGGCCTTCGAGGCGGCGGTCGATCGTCATGTTGGTCACGCGATCGACCGCATCGAGCACTTCGAGCACCGAATAGCCGCGGCCATAGCCCGCGTTCATCGTCAGGTTGCGGGTCGGCTCGGCAATCAGCGCTTCGAGCGCGTCGACATGCGCGGCGGCGAGATCGGAGACGTGGATGTAATCGCGCACCCCCGTCCCGTCGGGCGTGGCGAAATCGGTGCCGAATACCGAGACGTGATCGCGCTTGCCGATCGCCGCCTCGACCGCGACTTTGATGAGGTGCGTCGCCCCCGCGGTCGACTGGCCCGAGCGGCCCTGCGGGTCGGCGCCGGCGACGTTGAAATAGCGCAGCGCGCAATAATTGATCGGGTGCGCGGCGGCGGTGTCGCGCAACATCAGCTCGGTCATCAGCTTCGACGTGCCGTAGGGGTTGATCGGCGCCTTCGGGCTGTCTTCCGAGACGGGGACGACCTCGGGAATGCCGTAGGTCGCGGCGGTCGAGGAGAAGATGAAGTGCTTCACCCCCGACGCGACCGCGCTTTCGAGCAGCGAGCGGCTCGCGGCGGTGTTGTTGCGATAATATTTGAGCGGGTCGCTGACCGATTCGGGGACGATGATCGACCCGGCGAAGTGCATCACGGCGGTGAGGTCGCGCGCGCGCATGACATCGCGGACGGCCACGTCCTCGACCGCCATTTCGACCAGCGTCGCGCGGGGGTCGACCGCCCAGGCGAAGCCGGTGACGAGGTTGTCGATCACCACCACGTCCCACCCGGCGTCGCACAGAGCGAGCACGGCATGGCTGCCGATATAGCCGGCGCCGCCGGTGACCATCACGCTGCCCTTGGCCATCGCCTTTCCCTTTGTCGCCTGCGTTCCTACATCGGCGTCAAACAAGAGGAGCGAGATTATGGCAAGCGAAACCGCGATCCTGGCGGGCGGCTGCTTCTGGTGCACCGAGGCGGTGTTCAACGACGTGATAGGCGTCGAGAAGGTGGAAAGCGGCTATATCGGCGGCGGCAAGGACAAGCCGACCTACAAGGAGGTGTGCAATGGCGATACCGGGCACGCCGAGGCGATCCGCGTCACCTTCGATCCCGAGCAGGTGAGCTATGCCGACATGCTCGACATCTTTTTCGCGACGCACGATCCGACGCAGCTCAACCGGCAGGGCAACGACGTCGGCACGCAATATCGCTCGGCGATCTTTCCGCAGGACCAGATGCAGCACCACGCCGCGCTGGCCGGAATCGAGCGCAACCAGGCGAATTGGCCAGCGCCGATCGTGACCTCGATCGAACTGGCCGACCAATGGTGGCCGGCCGAGGATTACCACCAGGAATATTGGGAAGGCGAAGGGCAGCGGAATCCCTATTGCCTCGCGGTGATCCCGCCGAAGTTGCAGAAGTTGCGGAAGAGTTTCGCGGCGCGGTCGAAGGCTGAAACGACGACGGCCTAACGGTGTGCGGCGCGGCGCAGGCGATCGTTGATCGCGGCGCCGATGCCGGTTTCGGGAATCGGCGCGACGGCGATGCGGGACTTGGGTGACGCGTCGGCGCGGTGGAGGGCGTCGAACAGGCGTGCGGCGGCTTCGGTGAGATTGCCGGAAACTGACAAGGTGTCATCTCCCGGGATGGGGCCGAAGCCGATCAGCCATTCTTCTGCTTCCGCTTGTGCAGCGTTCAATCGAACTGGCTTCGACGGCGCGTAATGGCTGGCCAGTTGGCCCGGCGCTTCCACCTTATCCCCCCCCGGGGGGGGGGGGGGGGGGGGGGGGGCGGGGGGGGGGGGCGGCGGCCCCGGGGGGCGGCGCCGCGCGCGCCGCCGGGCGGGCCCCCCGCCAGGTCGCCGACGGCCGCTTCACGCTCGTCCCGCCGCCCAGCGCCCCGGTCTGACCCGCGTCCGCCGCTCAGCCGCGCGAGCCGGGGACACCGGCGCGCAGCTCGGCGAACACCTCGGCGGCGTCGTCCAGGCGAGCGAGGCCGGCCGCCTGCCCCATCCAGAGCGACAGCAGGTCGTCGCGTCCCGCCTCGGCCGCGGGCCGCCGGAACGCGCCGGTGAGGATGTTCTGAAGCGGGAACGACGCGAACCCGTGCCGCTCGATCGTCTGCACGGCGCGGTTCGGCAGTCCGCGCGCCGCGCGTCCGCTCATCGCCCGGGTGAGCACCGTCTCGTGCGCGGCCGCGCCGCGGATGCGGTCGCGGTGCACGGCGGGCGCGGCGGATTGCCGGGTGGCCAGGAACGCCGTCCCGACCTGGACGCCACAGGCGCCGAGCGCGAACGCCGCGGCGACTCCGCGTCGGTCGGCGATGCCGCCGGTGGCGCTCACCGGAACGGAGACCGCCTCGACGACCTGCGGGATGAGCGCGAGCCCGCCGACGAGGCTCGCCTCCGGCGCGGCCAGGAACGAGGGCCGGTGCCCGGCGGCCTCGGCCCCGGAGGCGACGATCGCGTCGCCGCCCGCCGCCTCCAGCGCCAGCGCCTCCGGCACCGTGGTCGCGGTGCCGAACACCCGGATGCCGCGGGCATGGGCGCGCTCGATCGCATCCGCGGGCGGGACGCCGAAGATGAAGCTGAGCACGGCCGGCTCCGCGGCGAGCGCCGCTTCCAGCTGCTCCTCGAAGGCGGGCAGCGGCGGCACCGGCCATGCGGGAGCCGCGACGCCAGCGTCGGCGTAGAGGT
>JBQCHO010000065.1:0-20798 GCA_051954635.1 Sphingomonas sp. | reverse complement strand
CAGATCATACGATCGGCGTAAGCGGTGGTGCGGACATGCTCGGTCCATAGATTGACCTGCAAGCCGAGCAGGTGGCGGCGCTGATCGGGCGTGAGTTCGGACGGCGCGGGATCGAAGGCGTAGAGCTTCTGCCAGTCCATCGTCGTGTCGCGGCCGGGCGGCTCGTCGGGGGAATCGCTCTGGCGGTTGTCGAGATAGAAGATCGGGGCGGGGGCGAGGATCGCGTCGTGGCCGCTCTTCGCCGCGGTGATCGCGCCGTCGATTCCGTGCCACGACATGACGGTCGCGTCGGCCGGCACCTGGCCTTCGAGAATTTCGTCCCAGCCGATCATGCGGCGACCGTGCTGGGCGAGATAATCGCCGAGCCGCGCCATGAACCAGCCTTGCAGATCGTTCTCGTCCTTGAGGCCGAGGCGCTTGATCTGCGCCTGGATCGCCGGGTTTGCTCTCCACTGGTCCTTGACCGCCTCGTCGCCGCCGAGATGGATGTAGCGGCCGGGGAACAGCGCCATCACCTCGTCGAGCACGTTCTCGACGAAGGTGAAGGTAGTGTCCGTGGGGTTGAGCAGATTGGGGAGGACGCCCCATTGGTTGCTTGGGCTATTCGGCGGATTGGGGATCGAGGCGAGTTGGGGATAGGCGGCGACCAATGCCGTCGCGTGGCCGGGCATGTCGATCTCGGGAACGATCGTGACGTGGTGCGCGGCGGCATAGGCGACGACGGCGCGGATGTCGGCCTTGCTGTAGAACCCGCAGTAGGGAGCGGGTTTGCCCGTCCTGGCGTCGAACCCGGCGGCGCCGGCTTCCTGGCGGCAGGCGCCGATCTGTGTCAGGCGCGGATAGCGGTCAATCTGGATGCGCCACGCCTGATCGTCGGCGAGGTGCCAGTGGAGGGTGTTGAGCTTGGCCATCGCCATGCGGTCGATGAGCTGCTCGACATAGGCGACCGGCTGGAAGTGGCGCGCGGAATCGAGCATCACGCCGCGCCACGCGAAAGCGGGCTGGTCGGCGATGGTGACGGCAGGGATGCGGCCGTGGCCGGCGGCGATCAACTGCCACAGCGTCTCGGCGCCGTAATAGAGGCCGGCGTCCGTTGCGGCGGAAACGGTCGCGCCGGTAGGCGTGACGACGAGGCGATAGGCTTCGGTACCGGTTACGCTTGCATCGTGGCGGAAGCGGATGCGCCCGGTCTTGGATACCGATAGCGCCGGGCCGCCGGCGCGGGCGGCGAGATTGCGAAGCCGATCGGCGGCGGCTCGTTCACCGGAGTCGCGGGCGGCGATCGTGGTATGGGCGAGCGTGAAGCTGCCGGCTTGCTGGGTCACCGAGGCGGGCATCGGCAGCAGCGGCAGATCGGCGGGCGTGGCGGCCGAGGCGGCAGCGGGCGCGAGCAGCGACAGCGCGGCGGCCAGCAGGTTACGCATCACAAGAGCCCCTTTGGATGTCGTCGACAGGCGTCATAGCGCGGGACGGGGGACGCACGTCAATCGCCGTGCCCGATAATCGAAGCGGCGGCATCGCGGGATTGCGATGCCGCCGGTCGACACCTCAGAAGTTGAGGTTGACGGTCGCCATGAATTTGCGGCCGCTGCGATACACGCCGCGCGCGAGCAAGGGGGTGTTGGCGTAGGCGTAATATTGGCTGTCGGTCAGGTTCATGCCCTGCAGCGTAAGCCCGAGATATTTGGTGAAATTGTACGTCGCCGACACGTCGAGATTGTCGCTCGACCGCACGAACATGTTGTCGCCGCGATCGATGCCGGTGAAATATTTGGACCGCCAGGTGTAGGTGCCGCGCAGCGACACCGGCCCGGTTTCGAAGAACGGGCTGACGCTGACCTGGTGCTTCGAATTGTACGGCAGCGCCTGGCCCTTGCTGTCATGCGCGTCGGCATAGGTGTAATTGGCGAGCAGCCCGAAGCCCCAGGGCAAATTCTGCTGATAGGCGACCGCGAAACCCTTCGAGATTGCCGGCCCAGCGTTGTAGGGGCGGCTGATCTGGTAGGTCGTCACCATGTGCTGCGACTGGTTGTAATAGTCTTCGGGCGCGGTGCGCTGCACGATGTAGTTGCCGATGTCCTTGTAAAACACCTCGCCGGCGATGATCGAGCTGTGCGAGAGATAATATTCAAGCGAAGCGTCGTAATTGGTCGACTCGTAGGGGTCGAGCTTCGGATTGCCGCCGCCGCCGGTGAGAATCTGGTCCGAAAGCCAGAAATAGTTGGTCATGTCGGCATAGTTCGGACGGGCGATGACCTCCGAGGCGGCGACGCGGAAGATCAGGTTGCGCTCGAGGTTGATCGCGACGTTCACGCTCGGCAGCACGTTGCGATAATGCTTCTTGGTGCTCTGCCAGGTCCAGTCGGCCTCGCCGACGCACGGTGCGCCGGGGTTGCAGACATAGCCCGCGCTGTCGCTCTTGGTATCGACATAGCGCGCGCCGACATTGCCGCGAAGCGCGCCCTGCTCGAAATTGACCTGAGCATAAGCGGCGTTGACGTCTTCCTTGACGTCCCAATTGCCCGCGGTGAATTCGGCGGCGGCGAATTTGGAGGGTTCGGGGAAGGCCGCGCCGGCGGGCAGCCAGGAGCCGCCCTCGACATAATCGACCATCGATCCGCCGTCGATCGTGAAGCGGCCGGTCATCTGATCGTTGAGGCCGCTAAAGCCGCGCAGATAGTTGGAGCCGGCGCCGCTGGGGTCGAACAGCGACGCCGGCGCACTGACGCCGGTGACCGCGATACCGGAATATTCCTCACTGGTTTCGTGGTGGCGCCATTTGTAACCGAGCTGGATGCTTTTGAGCGAGCCGTCGAACTTGAGCGTGACGTCGCCCTGCGCGTAATTCTCCTTGTCGCGGGTCGGCTTGTCGACGAGGTTGCCGCTCCAGCCCGGATCGGTCGCGAAGGCGTCGGGATTGCCGAGCACGTCGGTCGCGTAGCTGATCGTGCCGGGCACCTTGGGCGCGCCGCTGATATCGACGGTGTAATCGGCCCAGTTGAGGAATTCGAGGAACACCTGGTGCTTCGAGCCGCCATTAGCCTTGGTCGTGCCGGCCTCGACATTGATGTCGTAATGCTCGTCGTTCCACTCGGCTTTGCCATGCCAGGTCTGCGAGTGCATCGACGCGATACGATATTGCGCGTCATAGACCGACAGCGCGTGTTTGAAGGTCGCGCTGGTGACGATGCCGTCATTGACGGTGAGCCCGGTCAGGGCGCCTGCGCTGTTCCAGGTGTTGCCGGGAAAGGCATATTCGGACTGGTTGAAATTATTGTAGTTGGCGTCGATCCGCAGATAGTCCGCGGTCAGCGTCAGCTTGTCGATCGGCTTCCACTGGACGGTGCCCGAATAGGTCTTCCGCTCGCGGGTCTGCTCGAAATAGCTGGTGCCATAAGCGTTGGGAAAGCGCGCGTCGGGATTGGCGAGAAGCGTGGTCGCGCAATCGCCGGTGCAATTGCCCGTGGTGATCGAGCTGACGCCGCCGTCATTGTTGCCGTTCCAGAAGCTGGCGGGAATCGTGCCGTAGCTTTCGAGGCCGTCGCGGCGCAGGCGATCCTTGGTCCGCTGGAACGAGGCGAGGACGCCGATCGTGTCGGCCTGGTTATGCCAGCTGAGCAGCGCCGAGCCCTGGATATCGCCCTTTTTCGAGCGATCGTTGTAGAGATAGCCGAGCTGCGCGGCGCCGCTGAACGGCTTCATGTCGAGCGGGCGGCGGGTAATGACGTTGACGGTGCCGCCGATCGACCCCTCGTCGATCCGCGCTTCGGGCGACTTGTAGACGTCGACGCGGTCGATCAGCTGCGGCGCAAGCAGCGCATAGTTGAACGTGCGGCCGGGCGAATCGAGGATGAACCAGTCGGCCGAGGCGACCGTCTGGCCATTGAGCAAGGTGCGGTTGAGCGCCGGGTTGGTGCCGAGGATCGAGACTTTTTCGCCCTGACCGAACTGGCGATCGACGGTGACGCCGGGGACGAGCGTGAGCGCTTCGGCGACGTTGGTGTTGGGGAATTTGCCGACGTCTTCGGCCGACACCGAATCGACGATCGCGTTGGCGTTACGCTTGGCCTCCAGCGCGGCGCGCAGCGACGCGCGGATGCCGGTGACGACGATGTCCTGCGATTGGTCGTCGCCCTGGACGGCGTCGTCATGGGTGACGCTTGCCTGCGGCGCGGTGCTGCCGAGGCTGTTATCCTGTGCGATGGCCGGGGTGGCGATGGAAAGCGCGAGCATGCTCACGGTGCCGGCGAACAGCGCCTTGCGGATGTCGATCGAAGCCTGAATCATAATATCCCCCTTCCTCGATGGCCTGATTGGACAGGACCAAAACATGACCAAATAGCCTGCTAAACCCACGTCTTTGCGCGGTTGATTCATCAATTCGGTCTTCTGAGGCTCAATTAACGGCCAATCGTCATCATTTTGCAATACCAAAAATGATGCCAATGTAATTTTCTGGTATTTTGGTATTGAAAAGGCATTATCAATCGGCTTAACAAGGTGGGCAGGGGGAGCATCATGTTCGTCGACCGGATCGGAACACTGGATGAGAGCGACAGCGCGCCGCTGTATCTCCAGCTGCAGCGCGTGTTGCGATCGGCGATCGAGCGGCACGTACTGTCGCCCGACGAGGCGCTGCCGCCCGAACGCGATCTGGCCGAGGCGTACAAGGTGTCGCGCGTCACCGTGCGCAAGGCGCTCGATGGGCTCGTCGATGCGCGAATGCTGACGCGACGGCAGGGGGCGGGGACGTTCGTCGCCGCGCGCGTCGAGAAGAATTTCGCGACGATCTCGTCCTTTTCCGAAGACATGCTCGCGCGCGGACGGCAGCCGCGCAGCGAATGGCTGTCGCGCGCCGAGGGCAGCGTGACGCCCGAGGAGGCGATGGCGTTCGGGCTCGGCCCGGGCAGCCCGGTCTATCGCTTCACGCGTATCCGCTTTGCCGACGGCGAGTCGATGGCGCTCGAATATGCGACGGTGCCGGGCTGGGCGCTCCCCTCGGCCGATGCGGTGGGCGAATCGCTCTACGATGCGCTGGGCGAGGCGAGGCCCATGCGCGTGCTGCAGCGGCTCCGCGCGGTGCTGTTCACCGCCGAGCAGGCCGAATTGCTCAAGATTCCGGCGCAATCGGCAGGGCTCGAGATCGAACGGCGCGGGTTCGCGCGCGATGGCCGCACGGTCGAATTCACCAAATCCTATTATCGTGGCGACGTGTATGATTTCGTCGCCGAACTGAGTGTCGCGCCGCGCTGACGGCGAGTGGAGGAATGCGTTGCCCAATGCCGTCGCGCCCGATTCGACGCTGATGTTTCGTGAGGCTGCCGAGGCAGGCGCCGCGGTACGCCGCCAGCGTGCGGCCAATGCGCAAGCGGTTGCGGCGCTGGGCGCGCGGCTGCGTTGCGCGCCGCCCCGCGCGGTGGTGACGCTGGCGCGGGGCAGTTCGGACAATGCGGCGACGTTCGGGCGCTATCTGATCGAGCGGCGCGCGGGCGTGCTGACGAGCTCGGCGTCGCCCTCGGTCGCGTCGGTTTATGAGGCGGCGCCCGAAATGAAAGGGGTCGTCGTGCTGGCGATCTCGCAATCGGGCCGCAGCCCCGATCTGATCGCCGCGGCCGAACGGGCGCGCGAACACGGGGCGACGCTGGTGTCGCTGGTCAATGACGAGACGTCGCCGCTCGCGGCAATGGCCGACACCTGCCTGCCGCTCCACGCCGGCCCCGAGAAGAGCGTGGCGGCGACCAAGTCGTTCATCGCCAGCCTCGCTGCCTTGCTCGACCTGATCGCGGCGTGGACCGAGGATGCGGCGCTGGCGAATGCGCTCGAGGCGCTGCCCGAGCTACTCGATCGCGCGTGGCAGCTCGATTGGACGCCGGCGCTGCCGCTGCTGTCGCATGCCGAGCATCTATATACGGTCGCGCGCGGGCACGGCTTCGGCATCGCGCAGGAGGCGGCGCTCAAGATCAAGGAAACCTGCGGATTCCATGCCGAGGCGTTCAGCGCGGCCGAGGTGCGGCACGGGCCGATGGCGCTGGTCGGCAAGGGATTCCCGGTGCTGCTGTTCGGCCAGGACGACGAGAGCCGCGA
The DNA here is from genome assembly GCA_051954635.1 of Sphingomonas sp. Classification (GTDB taxonomy): domain Bacteria; phylum Pseudomonadota; class Alphaproteobacteria; order Sphingomonadales; family Sphingomonadaceae; genus Sphingomonas. The sequence goes on along the minus strand of JBQCHO010000065.1, from coordinate 14,714 downwards.
CAGCGTTGCCGAGCTTGCCGCCGAGTTCGCCGGGCGCGATGCGGCGGTGATCCACGCCGGGCTGCCGGGCGCGCCGGGGTTGGCCTTGCCGGTGCTCGACGCCGATCCGCTGATCGCGCCGGTACTGCAGATCGAGAGTTTCTATCGGCTGGCGAATGCGCTGGCGGTGGCACGGGGGCGCGATCCCGATCGCCCGCCGCACCTCGCCAAGGTGACCGAGACGGTCTGATGGCGGCGGTGCTGGTCAACGCCCGGGTGATGCTGCCCGCGGGGCTCCGCGACGACGTCTGCGTGACGATCGACGGCGGCGCGATTCGCGCGGTTTCGTCGAGCCCGCCGGCCGATGCGCGGATCGTCGATTGCGGCGGCAGGCTGTTGCTGCCGGGGTTCATCGACACGCAGGTCAATGGCGGCGGCGGCAAGCTGTTCAACGACGATCCCAGCGTCGCGACGATCGCGACGATCGCCGCGGCGCATCGTCGGTTCGGGACGACCGGGCTGCTGCCGACATTGATCAGCGACGATCTGTCGGTGGTCGAGGCGGCGATCGCAGCGACCGATGCGGCGATCGAGGCGGAGGTGCCCGGGGTGCTCGGCATTCATATCGAGGGGCCGTTCCTCAGCCCCAAGCGGCACGGCATCCACCTCGCATCGAAGCTGCGGCCGCTCGACGATGCGGTGATCGACCTGCTGACCTCGGCGCGGTGCGGGCGGACATTGGTGACGCTCGCGCCCGAACGCGCGACGCCGGCGCAGATTCGGCGGCTGGCCGATGCCGGGGTGATCGTCGCGGCGGGGCATTCGGATGCCGATTACGAAACGGTGCGCGCGGCGATCGATGCGGGGCTGACCGGGTTCACCCATCTGTTCAACGCGATGTCACAGCTCGCCAATCGCGCGCCGGGGATGGTCGGCGCCGCGCTCGAGGACGATGCGACTTATGCCGGGCTGATCGTCGACGGACACCACGTCCATCCCGCGACGGTGCGCGTCGCGGTGCGCGCCAAGGGCGTCGAGCGACTGATGCTGGTCACGGATGCGATGCCGACGGTGGGCGCCGACAGCGACAGCTTCGTGCTTCAGGGACGGCCGATTGCCCTCGACGGCGACCGGCTGACGAGCGCCGACGGCGTGCTCGCGGGATCCACGCTGACGATGGCGCAGGCGGCCGCCAACATCATCGCGCAGGGCCGCGTCACGCTGCGCCAGGCATCGGCGATGGCGTCGGTGACGCCGGCGGCGTTCCTCGGCATCGCCGACGTCCGCGGGGCGATCGCAGCGGGGTTCGCGGCCGATCTGGTGCTGCTCGACGACGATATGCAGGTGACGCAAACCTGGATCGGCGGCCAGCCGAAGGCGCATCGATAAGCGCTGCGCGAGTTGTCGGTGGCGCGGCTGCCGTTTATGACGCGATGATGATCGAGGCCGCCCCGCTTACCTGGCGTGATCGCGCCGCCGCATCGCTGGCGACGCGCGACGGCGGGTTCGCGGCTGCGCTCGTGGCGCTGGGGATGGCGCTGTGGGCGGTGTGCACGTTCAAGCCGTCGATCGTGCCGTTCTGGCTGCCCTGGGATTTCTCGCCGCTCTGGTATGCGGGATTCGCGTTCACGGTGTTCAGCTTCGTGCGGGGATGCCGCGTTGCACCGCTGGCGCGCTGGCGGGTGGTGGTGGCGACGATCGGGCTCGTCCTGATCTGGACGGTGGTGCAGACGCGGTTCGAATATCTCGCGCTGCACCAATTCTTCTATAACCGCCTGCAGCATATGATCATGCACCATCTCGGCGCGTTCCTGATCGCGCTCGCGTGGCCGTGGGAGACGCTGGTCGCGGGCATGCCGGTATGGGGCAGGCACGTGATCGCGCAGCGCTGGTTTCGCAAGGGCATCGCAGTGTCGCGCCAGCCCGAGGTGGCGGGGTTCCTGTTCGTCGGGCTGCTCGCCTTGTGGCTGACGCCGTCGGTGCATTTGACCGCGATGCTGAGCCCCGTGCTCTATCCGGTGATGAACTGGTCGATGGTGCTCGACGGGTTGCTGTTCTGGAGCCTGGTGCTCGACCCGCGACCGCCCGCCGAAGCCGGGATCAGCTTCGTCGCGCGCGCGGTGACCGGCGTGCTGGTGATGTTTCCGCAGATCGCGATGGGTGCGTATCTGTGCTTCGCCGATCACGATCTCTACCCCTTTTATACCTGGTGCGGGCGGCTCTATCAGACGATCGACCCGCTGATGGACCAGCGGATCGGCGGCGCGATCGTGTGGGAATCGCCGGGCATGATGAGCGTGTTCACGATGATCCTGGTGCTCAACGCCAAGCGCCGGTTCGAAGAGGCGAACGCACCGACAAAGACCGAGGGGTCGGTATCGAGCGGCAGTTGGACCGGACGTTAGGCGAGGTGGCGCTCGACCGCGTCGTGGAACACCCGGATGCCGCTTTCGAGCGTGCCGAGCGTGACGCGATCGATCGCGCCTGACGCCAGTCCTTCCTGCCCGAGCGCGCAGGCCCGGAAATCCTCCGCGCCGAACACGCCGCCATCGAGCAGCGCCCAGCTTTTCTCCCAATGTGCGCGCGCCTTGTCGGTCGCGGGCGCTTCGGGGATCAACATGAAATCCTCGACCAGCACACGACCCGGCGATTGCGGCATCAGCACCAGCAGGTTGATGTAATCGGGGCTGACGATGAGCACGGTGCCCGGGAACATCTGATAGGTGTAGGTGATCGCGCGCCTGAGCGTTGCCCAATCCCCCGCGGCGAGCGCTTCCGCCGCGATCTCGCGCCAGACCGCCGAGCGCTGGTGCGGACCGATCGTATCGGCGGTCGAGACGCCGTCCTTGAAGAACGGGCCGATCGTCGCCGCGTGGAGGCGGGCGACGTGATAGCTTTCCAGAAACGCATCCATGATGAGCTTCCAGTTCGCCGGCACGTCGTGCGGGTGGCGGCGAAACAGGTGCTGGCCGGCGAGATCGAACGCCGCGAAATCCTCGGCCAGCGCCTCGGCCTGCGCGAAATCGGCGTGATCGTCGGACGCGAACCATATCAGCCCGCCCGCCTCGCGCGTCGGCAGCCGCTTGAGACCGTAATCGCATTTGTCGAGCCCCAGAAACGCATCGGGCCGAGGCACGCCCGCAAGCGCTCCGTCGAGCGTGTAGCTCCACGCATGATAGGGACAGACTAGCCGCGGCGCCACGACCGGCTCGTCGCCCTCGACCAGCCGCGTCCCCCGATGCCGGCAGACGTTTAGGAATACGTGGGCTGCGCCGTCCTTGTCGCGCGTGACCAGCAGTGGCTTGCCGAATCCGTCATGCGGCACGGCCATATTGCGCTCGGGCAGCAGCGCCGAGGGCGCGATCACCAGCGGCAACCGCCCGAACAAGCGCGTCTGCTCGGCTGCATAGTGCACCGGATCGGTATAGACCGACGCATCGACAAAGCTGATGCCGTCGATCGCCTTGCGCCGCCCGCCGTCGGCGAGATCGCGCGCCAAAGCGAGTTGCCCGGGCGTCGGGCTCAGCGCGTTCATGGGTTCCTCTTCCGTACTTTTGCCCTAGTGTCTCCCCGAAACCGGGTGGGAGCAAGCGTAATCATGGATGGCGAAGTCGAGACGGCGACGGGCGGCAGCTGGTGGGATGGCGTCCGGCCGTACCTCGAAAAGGCCCCGCTCGCCGCGCTCGCGCTCGGCATCTCGTCGGGCTTTCCCTATGCGATGATCGGCGCGACGCTGACCACGCGGCTGTCGCAGGACGGCATCACCAAATCGACCATCACCGCGTTCAGCCTCGCCTTCCTCGTCTACAACCTCAAGCCGCTCTGGGCGTGGGTGGTCGATGGCGTGCGGCTGCCGCTGATCGGCCGGCTTGGTCAGCGCGTGTCGTGGCTGATCGTCGCGGGATTGCTGGTGATGGCGGCGGTGGCCAACCTGGCGCTGATCGACCCCAAGGCGGACATCGCGCGCGCCGCGCTGGCGGCGATCCTGGTCGGCGCGGCGGGCGCGACCTTCGACATCGTCATCGACGCCTACCGGATCGAGATCCTCGAACCGCGGCAATTGGGCGTCGGATCGGGAATGAGCCAATATGGCTGGCGGATCGGCTCGGCCGGCGCCGGCGCGATCGCGCTGGTGATCGCCGCGCGCGGCGGCTGGGAAGCGGCGTATCTGGTCTGCGCGCTACTCTCGCTCCCGGCGATGCTCACCGGTCTGATCGTCGGCGAGCCCGAGCGTCACCGTGAGATCGCCGAGCGCCGCAGCGTCTCGACGGTCATCAAGGCGATCTGGGGCCCGTTCGTCCAGTTCTTCGCGCGACAGGGTGCGTGGATCGTCCTCGCCTTCATCCTGATCCACAAGATCGGCGACACGCTCGCCAATCTCACCTTCCGCCTGCTGTTCGACAGCCTGCATTTCAGCAATGACGAGATCGCTTTCTTCGACGTCGGCCTCGGCTTCTGGGCCTATCTGATCGGCATCTTCGTCGGCGGCGTGCTCTATGCCAAGATGGGCATGAAGCGATCGGTGCTGCTCGCGCTGGTGCTGATGATGGTCTCCAACCTGTCGTTCGCGTTGCTTGCCGCGGCGGGGCATTCGGACTGGGGCATGGCCGGCGCGATCGGGTTCGAGAATTTCTCGAGCGGGTTCGGCGGCGTCGCGGTGGTCGCTTATTTCTCCGCCCTGACAGATCTGCGCTTCACCGCGGCACAATATGCCCTGATCTCGGCGGCGGCGAGCATTGTCGGCCGGCTCGTCACCGGCACTACCGCTGGCGCGCTGATCGACGCGTTCGGCTATGTCGATTTCTATCTGCTGACGACGGTGATTGCGCTGCCGGGCGTGCTGCTGTTCTGGTGGATGGCGCGTAGCGGGCTCGTCGATCGCTCGATCGGCAGCGCCGGTGTTGCCGGGGAGGGCGACGCGCGTGCTGGCGACGTAGCCTGAGCCAATTCGTTCACCCTCACCCTTCCGCGGCTTCGCCGCTCCCTCCCTTTCCCGACGGGAGGGCGAAAGGGGCCCGCGAGACGAAGGCGAGTGGGAAGGGTGAGGGTGACAGTGCGCCTAACCCAGCGGGCACCCCGCATCGGCGAACGCCGCGCCGACCGCCTCCGCGCACGCCAGCACCGCGCCGACGTGGCGCGTGCCGAGCTGATCGGATAGCAGCACCCAGGCGGTGCACGGTGCGCTCGCCGCGCGAATGAGGACGGTGAGGACCGCCGCTTCGGACGGGGTGGCGCGCGGGCAGCAGCACGGCGCGATGCCGATCGGCTGCGTCGCGGTCGCGGCGAGCTCGTGCATCAGCGCGCGCATCAGCACCAGCGGCCGCCTGAACCCCTCGCCGAAGCGCGTCACGAAGGCGTGGGCGACATGCGCGTCGTTCAGCCCGTGCGCGCCGAGCCGGCGGATCGCGAACAAGGCGAGCCGGGTGTTGGCGTCCTCGGGCAACGCATGCGGCAGCGGGTGAGCGAAGGCGGCGGGGCCGGGCAGGGCGGGACTCGCATCGGGCATGACCGCATCGTCGCGAGTCTGTTATTGCAAGTCAATAGCAACTAATGATCTTGGCTATCGGGACTTGTTCCCCCGCGGAGGGGGGGGGCAGTGCCCCAGACGTTGCCGCTTGTAATTCTGGACCCCCGCCTTCGCGGGGGAACGCAAAGTCGAGTGAAAATCGCGCTTAGTCGGGCATCTCGTCGTTCGCGGCCAGCACCCCGCCGGCGAGGTAGAGCGAGCCCAGGATCAGCACGATCCGCGGCCCGTTCGCGCGCGCCAGCCGGGCGAGCGCATCCGAGGGAGTCGCGGCGGTCGCGACATCGGCGATGCCGAGCCGCGCGGCGACGGCGGTCAGCGCCTCGGGTGCGTGGTGCTCGTGGCCGGGGATCGGGATCGCGGTGAAGCTCGCGGCGATATCGGCGAGCGGCGCGAGCAGCCCGCCGGCGTCCTTGTTGGCGAGCATCCCGCAGATGAGATCGAGCGGTCGCCCGTCGAGCCGCTCGCGGATCGTTGCGCTGATCGCCGCCGCGGCCGCCTCGTTATGCCCGCCGTCGAGCCATATTTCGCTCTCGCTCGGGAGCAGGTCGGTCAACGCCCCGGCCGCGAGCCGCTGCATCCGCGCCGGCCAGCGCGCGCCGGTCGCCGCTGCAGCCAATGCCGCGGCTGGAATCGCGAGCGCGTCCTGATGCCGCAGCATCGCCGTCGCCAGCGCGAGGTTGCTCGGCTGGTGCGGCCCCGGCAGCGTCGGGCGCGGCAGGTGGAGCGCGCCGCGACCGTCGCGATAGATCACCTCGCCGTCGATGCGATCGAACTGCCAGTCGCTGCCCAGCGCATGCACCGGCGCGCCCGCCGCCGCAGCGACCTGCGCGATCTTCATCGTCACATTGGGCGGGTAGCGCATCGTCACCAGCGGCACGCCCGTTTTGGCGATCCCCGCCTTCTCGCCCGCGATCGCATCGAGCGTGTTGCCGAGGAACGCTTGGTGATCGATCCCGAGCTGCGCGATACCCGTCACCAGCGGCCGCACGACGTTGGTCGCATCGAGCCGCCCGCCAAGCCCGACCTCGATCACGCACGCATCGGCCGGCGTCCGCGCGAAGGCGAGGAACGCGGCAGCCGTCGTCACCTCGAAAAAGCTCGCGCCGATCCCGTCGGCCTGGTCGAGCACCTCGGCTAGGAGGGCGGCGAGTGCTTCGTCCTCGATCAGTCGCCCGGCGAGCCGGATGCGCTCGTTGAAGCGCACGAGGTGGGGGCTCGAGTAGACATGCGCCTTGAGCCCGGCCGCCTCGATCGCTGCACGCAGGAACGCGCAGGTCGAGCCCTTGCCGTTGGTCCCCGCGACATGGAGCACCGGCGGCAATGCCAGATGCGGATCGCCGAGCCGCGCCAGCAACCGCGTGATGCGCTCGAGCCCGAGAATGTCCGCCCCGGGCGAGAGCGCCCACAACCGATCGAGCTGCGTCTGGACGGCTGGGGAGGACGATGTGGCGTGGTCAGGCATCTTCAAGCCCTCTCCCCGGCGGGGAGAGGGTTGGGAGAAGGGCAGTCCCAAGCGCCTCGCCGATTGTTGTCAGCACCCCATCCAAATTTCCCATAACCTCCGCATTTGAGAACTGCACGACGCGGTAGCCTTGGCCTTCGAGCCAATCGCTTCGCACCGCATCGTGATCGGAATCGACGTGCGTATCGCCATCCACCTCGACAATCAGCTTCTGCGATCGGGCGACGAAATCGGCGATGTACGGGCCGATCACCACTTGTCGTGTGAATTTGACGTTGCCGAAACGCTTGGCGCGCAGCGCTATCCATATTTCGCGTTCGGGTTGCGGCATGTTGCTACGCATCATGCGAGCGCGTTCGAGCAGCAGCTTATTCGTCTGCGGCACTGCCCCTCTCCCAACCCTCTCCCCAGTGGGGAGAGGGCTCATCGGCGAATTACGCCGCCGCCTTTGCGCCCTCACACAAATAGTCGATCAACTCGGCCAGCGTATGCCGCAGCTCGCTGCGATGCTTCACCATGTCGAGCATCCCGTGTTCGAGCAGATATTCCGCGCGCTGGAACCCCTCGGGCAGCTTCTCGCGGATCGTCTGCTCGATCACCCGCTGCCCGGCGAAACCGATCAGCGCGCCGGGCTCGGCGATCTGGACGTCGCCGAGCATCGCGTAGCTCGCGGTGACGCCGCCGGTGGTCGGATCGGTCAGCACGACGATATAGGGCAGCCCGGCGTCGTGGAGCATCTGGATCGCCACCGTCGCGCGCGGCATCTGCATCAGGCTGAGGATGCCCTCCTGCATCCGCGCGCCGCCCGCCGCGGTGAAGATGATGTAGGGGCATTTGTCGGCAATCGCGGCCTCGACCCCGGCGACGAACGCCTCGCCGACCGCCTGGCCCATCGATCCGCCCATGAAGGCGAAATCCTGCACGCCGATCACCGCCTTGCGGCCCTCGATCGTGCCACGCGCGTTGATCAGCGCGTCGGCCTCGTGGGTCGCGGTGCGCGCGGCCTTGATGCGATCGGTATAGCGCTTGGTGTCGCGGAACTTGAGCGGATCGTCGGCGACGCGAGGGGTCGGCAGCTCGCTGCAGCTTCCCTCGTCGAACGTATAGGCGAAGCGCTGCTTCGGTCCGATGCGCTCATGGAAATCGCATTTGGGGCAGACGTAGAGATTGTCCTCCAATTCCTTGGCGAACACCATCTGCCCGCAGCCCTTGCACTTGTGCCAGAGGTTCTCGCTGGTTTGCGCCTTGGGAACGAAGGGGATCGCGTTGCGGACGCGGGACAGCCAACTCATGCTTCTTCCTTGGTCGTGTTGCGGACGGCAGCCGCCAAACCGGCAACATAGTCGCGAACGGGGCCGGGCGCATCCTTTCCGTGCTGGCCGACCAGCTCGACGATCGCCGAGCCGACCACCACGCCGTCTGCGACGCGCGCCACTTCGGCCGCCTGCTCGGGCGTGCGGATGCCGAAGCCGACCGCGACGGGCAAATCGGTCGCCGCCTTCAACCGCGCCACGGCCTCGGCGATCGACGCCTGCGCCGCCTGCTGCTTGCCCGTGATCCCGGCGACCGAGACATAATAGAGAAACCCGCTCGCATCGGCGAGCACGGTGGGGAGCCGCGTCGCATCAGTGGTCGGGGTGGCGAGCCGGATGAAGGCGATGCCGGCATCGCGCAAAGCGGGGCCGAGCACGTCGTCTTCCTCGGGCGGGATATCGACGCAGATCACCCCGTCGACGCCCGATTGCTGCGCAACATCGGAGAACCACGCCGCCCCGCGCCGCATCATCGGATTGGCATAGCCCATCAGCACCAGCGGCGTTTCCGGATGCCGCTCGCGAAAGCCCTTGGCGATGGCCAGAATGTCCGCCGTCGTCGTGCCCGCGGCGAGACTCCGCAAATTCGCCGCCTGGATCGCGGGGCCATCGGCCATCGGATCGGTGAACGGCATGCCGAGCTCGATCACGTCCGCGCCGCCCTCGACCAGCGCGTCGAGGATCGCCGGCGTCGGGCCGTCGCCCGCGGTGACGACGGTGACGAGCGCGGGATGCGGCTTGGCGAAAGCGGCGGCGAGGCGGGTGGTCATACTAAACCTGTCACCCCAGCGAAAGCTGGGGTCTCATGCCGCAAGCGCGCACCTGCCATCGAACGATCCCAGCCTTCGCCGGGATGACGGGTAGGAGAAGGGCTCATATCGCCACCCCCAGCGCATGGGCGACGGTGAAGATGTCCTTGTCCCCGCGCCCGCAAAGGTTGGCGAGGATGATCGCGTCGCGATCCATCTCGGGCGCGCGCTTGGCGAGCGCGGCGATCGCGTGGCTCGGCTCGAGTGCGGGGATGATCCCCTCGGTGCGGCATAGGAGCTGGAACGCGCCCAACGCCTCGGTATCGGTGACGCTGGTGTATTCGACCCGTCCGATATCCTTCAGCCACGAATGCTCGGGGCCGATTCCGGGATAATCGAGGCCCGCGCTGATCGAATGAGCCTCGGCGATCTGGCCGTCCTCGTCCTGCAGGAGATAGGTCTTGTTGCCGTGGAGAATGCCGGGGAAGCCGCCCGCCAGGCTCGCCGCGTGCTTCTTGTTGAGCCCTTCGCCCGCCGCCTCGACGCCGAGCATCTTCACGTCGGCGTCGTCGAGAAACGGATGGAACAGCCCGATCGCGTTCGATCCGCCGCCGATCGCCGCGACCAGCAGGTCGGGCAGGCGGTCGATCCGGCTGAGCATCTGCGCGCGCGCCTCGCGGCCGATCACGCTCTGGAAGTCGCGGACCAGCTCAGGGTATGGATGCGGGCCCGCCGCGGTGCCGATGATGTAGAAGGTGTCGTGGACATTGGCGACCCAGTCGCGCAGCGCCTCGTTCATCGCGTCCTTCAAGGTCCGCGCGCCCGACTCCACCGCGCGCACCTCGGCGCCGAGCAGCTTCATGCGGAACACGTTGGGCGCCTGCCGTTCGACGTCCTTGGCGCCCATATAGATCACGCACGGCAGCCCGAACCGCGCGCAGACAGTCGCGGTGGCAACGCCGTGCTGGCCCGCGCCGGTCTCGGCGATGATCCGCGTCTTGCCCATCCGCATCGCGAGCAGGATCTGGCCGATGCAATTGTTGATCTTGTGCGCGCCGGTATGGTTGAGCTCGTCGCGCTTGAACCAGATTTCTGCGCCCTTGCCGGCGGGCGCGCCCTCGCGCAGCGCCTCGGTCAGCCGCTCCGCATAATAGAGCGGGCTCGGCCGCCCGACATAATGTTCGAGCAGATCGTCGAACTGCGCCTGAAACATCGGATCGGCCTTCGCCGCGCGATAGGCGGTATCGAGATCGAGGATCAGCGGCATCAGCGTCTCGGCGACGTAGCGCCCGCCGAAATCGCCGAAATGCCCGCGCTCGTCGGGTTGCGTGCGGTATGAATTCGCGGTCATGACGCGCGGGCCATAGCATGCTGCGGCGAAAGGGGAAGGCGATTGCGCGGGGCCGCGCGCCGCGGCATGGTATCGCCTGCAACCGGGGAGGAAATCATGAAGCTGGTCCGTGGCCTGATCGTGGCGTCACTGATGCTCGGCACGTCGGCGCTCGCGCAGAGCGATGCGACGCTCGCCGATCCGTATCTGTGGCTCGAACAGAAGGATTCCCCCCGCGCGCTCCAATGGGTCGAGGCCGAGAACGCCAAGACCTTGCCCCGCCTCGAAGGCGATCCGCGCTACAAGACCTTCTACGATCAGGCGCTCGCCATTGCCGCCGCCGAGGATCGCATCCCCTATCCCGATCAGACGAACGGCCGCATCCTCAATTTCTGGCGCGATCAGGCGCACCCGCACGGCCTGTGGCGCTGGACTACCCCCGCCGACTACGCCACCGCCGCGCCGCACTGGACGACGCTGCTCGACATCGACGCGCTCGGCAAGGCGGAGGGCAAGAACTGGGTATTCAAGGGCGCGAGCTGCCTTCAGCCCGAGGAACGCTACTGCCTCGTCCACCTCTCCGACGGCGGCGAGGATGCGGTGACGGTCCGCGAGTTCGACCTCCAGACCGGCCAGTTCGTCGCGAACGGTTTCACCCTCCCCAAATCGAAGCAGGACGTCACCTGGGTCGATCACGACACCATCCTCGTCTCGCGCGATTGGGGCCCGGGCACGATGACGCAATCGGGCTATCCATTCGTCGTCAAGATGCTCAAGCGCGGCCAGCCGCTCACGGCGGCGACCGAGGTGCTGCGCGGCACCGCGACCGATCAGGCGTCGAGCGGCGCGCTCACGCTGACCGACGCTGAGGGCCACCGCCTCACCATGCTCAGCCGCGCCGAAACCTTCTTCGGCAGCGACAAGTATATCCTGACCGCCAAGGGCGCGGTCGCGCTGCCGATCCCCAAGAAGGTCAACCCCGCCGGGATGATCGCAGGTCGCGTGCTGTTCCAGACCAGCGAGGACTGGACGGCCGCCGGCAAGACGATCCCCGCCGGCGCGCTCGTCTCGGTCGATCTCGCCGATATGCAGGACGGCGGCGCGCTCACGCCGACCGTGATCTTCCAGCCCGGCCCGCGCCAGTCGGTCGTCGGCGCCGCGCCCACCAAGGACAAGCTCGTCGTCGTCACCTCGGACAATGTCCGTGGCCGCGCCGCGATCTACACGCCTACCGCAGATGGCGGCTGGTCGTCGCAACCGATCGCGCTGCCCGACAACGCCACGATCGGAATCGTCTCGAGCACCGATCGCAACGACACCGCCTATCTCGACGTCACCGGCTTCCTCGATCCCGACACGCTGTGGCAGGTCGATGCCGCGACCGGTCAACTGACCAAGGTCAAATCGACGCCCGCGCGTTTCGACGCCTCGAACGACGTGGTCGAGCAATTCGAGGCGACCTCGACCGACGGCACCAAAATCCCCTATTTCGTCGTCCACCAGAAGGGCATCACGCTCGACGGCACCACGCCGACGATCATGACCGCGTACGGCGGCTTCGAAGTCTCGATGACGCCTTATTATTCGGGCACCACCGGCAAGCTGTGGCTCGAACAGGGCGGCAGCTTCGTCCTCGCCAACATTCGCGGCGGCGGCGAATTCGGCCCCGCCTGGCACGAGGCCGGCCGCAAGACCAAGCGCCAGATCATCTATGACGATTTCGCCGCGGTGGCGAAGGACCTCGACGCCCGCAAGCTCACCAGTCCGGCCGAGCTCGGCATCTATGGCGGTTCGAACGGCGGCCTGCTGATGGGCGTCGAGTTCGAGCAGCACCCCGAGTTGTGGAAGGCGGTCGTCATCCAGGTGCCGCTACTCGACATGATGCGCTACGAGCAGATCGAGGCGGGGGCGTCGTGGGTCGACGAATACGGCTCTGTCAAGAACCCGGCCGAACGCGCCTTCCTGGCCAAGATCTCGCCGTACCAGAACCTCAGAAGGACCGGCGTGGATTATCCCGAGCCGTTTATCTGGACGACGACCAAGGACGATCGCGTCGGCCCCGAGGCAGCGCGCAAGTTCGCCGCACGGATGAGCGAATACAAACTGCCTTACCTGTTCTACGAAGATACCGCCGGCGGCCATTCGGGAGATGCCGACATTGCCCAAGGCGCGCGGCTGCAGGCGTTGCAGATGGTGTATTTCTCGCAAAAGCTGCTTGGCCCGCCGGCCGACTGACGACTGTGGTCAGGAAGCGCGGCGGATTGAGCGCGGGGCGGCCTGGCCCAGGCGTTCGAGATTGAAGTGACGGGCGAATTCGATGCCCGCCTTGCCGTCCTTGGCCCAGCGCAGCTTGGCCGGAAACATCTCGTTATCGAGCAGCTCGATGAGCAGATCGAGTCCCACGCCCGATCCGTCGATCTCGATCCCGTCGATCATCGCGCCGGTCGAGGAAATGTTGCGGATGCGGACCTCGCCGCTTTCGTCGCCGACCTTGATGCGCGCGGTGCGCAGCATCGTGGTGCGTGGGCTGCGGCTGACCCTGTAGCCGGTCGCGGTCGCGTGGCCGCCCGCGGCGGCAAGCTGCTGGACGACGTCTTCGGCGCGCGCGGGCTTGCCGTAGACATAGCCCTGGATATGGCTGCAGCCGAGGTCGCGGATCAGCGCGATCTCGTCCTGCACCTCGACACCCTCGGCGGTAGTCTCCATGCCCAGCGTATCGGCAAGCGTGACGATCGCCTTGATGATCGCGGCGTTGCGGTTGCCGGGCTCGATCGCGCCGCGAACGAACGACTGATCGATCTTGATCTTGTCGAACGGCGCCTTCTTCAGATAGCCGAGCGACGAATAGCCGGTGCCGAAATCGTCGAGCGCAAGGCGGACGCCGAGGCGTTTCAAGGCGGCGAACATCGCTTCGGACTGCGCGTCGTCGTTGACGAAAACGCCTTCGGTGATCTCGAGCTCGAGCCGCTGCGGCGCGATGCCCGATTTGGCGAGCGCGCTGGTGATGACGGTGGGCAGCGCCGGGTTGGCGAACTGGATCGGCGAGACGTTGACCGCGACGCGAACGTTGCCGGGCCAGCGGGCGGCTTCCAGGCAGGCGGTGCGCAGCACCCACTCGCCGATCGCCTCGACCAGACCGCATTCTTCGGCGACCGGGATGAACTCGGCGGGAGAGACGCTGCCGCGGGTCGGGTGATCCCAGCGCAGCAAGGCTTCGTAACCGACGATGCGCTCCTCGGCGGTCGAGACGACGGGCTGGTAGGCGACGTGGAACTGGTCGGCGGCGAGCGCCTGCCGGAGATCGTCTTCGAGCTGCTTGCGGGTCTGTGCGCCTTGCAGCAATTCGGGGCGGAAGAAGCGGTGGATACCGCGGCCATCGGCCTTGGCGGCGTAGAGCGCGAGATCGGCGTTGCGGACCAGGATTTCCGAATTGGTGCCGTCATCGGGCGCACGCGCAACGCCGATCGAGCAGCCGATCGAGATCGAGGCGCCGTCGATGAAATAGGGCTGCGAGAGCGAGTCGATGATCCGCCGCGCGATGTCGCCGAGCTGATCGCGGTTCGACTGGTTGGGTAAGACGACCTGGAACTCGTCGCCGCCGAGCCGGCCGACCAGCCCGGTGTCGCCGACCGCGCGCTGCAGCCGCTTGCCGACTTGCTGCAGCAGCACGTCGCCGGTCTGGTGGCCGAGCGTGTCGTTGACCGCCTTGAAGCGATCGAGATCGAGCAGGAACATCGCGGTCGGGCTGTAACGGCTCGCCCCCTGTGCCAGCGCCTGATCGAGCGACTGTTTCATCCGCTGGCGATTGGCGAGGCCGGTCAAGTCGTCGAACAAGGCGAGACGGGTTATCTCCGCTTCGGACTTGCGCTTTTCGGTCAGGTCGCTGCCCGACCCGATAAAGCCGTAGAAGCTGCCGCGATCGTCGAACACCGGGCGGCCCGAGATCGACCACCATCGATCCTCGTCGCCGCCGGTCGCCGCCTGCACCGAATAATCGGAAAAGGCGGTGCGCGAGGTGAGGTGGAAGGCGAGCGTTCGGCCGCTCGCGCCGGCTTCGTCCATGCGGAACACCGACGGCAGCGGCTCGCCGATCGGATCGCCCGATGGCGCGAGCTGCTGGACGACCTTGTCGGAAAGGTAGGTGAGGCGGCCCTGGCGATCGGTCTGCCAGAACCAGCCCGAACCGTGCGCTTCGAACTCCTCTACCAGGCGCGCGGCGAGGCGGCCGTCATTCTCGGCGATGCGGCGCGTGCGTGCGGCAACGTGATCGAGCAAGGCGAGGCGGTAGGCGACGATCGTCAGCGCCAGCATGAACACCAGCGCAATGCAACTGGCGATGCCCGCGCCCGACAAG
>JBQCHO010000064.1:0-3475 GCA_051954635.1 Sphingomonas sp. | reverse complement strand
ATAGGGAGGGGGACCGCCGGCCTTCTGGCCGGTGGTGGAGGGGCCGTGCCGCGCGCGAGGCGCTTGCCGCGAGCCCCCTCCACCGTCCGCTCCGCGGCCGGTCCCCCTCCCTATCGATGATGGGGAGGATCGGCTGTCGGCAATCTCCTGCATCGTCCGCCCGGTCTTGACGCTGGTCAGCCCGGTCTCGACGAGCGTATCCGATCCGCCGGCCTCGCCATCGTCGATTTTCCTGAGCAGCCAATTCTCGCGCTTCTCATTGCCGCGCGGTTTTAACCGGATCAGCAACCACTCGCCCTTCATCCGCTCACCCTTCAGGATGAAATGAAGGTGGCCCTTGTCCAAGTCCTTCGCGCTCTTGCCCTTGATCGGCGCCCAGGTTCCCTCATCCCACAGCATCACCGTGCCGCCCCCATATTCGTCTTGCGGGATCGTCCCCTCGAACGTCGCGTAGCTCAGCGGATGATCCTCGGTCCGCACCGCCAGCCGCTTGTCGGCGGGATCGAGGCTCGGCCCGCGCGTCACCGCCCAGCTCTTGAGCACGCCGTCGATCTCGAGCCGGAAATCCCAATGTAGCCGCGTCGCGTCGTGCTTCTGGACGATGAAGCGGTTGCCATGGCCCTTGGCGAGCGTTCCCGCCGGCTCCGCGGTCTTCGCGAAATCGCGCTTGGCGTTGTACAGCGCGAGAGGATCAGCCTTGGCCGTCATGCCCGCTTCTTCGTCGGGGCCTTCTTCGGTGCCGCCTTCTTCGCGGGCGCCTTCTTGGCTGCCGGTTTCGCGCCGGGCTTGTCGAGCGACTTCTTGAGTGCCGCCATCAAGTCGACGACGTTGGAAGCGCCGCGGCCCGACGGTTCATCGCTCTCCTGGATGATCTTCTTCCTCGTCTTGGACTTGCGCTTGCGCTCGATCAGCCCTTTCAGCGCGTCGACATAGCGATCGTGGAACTCCTGCGGGTGGAACGGCGCGGTCTTCTTCTCGATCAGCGTCTCGGCGAGTTCGAGCAGATCGGCATCGGGCTTGTCGTCGGGAATGTCGCGGAAATAGCCCTGCGCCTTGTTGACCTCGTCGGCATAGCGCAGCGTCTCCAGCACCATCCCGCGCCCGCACGGCTTCAGGCTGACGACATATTCGCGCCCGCGCATCGCAAGCTGCCCGAGCCCGACCTTCTTCGTTTTGCGCAAAGCCTCGCGCAACACGATGAACGCTTCCTCGGCGAGGTCGTCGGCTGGCACGACGAAATAAGGCTTCTCGTAATACAGCACGTCGATGTCGCCCGCATCGACGAACTGCGTGAGCTCGAGCGTCTTCTTCGATTCCAGCTTGACCGCATCGATCTCGTCCTGATCGAGCAGGACATATTCGCCCTTCGAGAACTCGTACCCCTTCATGATCTCGTCGGCATCGACCGGCCCGACGCCGGTGACGACCTTCTCGTAATGGATCGGCTTGCCCGAGGGTTCATGGATCTGCCGGAACGACACCTGCGCGCCGGATTTGGTCGCGGTGTAGATTTCCACGGGAATCGAGACCAAGGCCAGCCTGATCTGTCCTTGCCAATAGGCGCGCGCGGCCATGGTTGCGGTCTCCGTCGTTGCGAGACCGAGTCAATTCGCGGGACGGGGAGTCGTTCCGACGCGTCTAACCGAGTGCGGCATCAAGATCGCGCGCGCCGTGGATCACCGCGGCGATGACGACGCGATCGGCGAACACTTCATACAGGATCAGATAGTCGCCATGAACGCGCTTGCGGAGGACGCGGCCGTCGCGACGAACGCCAACGGGGAAGGCATTCGGGAAGTCGATCAGTTCGCGACAGGCCCATTCGATTTCGTCGATAAAAGTTATCGCGCGCTTGGGATTATCTTCGCGAATCCATTCGCCGATCGCGATCAGATCGCGCTGCGCGCGGGCCGAAAATTCTAGCCTCAATGTTGCTCGAATCGCGCGCGAAGCTCCTGGAAAACCGTATCGGCATCGTAAACTCGGCCCGCGTCGATATCGGCGAGGCCCTCAGCAATCGCGCGTTCGACATAGGCATTGTAGCGTTCGCGCTCCTGGACCAGCCGCACGCCCTCGCGCAGCACCTCGCTGCGCGATCCGAAGCGGCCATTCTTGACGAGGCCGTCCACCACGCCCTCCAAATTCTCACCGAGATTGACGCTGCTTGGCATCGCCGTCTCCTTCCGTTCCGATAATAGTTATCAGCGCTCGGCCGGGCAATAGCGCTGTTCCCGCCGCCACGGCTTGGCTATGGGAAGCGGATGGCCAACGATCCCTTTGTCCTGTTCGATCAATGGTTCGCCGAAGCGCTTGCGAGCGAGCCCAACGACGCCAATGCGATGGCGCTCGCCACGGTCGACGAGTCGGGGCAGCCGGCGGTGCGGATGGTGCTGCTCAAGGGGCATGGCCCCGACGGGTTCGTGTTCTATACCAACCAAGAGAGCCGCAAGGCCGAAGACCTCGCTGCGGTCGCCAAAGCGGCGCTTCTGTTTCACTGGAAATCGCTGCGGCGGCAGATCCGCATCGAAGGGGCGGTGACCACCGTCTCCGATGCCGAGGCCGACGCCTATTTCGCTACCCGCGGGCGCGATTCGCAGCTCGGCGCCTGGGCGTCGGATCAGTCGCGGCCGCTCGATGCACGCGAAACGTTCGAGGCGCGGTTCGAGGCAATGAAGACCCGGTTCGAGGGCGGCGATGTGCCACGCCCCCCGCATTGGTCGGGCTATCGCGTTACCCCGCAGCGCATCGAATTCTGGCAGGATCGCGCGCACCGCCTACATGAGCGGCGTCTGTTTACGCGCAACGGCGCCGGCTGGAACGAAGGCTTGCTCTACCCATGACCTCCGAGGAACGCCGCCGGGTCATTCCCTTCGCCGTGCGTGCTGCTCTGTTCAGCGTCGGCATGGCCCTGTTTCTGTTGTGCCTGAAGGGCTTCGCGGCGTGGCACACCGGATCGGTCGCAATGCTCGGGTCGCTCGCCGATACGGGACTCGATCTGCTCGCCAGCCTCGTCACACTCTACGGCGTCAAGCTCGCCGCCGAGCCGGCAGATCACGATCACCGGTTCGGCCACGGCAAGGCGGAGGCGCTGGCGGCGTTGTTCCAGGTCATGCTGATCACCGCCTCGGCGATCGCAATCGCCTGGCGCGCGGTGCTCCGCCTCGGCAGCCCGCAAGTCAACGAGGACGCCAGCCTGGGCATCGGTGTCTCGCTGGTCGCGATCTTCGCGACGATGCTGCTGCTCGCTTATCAGCGCCGCGTGATCCGCCAGACCGGCTCGGTCGCGATCATGGCGGACAATGTCCATTACCAGTCGGACGTCATGCTCAACTGCGCGGTGATCGTCGCGATGGCGCTCGATCAATATGCCGGGCTGCACGGCGCCGATCCGATCTTCGGTATCGCCATCGCCTTGTGGCTGGCGTTCGGCGCGTTCCGCGCATCGAGCGAGGCGATCGATCAACTGATGGACAAG
>JBQCHO010000063.1:0-7049 GCA_051954635.1 Sphingomonas sp. | reverse complement strand
CGCCGTATCGCGCGCGCGCCGCGACGATCCGCGATCAGGCGCGCGAATTGCTATCGGCGATCGAGGACCTCGATCTCGCGGCGCGGATCGAGGCCAAGGCGCTCGATCTCCGGGTGAGTCGCGTCGCGGTGAAGCCGCTGGTTCGGCGGATCGTCGATGATCTCGCGCCGCTCTCCGAGCTGCGCGGCACCTCGGTCGCGCTCGATCCCGATCTGGCCGCGTTCGACATCGCCGGCGACGAGCGCGCGGTCGAACGGCTGATCGGACGGCTGCTCGCGGCGCTGGTCGCAGCGGGCGGACGCGGCGAGACGATCCGCGTCGACATGACTCGCGACGGCGCCGATGTGGCGATGGCCTTCGATCGGCCCGCCGCGCTCGCAGTGCACGGCGACGAAGGGCTGCTGACGATCGACGGCGACGATGAAGCGGGCGGCGATGGCACGCCGTTGCTCGGCACCGGTTTCGCGCTGCGGCTGGTCCGCAACCTTGCCGGCGAGCTGGGCGGGGGGCTTGTGGTCGATGCGCAGCGCTTGACTTTGCGCCTGCCGGCAGCCGAGACAGCGGAAATGGAGCAGGTGTCGATCAACTGACGTGCCGAGCGATACGACCACAAGGCCGTTCCGCCCGGCGTCGCCGACGCCCGCCGCGACGATCGCTTGGCCCGCCTCGTTCGGGCAGCGCTTCACCGTAACCGTCGATACCGAAGAGGAATTTGACTGGCACGCGCCTCTAGGGCGCAGCGGTCACGCCACCGCCACCACCGCGGCCTTGCCCGAGGCACATCGCCGGTTACGCGAGGGCGGGGCCACACTCGCTTATATGGTCGATTGGCCGGTCGCGTCTTGCGAGGCGTCGACGACGGTGTTGCGCGATCTAGTCGACAATCACGAGGCGATCGTGGGGACGCAACTTCACCCATGGGTCAATCCGCCTTTCGACGAGAAACTGACCCCGGCCAACAGCTTTCCCGGCAACCTGTCGCCTGGCCTGGAGGCCGCCAAGCTCGACCAGTTGACCGACCTGATCACCGATCGCATCGGCCGTCGGCCGACGACCTATCGCGCCGGTCGTTACGGGATCGGGCCCGAGACGTTGGGATTGCTCGCAGCGCGCGGCTACCGACTCGATACGTCGATGCGCGCGCGCTACGATTATAGCGATGAAAGCGGTCCCGATTTCGGGGCGATCGACAATGCGGCATTTCGGGCTGGACCGGGCGGCGCGCTCGTCGAGCTGCCATTGACGACGGTTTTTACAGGTGCCCTCAGAGGCGGCGGCGTTCAGCTCGATCGGTTGCTCGGGCGTCTTCCCCACGGCCGCGGCGTCTTCGCGCGTGTCGGCTTGCTCGCGCGCGTCGCCATGACGCCTGAAGACATGCCGATCGGCGATGCACTGGAGGCCGCGCGGATCGCGATCGGCGAAGGTGTCGCCATCCTCAATTTCTCGTTCCACTCGCCGTCGCTGGTGCCGGGGCACACGCCTTATGTCCGTGACGCCGCCGATCTCGCGCGTTTCTACGATTGGTGGGATCGCATGCTCGGCCTGCTGGCGTCGCGCGGGATAACGGCGATCTCGCTCGACAGCATCATTGCCGCGGCCGACACCGCGCTTGCCTCCCAAACAGCGCCCGATTAACGGTGGCGCGCGTGGGCCTGTAGCTCAATGGTTAGAGCTGGCCGCTCATAACGGCTAGGTTGCGGGTTCGAGTCCTGCCGGGCCCACCACGACTATTTTCGGATAAATGTGCGGGGCGTGCATCTTGCGTCCGGCGATCACTAGCAATATTCCATATTCATGATTACGCAGTCCTTTCTTGCTACGCTCGATCGCGAGACGGTCGCTTATCTCCTCCTTGCAGGCATTGCATGCACGGCCGCGATTGTTGCAACTCGCGGGGTCAAGGCGCATCGTCTCGAGCTTCGTCGGCGCGCGGGCACGGGCCCGCGGTCACAGTTCGAGAAGCGTCGACGCCGGTAGAACTCGCGTGCCCTGCGTTTGAGAGCGACCGTTCGGTTGCAGCATTGGCTATTGCCCAACGGCGTGCCGCTACCCTAAGGGCGTCGATGGAATCGGGGAGTGGCGCAGCCTGGTAGCGCATCTGCTTTGGGAGCAGAGGGTCGCAGGTTCGAATCCTGTCTCCCCGACCAACTCCTTCAATGAAAATCGCGCGAGCGCGGTAAAACGCGGACGTTACGCGGATGACTATGCGATCCCGGATCGCGGCCGCGGGGATGTTGAGGGTGCGCGAACTCGTCGGCGCGCGACAAGGTGATCTGCGGCCGGCCGCGATCGGTGAGGTGATCGAGCAGCTCAGTGCGATCGATGATCCGCGTTGCCATCAGATGGATGACGCCTTCGGGGCTTTTCTGCACGCGCCCTTCGGCGAGCATCAGCCGCGAGGCCATCACCGCGCGGCGATAGCGTTCGAACTGGCGCGCCCACAGCACGATGTTGGTGATGCCGGTCTCGTCCTCGATGGTGATGAAGATCGCATTGCCCTTGCCCGGCCGCTGGCGAACCAGCACGACGCCGGCGGTGCGGACGAAGGCGTCGTTCTTCAGCGCGCTGGTTTCGGCGCAGCTTGAAATGCCCTCGGCGCGGAGCGTGTCGCGCAGGAAAGTCATCGGGTGATCTTTCAGCGACAGCCGCGTCGTCTGATAGTCGGTGACGACATGCTCGGCTTGCGACATCTTCGGCAGCGCGGCATAGGGCTCCTCACCCAATTCACGCGCACGGGCAGCGGCGAACAGCGGGAGCTCGGCCGAGGGCGTGCGCCGGACTTCCCACAAGGCGGCGCGACGATCGAGATCGAGCGAGCGAAACGCGTCGGCATCGGCGAGCAACCGCAACGCGCGCGAGGGGAGGGAAGCGCGGCGGGCGAGGTTTTCGATCGAGTCGAGTGAGCCGGCAGCGCGAGCCTCAACGATCGCGTCGCCCCAGGCTTCGCGGAAACCGTCGATCTGGCGGAAGCCGAGACGGAGCGCTGGCCCGTCGCCTATGACGTCACCCCGGACTTGTTCCGGGGGCCAACACTCCTCGAGCGCTACCGCCTGTGGTGCGTTGGATGCCGGAACGAGTCCGGCATGACGGGGGGGCTCGATGGCATTGTCCCACGCACTCGCATTGACGTCGATCTCGCGCACCTCAACGCCATGCTCGCGGGCGTCGCGGACGATCTGCGCCGGCGCGTAGAACCCCATCGGCTGCGAATTGAGCAAGGCGGCGGCGAAGACGGCGGGCTGGTAGTGCTTGATCCACGACGACACATAGACCAGCCGCGCGAACGACAGCGCATGGCTTTCCGGGAAGCCGTAGCTGCCGAAGCCCTCGATCTGCTTGTAACATCGCTCGGCGAAGTCGCGCTCATAGCCCCGGGCGACCATCCCCTCGATCATTTTTCGCTCGAACTTGTCCATCCCGCCGACATGGCGAAACGTCGCCATCGCGCGCCGCAATTGATTGGCTTCGGAAGGCGTGAAATCGGCCGCGACGATCGCGAGTTTCATCGCCTGTTCCTGGAACAGCGGCACCCCGTAGGTCTTGCCGAGCAGATTGCGCAGCTCGTTGGGATTGTGCGGCGGCTTGGGCGAGGGAAATTCGGGCTTTTCGATTCCTGTCCGCCGCCTGAGATAGGGATGCACCATGTCGCCCTGGATCGGCCCGGGGCGAACGATCGCGACCTGCACCGTCAAATCATAGAGATCCTTGGGCTTCAGTTGCGGCAGCATGTTCATCTGCGCACGGCTCTCGACCTGGAACACACCGATGCTGTCGCCCTTCTGGAGCATCGCATAAACGGCGGGATCGTCCGATTTGAGATCGAGTTCGAGATCGTGATCGCCGAGCCCATGGCGGCGCATCAAATCGTAGCTCTTGCGGATGCAGGTCAGCATGCCGAGCGCGAGCACATCGACCTTCATCAGCCCCAAGGCGTCGATATCGTCCTTGTCCCACTCGATGAAGCTGCGGTCGTCCATCGCGCCATGATGGATCGGCACGGTCTCGTCGAGCCGGTCCTGGGTCAGCACGAACCCGCCGACATGCTGCGACAGATGGCGCGGAAAGGGCGCCTCGAGCAACTGCGCCATGATGTAGCGCAGCCGCACGATCTGGGTGTTGTCGAGCGCGAAGCCGGCGTCGGTGAAGCGCCGGTCCTCCATGTCGCCTGAATAGCTGCCCCACACCGTGCTCGCGAGCTTGGTGGAAATATCCTCGCTCAAGCCCAATACCTTGGCCACTTCGCGCACCGCGCTGCGCGAGCGGTAATGGATCACCGTCGAGGCGATTCCGGCGCGGTGGCGACCGTAGCGGCGATAGATATATTGCATCACCTCCTCGCGCCGCTCGTGCTCGAAATCGACGTCGATATCGGGCGGCTCGTTGCGATCCTCGGAGACGAAGCGCGAGAACAGCAGGTCGTGCTCCATCGGGTCGACCGAGGTGATGCCGAGCAGGAAGCAGACGATCGAATTGGCCGCCGAGCCGCGGCCCTGGCAGAGGATCGGCGGTTGCTGCGACCGCGCGAATTTCACCAGATCGTGGACCGTGAGGAAATAATAGGCATAGCCCTGTTTGCGGATCAGCCGGAACTCCTCGGCGAGCAGCTTGCGCGCTTTCGGCGGTAGCACCTCGCCGTAGCGCGCCTGCGCGGCGCGCTTCACCAGATGATAGAGATAGGGCACCGGCTTCCAACCCTCGGGCACCGGCTCGTGCGGATATTCGTAGCCGAGCTGATCGAGGGTGAAGGTGATGCGGGTCGCGAAGCGGATCGTCTCGGCGATTGCCTCGGGATAAGCCTCGAACAGCCGCGCCATTTCGTCGGGCGATTTCAGATGACGCTCGGCATTGGCTTCCAGCCGCCGCCCAGCCTCTTCGAGCGTCGTGCCGTCACGGATGCAGGTCAGCACGTCATGCAGCGGGCGCTGCTCGGGAGTGGCGTAGAGCGCGTCGCCGATCGCGATCAGCGGGGTTCGCGCCTCTGCCGCAATGCGCGCCAGTCGAGCGAGCCGGCGCTTGTCCTTGCCGCCGTGGCGCGTCGCAGCGCCGAGCCAAACGCGACCGGGCGCCTTGCGCGACAGCAGCGCCAGCAGCTCGGTCACATCGCGCGGCGGGGTGGCGACGATGCGCAGCTTCGGCGGTTCGCCCTCGGCGGCATCGTAATCGACCGGCTTGCGGTGCGCCTGCTGCTCGACCGCGGTCGATTTGGGGAGCACGATCAGCAGCAGATCGTCGAGATAATCGATCAGATCGTCTAGCCGGAGGATGCAATCGCCCTTGATCGCGCGCAGATTGCCCGTGGTGAGCAGCCGCGTCAGCCGCCCCCAGCCATGGCGTGTCGCGGGATAGGCGACGATGTCGGGCGTGCCGTCGTCGAACACCAGCCGCGCGCCGACCAGCAGGCGGAGATCGACGCGGCATGCGGCTTCCTCCACTTCGCTCAGGACGAGCGGCTCGCCCTTCTCGCGCTTCGCTTCGAGCAGCGCGACGCGCACCCTTTCCGGCGCATCGCGCAACGCGACATAAGCGCGCACCACCCCGGCGACGGTGTTGCGATCGGCGATCCCGATCGCGGCGTAACCGTGCGCGATTGCGTGATGAACCATGTCCGAGGCATGCGACGCGCCGCGCAGAAACGAGAAATTGGTCGCGGCGACGAGCTCGGCGTAGCTCATGGCGATACCACCCCGGCGCAGGCCGGGGTCCAGTTACGGCAAGCCCCATTGAAGAAGCGCCGCGCTCCCCGACAATAGTTTTCCCAACTGGGCCCCGGCCTGCGTCGGGGTAGCGGAGAAGGTGAGGCAGTCACGCGAACAGCCCATGCATATACCAGCGCGGCGTCGCTTTCTCGCGATACAGGCCGTGGCGGAACACCCAGAAGCGGCGGCCGCGGGTGTCTTCGATGCGGTAGTAATCGCGCGTCAGGCCGGCATTGTCGTCGCGCTTCCACCATTCGGCGGCGATGCGCTCGGGGCCTTCGTAGCGGACCACGTCATGCGCGGTGCGGCGCCAGACGAAGCGGTGCGGCGGACCGTCGGGGAAGGCGGCGGTGGGCACCTCGATCGGCTGCGGCGGATCGAACAAATGGAGCGGGCGCAGCGGCGGCTCGCCGGCCTCAGGGGCAGGCCAAGGTTCGGGGGCGGGGGCCTCGATCGCCGGCAGCGTGAGCACGGCCTGTTCGGGGATATGGGTGTCGCGGGGCACGAGGCGCTGGACCCGCCTGGCGCCGAGCCGGGTCGAGAGGCGATCGATCAGCGCGAGCAGCTCGCCGTCGCTCACCTCGCCGCCGTCGAGCTCGAGCTGGGTCGGCGCGAGCGATTCGAGCACGGGCACCGCAAGGCGGACGAGATCGAAGCCGAAGCCGGGGTCGATCGGATCGGCGAGCGCCTCGATCCGCTCGTCGAACAGGCGCTCGACGAGGGCGGCATCGCGGGTCGGCTGGCTGGTCTCGATCGCGAGATCGCGCAGCGCGCCGTCGCTCCGGAACAGCCGCACCGCGAAGCGCCGGCCGCCCTTGCCGCGGCGCTCCATCGCGCGGGCGGCGTCGCGGGCGAGATCGGCGATCACGGTGAGGACATCGGCGGTGCGCGCGATCGGCTCGGCGAAGCGGTGCTCGAAACGCAGCGTGGGGAGTGCGCGGCGCGGGGTGATGCGGCTGTCGGCGCGACCCAGCAGGCGCGCGAGGCGATCGGCGGTCGCCTCGCCGAAGCGCGCGGCGAGCGGTGCGGTGGGGCGGTCGGCGAGGTCGCCGATCGTGCGCAGCCCGGCGCGGGTGAGCGCGGTGACGGTCTCCTCGTCGCAGCGCAACGCAGCGACAGGGAGCGCGCGCAGGTTGCCGTCGCCGCTACCGTAGCGGGCGAGCGCCTGCGCCGCCTCGGGGGAGTCGGCTATCGCGTGGCGGACGGTGACGCGGCAGTGCGTCATCAGCCGGTCGAGGTCCGCGGCCAGCCCCGCTTCGCCGCCGAACGTGTGGCCGCAACCGGTGATGTCGAGCGTCAGCCCGTCGAACAGGTCGGTGGCGACCATCGGCGTGTAGCGATCGCACGCGTCGG
>JBQCHO010000062.1:0-3268 GCA_051954635.1 Sphingomonas sp. | reverse complement strand
GCGGCGGCCGTGGCGAGCGGTCTGCCAGCACCCGCCCGAGCCGTGCGCTTGGATTCCCTCGACCCGGCGCGGGGCGAGGCGGCCGTCATTTTCCGCCACACGCCGCGCGGTCGCGGCGGCATGATCGAGCAGCGCGAGGCGATAGGCGACGATGGCCAGCGCCAGCATGAAGACCAGCGCGATGCAGCTCGCGATGCCGACACCCGACAGCGCGACCGTAACGCCGACCATGCCGAACGCGAAGGCGAGGATCGCCGCGCGAACGGCGTAGAGCGCGATTGCGGTGACGCCGATCGATCCGAATGCCGCAACGAAGCAGGCGAAGCGCCAGCGTTCGTCGGCAAGGCCGCCGGCGAGATGCGCGAGCCAGAGCAACGAGACGACCAGCCCGACGCTGGCGATCGCCAGCGCGCGCGTCTGGTGATGCGGCAACCATCTCCGCGCCGCGCCGAGCTTGAGCAGGACGAGGATCGCGACGCCGATCACGGTCGCGATCCCGGCGTCGATCGCAACCGGCAAGGCAAGCGAGGCGGGGCCGGCGACCGCGGCGCCGCCGATCACGGCGATCAGCGCGATCAGCTGTGCGACCAGCGCCACCGTCCAGCTCGCGGCAAGCTGGACGAGGGGCCCGCGGTCGGTGCGGCCGACGCCCGGTTCGCTCGCTTCGGCAAGGGCGAAGAGCGCGAGCAGCGGGGGCGGCGAATCGGCACGATCGATGGGGTGGACGGGCATGGCCGATGGTCTAGCAGCGCAGTCCTTTCCAAACCCTTCGCAAACCCCTTGCGAAAGATGCGTAATCGGCGCCGAAATCGGCCGGTTTGGACTATGTGCCGCGGCCGCGATTTCGCGTAGGGGTTGGTGCAAGGCTTGGTCGCGAGGAGATGGTATGACGATCGTTCGATGGACTTTGACGATCCTGCTGTTCGCGGCCGTCGCGATTTTCCTGGCGATCACGATCGTTCCGCGCTTCCTCGACAAGGTTTATTATCGTGGGCCGATCAGCGATCATTTCGATGGCGAGCGCTTCTTCAACCCCGGTCATGACGACACCGTCGCGCCGCCAGCCGGGGGTAGCCGCGGTGGTTTTCTGTGGCGCTACCTCACCAATCGCGACAAGCGGCCCGAATGGCCCGCGCAGGTCGCGGTGACGCCGGGCAAGCCCCCCGCGCGCGTCGACGGCGACGATATGCGCGTGACGTGGATCGGCCACGCCAGCGTGCTCGTCCAGACGCAGGGTCTCAACATCCTGACCGATCCGGTGTGGAGCGAGAAGGCCGGGCCGTTCGGGCTGGGTCCGCAGCGCGTCACCGAACCGGGCGTGCGGTTCGACGATCTGCCGAAGATCGATGTCGTGCTGGTCAGCCATAATCATTACGATCACATGGACTTGGCGACACTCAAGCGCCTGTGGGCGCGGGACAAGCCGCTGATCGTCACAAGTCTGGGCAACGATGCGCTGCTGAGCGGTGAAGGAGTCCCTTCGAAGGCGCTCGACTGGGGCGGGCGGGTGAGCGTCAAGCCCGGCGTCGATGTCGTCGTGACGCGCAGCCACCACTGGTCGAGCCGCTGGTTCAGCGATCGCAACCGGGCGTTGTGGTCGGGCTTCGCGGTGACGATGCCGGGGGGCAATCTGTTCTATTCGGGCGATACCGGGGCGGGCGACCTGTCATGGGTCGACGAGGCGCGGGCGCTGGGGCCGATCCGGCTCGCGCTGCTGCCGATCGGGGCGTTCCGCTTTGTGCCGGGGCAGATGGCGATCGGCAGCCATATCGGGCCGGTCGACGCGGTCGAGATTTTCGAGCGGCTCGGCGCGGCGCGGGCGATCCCGGTGCATTGGGGGACGTTCCGGCTAAGCTACGAAGCCTATGATACGCCGCCGAAATTGCTCGACGCGACGATGAAATGTGCCGGGCTCGATCCGGCGCGGTTCGCCGCTGTGGCGATCGGCGCGTCAATCGAGGTGCCGGCTTATGCGCCACCGCTGAGCGGCGCGGCGATCGATCGCGCGGCGCTGCTCAAATGTCTCGATACGCCAGCCGTCCGGGCGCTGGAGTAGCGGCGTCCACCGTCACCCCAGCGAAGGCTGGGGTCCATGTCTGTCTCGATCAACGACCACCCGATCGACCCATCGCAACAGACATGGCTGCCAGACATGGCCTGTCCTCGGGCGGGCGAAGCCCGACCCGGGGCTGGCATGACGACTAGTGCAGCGTCGGCTGGGCCTCGTCGACGCCCGCGGCGTGGACCGGCGCGCGTGCCGCGCCGAGCGCGAACAGGAACAGGACGACGTAGCAGACGAGCGGCACCACGAGCGCGGTGGCGTAGTCGCTGACATCGGCCGCCTTGCCGACCAGCAGCGGCACCAGCGCGCCGCCGATGATCGAGGTGCACAGGAAGCCCGAGGTCGCCTCGGTGCTTGCGGTCGAGCGTTCGAGGGTGAGGGTGAAGATCACCGGGAACATGATCGAGTTGAACAGCCCGATCGCGAGCGCCGCCCAGCCGGTGGCGGTGCCGCGCGTCAGCACCACGAACAGGCACAGCAACGCAGCGACCGCAGTGTTGATCGCGAGCAGGCGATAGGCCTTGACCTGGGTTAGCAGCGCCGAGCCGACGAAGCGACCGACCATCGCGCCGCCCCAATAGAGACTGACGTAGAAGCCGGCCTGTTGCAGCGGCATGTTCCAGATCGGCTTGCTGTTGAGGAACAGCGCCATTTGGCTGCCGATCGACACTTCGGCGCCGACGTAGAGGAAGATAGCGAGGCCGCCGAGCAACGCCCAGCGCGAGGCGAACACCTGGCTCAGCGTCTCGCCGAAGCCGTGGGCCACGTCGAGCGGCGGCGCCGCCTCGGTGATGCGACGGCGCATCAGCCAGATGAATGCGCCGAGCACCGCAAGCAGCACGGCGATGATCAGGAACGCGGTGTTGATCGAGCCGAGCGCGGCGGTGCGCGCGGCGGCGGTGAGTTGCTCGCCCGGCTTCACGTCGATGCCGCGCAGCAACAGGCTCGCGCCGAGGAGCGGGCCGAGCACGGTGCCGAGCGAGTTGAACGCCTGGCTGAAGGTAAGGCGGAAATGGCTGCGCTCGGGCGTGCCCAGCGCGGCGGCGAGCGGGTTGGCGGCGACCTGCAGGATGGTGATCCCGCTGGCCATGACGAACAGGCCGATCAGCACGCCGACATAGGCCGCGGCGTCGGCGCCCGCGAGCATGATCAGGCTCGCGACCACCATCAAGGCGATGGCGAGGATGATCGAGGGCACCGCGCGCA
>JBQCHO010000061.1:0-17841 GCA_051954635.1 Sphingomonas sp. | reverse complement strand
ACCGTCGAGCATGACGGGCGGCGGGTGCTGTCGGTCGCCGGCGGCGATACGCGGCCCGAGCGGGTGGCGGCGCAGAACGATGCGGCGCTGGCCGACAACTCAGTGGCGATCGACCTTGAGCGCGAGGGGCTGGTGCTCGGCGGGGTGGCGAGCCTGCCGACCTTCAACCGCGGGGTGGCGGATCATCAATATCTGTTCGTCAACGGTCGGCCCGTGAAAGATCGGCTGCTGGTCGGCGCGGTGCGCGGGGCTTATGCGGAGTTGCTGGCGCGCGATCGGCACGCGGTGGTGGCGCTGTTTTTGGAGGTGCCGGTCGAGGCCGTAGACGTCAACGTTCACCCGGCCAAGACCGAGGTGCGCTTCCGCGACCCGGCGCTGGTGCGCGGGTTGATCGTCAGCGGGTTGCGGAGGGCGCTCGATGCCGAGGGCTTCCGCAGCGTGCAGCGGCCGAGCGAGGCGGCGCTGGGGATGTGGCAGACGGAACCCGCGGGCCAAGGCTCGGCGCTTTTCGATCAAGAGAGCGGGACCCCGGCTTTCACGGGGGTGACGGGTGTGGGGGATCGGCGGCCGGCCTTCTTCTCTCCGCCGCCGCAGGCACGCGCCGAGCCGGCTTATGCGCCACCGCCCGAAACGGCGAGTTTCCCGCTCGGCGTCGCGCGGGGGCAGGTCGCGAAGACCTATATCGTCGCCGAGGCCGAGGATGGGCTGGTGATCGTCGACCAGCATGCCGCGCATGAGCGCCTCGTGCTCGAACGGATGCGCGCCGGGCTGGCGGGGAAAGGGGTGCCGAGCCAGGCGCTGTTGCTGCCCGAAGTGATCGAGCTCGACGAACCGGCGTGCGATCGGCTCGAAGCGCGGGCGGGTGAATTGGGCGAGCTCGGGCTCGAGCTCGAGCGGTTCGGGCCCAAGGCGATGCTGGTGCGGAGCGTGCCGGGGCCGCTCGGGCAGAGCGACGTTTCGGGGCTGATCACCGATCTCGCCGACGAGCTTGCCGCCTATGAAGAGGCGCTGAGCCTCAAGGAACGGATCGACCACGTCGCGGCGACGATGGCGTGCCACGGCTCGGTGCGCGCCGGCCGCATCCTGTCGGTCGCCGAGATGAACGCGCTGCTCCGCGAGATGGAGGCGACGCCGCATTCGGGCCAGTGCAATCATGGCCGCCCGACCTGGGTTAAGCTGGCGCACGGCGATATCGAGAAGCTGTTCGGGCGGCGCTGATCAGGCGGCGGGGCTGACGGCGAATGCTTGCTGCAGCTCGACGATCCCGTGGAGGCAAATCTGGTCGCCGCCGCGGCGCTTGGCTTCGTAGGCGGCGGCATCGGCAGCGGCCATCAGGCAGGGCAGATCGCGCCCGGCGTCAGCGAGCATCGCGGCCCCGATGCTGACTGTGGCGGTGATCGGCACATCGCGGAAATAGCGGTTGAGCCGCGCGAACTCGCCGCAGATCGCATCGCCGAGCGCGGTGACCAGCGCGGGTGCGGCATCGGGCAGCAGCACGACGAACTCGTCGCCGCCGTAGCGTGCGATCAGAGCGTTGCGCGGCAGGATCGCATCGAGGATGTCGGTGAGCGCGATCAAAGTGTCGTCGCCGATGGCGTGGCCGAAGGTGTCATTGACCGGCTTGAAATGGTCGATATCAAGCAGCATCAGCGCGCCGAGGCGGCGGCCGGGCGGGGTCTCGGCGAGTATTTCGCGGGCGCGAAAATCGAATGCGCGGCGATTATAAGCGCGGGTCAGCGGATCGCGCTCGGCAAGCGCCGCAATGGCTCGTTCGCGACGGCGGCGCACCGCCTCGACCATCAACAGAACCAGGGTGACCTCGACGAGAATGCCTTCGAACAGCGATGCCTGGATGACGATACCGCCGAATCGGGTGATGCCGGCAAAGGCGCCTGGCTCGAATGCCAGGACGGTCTTGAAGCAATAGAAAGCGCCATGCGCGACGAACAAGGCGCCGAGCCGACCGACGCCATCGCGGCGGCAGGTGATGCCCAATATGCCGGTGCGCAACGCGGCGATCGCGACCAGGGCGGCGTTGAGGATGCCGAGCCAGGCGACCGATACGCTCGACAGCGGCGCTATCGCCAGCCCGAGCCACGGCAGCATCAGCGCTGCCCAGGCCGGTGAGGGCCGCCGGCCGACAAAGCGGCCGAGCCCGAACAAGAACAAGAGGTGCGCGACGATCAGGAAGGCGTCTGCCGCCCAGATGCCGAGCAAGAAATGATCGGCCTCGCGCAACGTCGACATGCCGCAGCCGATCGTGACCGCGCCGAACCCGCCTGCCCAGTAAGGCAAGGCTGGCTCGCGCAGCGTACGCCATTCGAGGACGAGGAATGCGGCTGTGATCGCGGCGATGCCGAGGGTCATCAGCAACAGAGTGGGACCGTCGATCGTCATCAGCCGGAGGAAACTCATTGTGAAGCGGCATCGTGATACGGCGGCCGTCTAAAGAAAGTCTTCCTATCGGGCGTCGACGCCCCGTCGAGCGGGCTAGGCAGGCTCGTGTAAAATTCTTTATTACGGGGCATTACGAAGAATGCCCAAAATCTGCCCTAATTCGTAACGTTCCTCAGCGTCGTTACGCGAGAGTTATGGCCATTATTGTTCCGCCGAGAGAAAAAAAGAATCCTGACGCCAGAATGGAAACCAATTCTCGTGCCAAACATTTTGACCGCGAGATGGACAACCAAAGCTTTCACCTGAAGCATTTCCTGGCGCTGCTGCTCGCGCTGATTCCCCTTGCGGTGGTGGTCGGCGCTTGCGTCACCTGTCCTTGATGTTCCAGCCATGACAAAATGGGCCGCCCGGGAATGTCCCGGACGGCCCATTTTGTTTGCGCTGCAAAGACGTGATCAGCCTTCGGCTGATTCGGTGTCCTCGACCGCGGCTTCGGCATTGTCTTCGCGGACATGGTCTTCGCCGAGCACGGCGGCCGCATCCTCGTTGACATTATAGTCTTCGGTGAAGCCGGCGGTGTCACGGCCTTCCTCGAACATCTGCGCCATGACGTCGACGCCCTCGGCCTGCATCTCGGCCTCTTCGGGCGAACGCGCGACGTTGACCTTGATCGTCACCGCGACCTCGGGGTGCAACGCGACCTTCACTTCATGCACGCCGATCGCCTTGATCGGCTTGTCGAGCACGACCTGGCTCTTGGCGATCTTGTGGCCGTCGGCCTCCAAGGCCTCGACAATGTCGCGGACCGCGACCGAGCCGTAGAGCTGGCCGGTGTTCGACGACTGGCGAATCAGCGTCAGCGAGGTGCCTTCGAGGCCCTTGGCCTCCTTCTCGGCATCGGTGCGGCGCGAGGCGTTTTCGGCCTCGAGACGCTCACGATTGGCTTCGAAGACCTTGCGGTTGGCCTCGTTGGCGCGCAGCGCCTTCTTGTTGGGGAGAAGGAAGTTACGGGCAAAGCCGTCCTTCACCTTCACCACGTCGCCGATGGAGCCGAGCTTCTCGACGCGTTCGAGCAGGATCACATCCATGTCAGTGCTCCTTACTTAACGATGTAGGGCAGCAAGCCCAGGTGACGGGCGCGCTTGATCGCCTGGGCGAGCTCGCGCTGCTTCTTCGCGCTCACCGAGGTGATGCGCGAGGGGACGATCTTGCCGCGCTCGGACACGAAGCCCTGAAGCAGACGGACGTCCTTGTAATCGATCCGCGGCGCGTCCTTCGCGGAGAAGGGGCAGCTCTTGCGGCGGCGGAAGAATGGGCGTGCCATTGGATCAGGCCTCCTTAATTGTCGCGGTCGCGGCGCGGGCCACGATCACCACGGTCGTCACGATCGCGGCCACCGCCGCGGCGGCCGTCACGGTCGCCCTTGCGCATCATCACGGTCGGGCCGTCTTCGAGCGCGTCGACGCGGACGGTCATGTAGCGGATGATGTCCTCGTTGATCGCTTCCTGGCGCTCGAGCTCGGCAACGATCGGGCCGGGGCCATCGATCTCGAGCATCACGTAATGCGCCTTGCGGTTCTTGGCGATCTTGTAGGCGAGGCTGCGCAAGCCCCAGGTCTCGGTCTTGACGACCTTGCCGGACAAGTCCTCGATGATCTTGGTGGCGGTTTCCGCCAGCGCGTCGACTTGCGCCTGTGCCAGATCCTGGCGCGCAAGGAACACGTGCTCGTAAAGAGCCATGCTGTTTCCTTCGTCTTGGCCGATCGCTGACGCCGCCCCGTGCGACGCCCCTCCGGCTATCGTCTCAAATGCAAACCGAGGCGGAAAGCAGATGCTTCCCACCCCGGTCGGCGCTTCCTTAGCGGTTTCCCCGCGAAACGCAAGTCTCGCGGGGAATTCCGGGCTTAGTTCAGCGCGCCGCCGATCACGGCACCGATCAGGCCGCCGGCGAGGGCAACAAGGACGGCGTCATTGCCGGACTGTTCCCACTGATAGCCGTAAGGCGGCGCCTGCAGGCCGTAGTCGCGATAGTTGCTCACGACGCGGTAGTTGCTGGCGTAGCGGCTGTCGAAGCGGTCGCCACGGTTCCAGCTGCGATAGTTCGGGCGATAAGTTTGCTGGTACGTCGCCCGGGTCGGCGCGCGATAGGACGTCCGATAGGTCGTCGTATGGCGTCCGTAATTGCGGCCGCTATCGTGGCGGTCCCCGCGGTTATGTTGCGAGGTCGCATGTCCGTTCCACTGGGCGGCATTAGCCGGCGCGGCGGCGAGGATCGGGCTGGCGATCAGGGTCGCTGCGGCGGCGCCAAGGATGATCTTTTTCATGTTCTTCACTCCAGTTCAGGCGCCTTGTTTGGCGTCATGAGCAAAGTAGGAGGAAGCTGTCCCAAGCCTTTGTCAGGATGGCGCAAAGATGTAATATTTTGTAACGGCTCGTTACCAGTGAACCTGCCGGAATCCGGGCAAAATCCCGCCCAGCCGCTCGCCCAGCGATGCGCCGATGTCGCGTTCGAGGAAGCGGGTGACGATGGGTGCTGTCTCACCGCGGTGGAGCGCGCGGAGTTGCTCGCTGACGCTGGCATCGGCCCGCGTGCGGCGCTGGTTGTGGCGGACGTAATCGAGCCAGGTCGGGACGTGGTAGCGTTCCAGCCACCGGCTCGGATCGGCGAGGTCGCGCAGCAAATGCCAGTGGCGCGCGCCGTCGCGGCGGCGGATTCGGCGGCGCTCACCCATGACGGTCAGGAATGCCACTTCGTCGGCTTCGTCGATGCGGTATTCGATGGTGATGACGACAGGGCCGCTGCGCGCATCGACGGGAACGGCGGTGTCGGGCTCGCTGAACTCGCGCAACGGCGAGAGGTCGAGCTCTTCGAGGTCGGCAAGACGGAAGGGCAGGGCGACGATGATCGCCGCGGCCTGGACGATCGCGGCCAGGATCAGCGCGCGGCCGACGCCGTGGTCTTCGGCGACCACCCCCCACAGCCAACTGCCGAGCGACATGCCGCCGAAGGTCGCC
This sequence comes from Sphingomonas sp., assembly GCA_051954635.1. Lineage (GTDB taxonomy): Bacteria > Pseudomonadota > Alphaproteobacteria > Sphingomonadales > Sphingomonadaceae > Sphingomonas. The sequence continues at coordinate 12,429 of JBQCHO010000061.1, read as the reverse complement.
ATCTGATAGAGCGCGAGCGCTCGGCCCGCGACCCAGCGTGGCGACGCCATCTGGACGACGACGTTGAAGCTCGACAGCGCGACGATCCAGCTTGCCCCCGTCAGCGCGAGGGCAAGGAGGGTGAGGGGGAGGAAGGGGCTGAGGCCCACCACCGCGGTCGCTGCCGCGAAGACGACGCTGGCGAGGCGGACGATTGTCTCGGTCGAATAGCGCCGCCGCGCGACGCTGCCGATCAGCGCACCGCCGACTGCGCCGATCCCGAACGCGCCGAGCAACACGCCATAGGTGAGCGACCCACCGCCGACGAGATCGCGCGCGACGAGCGGGAGCAGCGCCTGGACGACGATCGAGCCGAGCCCGAACAGCGAACTGCGCACGAGCACGACCAGGATGTGCGGCGACATCGCGACATAGCGCAGCCCGGCGCCCATCGCATGGTGCAGGCGCTCTCTGGGCAGCGTCTGCTTGGGCAGATCGGGACGCCATTTGAGCAGCACCCCGAACAAGCCGAGATAGGAAAGCACGTTGAATGCAAAGGCCGCGGCGGCGCCCGCCGCGGCGACGATGATCCCGCCGACCGCGGGGCCGACGCTGCGCGCGAGGTTGAACCCCATCGAATTGAGCGCGACCGCGCCGGCGAGGTCCTCGCGCGGGACCATCACGCCGACCGGCGATTGCCAGGCGGGACGGTTGAACGCGTTGCCGCAGCCGATCAGGAAGGTGAAGGTGAGCAGCAGCCACGGCGTGATCGCACCGAAAAAGGTCGACAGCATCAGCCCCGCCGAGACGAGGAACAGGAAGCATTGCGCGCCGATCAACACCTTGCGGCGATCATATTGGTCGGCGATCGCGCCGGCCGCGAGCGACAGCAGCATGACCGGCAGGGTGCGCGAGGCCTGGACCAGCGCGACCATCGACGCGGGCGCGGCAAGCATCACCATCATCCACGCGGCGCCGACGCCCTCGATCAGGCCGCCGAAGTTGGAGATCGTGCTGGTCAGCCATACCCAGCGGAAAATGCGATGGCGGAACGGGCGGAAGGGGGAGATGCGAGAAGGCGCGGGTTCAGCGATTGTCGACATTCGCACCCCATTTTCTGACCGGCCGGCGCGGCCAAAAGCCAATCATCGTCACCCCGGACTTGTTCCGGGGTCCAACGGGCCGCGCACGCAACGACTGCTTGGTTTGCGGCACGTTGGATGCCGGAACAAGTCCGGCATGACGAATTAGGGGCAGTGCGTCGCAAACCAGTCGTCGTCGTAGAGCGTGTCCATATAGCGTTCGCCGGCGTCGCAGATCAGGCTGACGATGCTGCCTTCCTCGCCACGCTTGGCCATTTCTTCGGCAAGCAGATGGACGCCGACCATGTTCGTCCCCGTCGACGGGCCGACGCGCTTGCCGAGTTCGGCGGAAACGGCGCGCGCCGCCGCGAGGCTGTCGCTGTCGGCGACGGGCAACATCCGGTCGATGACATGGCGCTGGAAGCTCGGCTCGACGCGGGGGCGGCCGATACCTTCGATGCGGCTGCCTGATCCGGAGAGATCGTTCCGCCCGGTATGCCAATGTTCGGTGAACACCGAGCCTTCGGGATCGACTACCGCGAGGCGTGTGCGCTTGCAGCAGGTGCGTTGGTAGCGAATGAAGCGGCCGATCGTCGCCGAAGTGCCGCCGGTGCCCGCGCCGACGACGATCCAGGTCGGGATCGGGTGGCGCTCGCTTGCCATCTGCTCGAAGATCGATTCGGCGATGTTGTTGTTGCCGCGCCAATCGGTCGCGCGCTCGGCGAAGGTGAACTGGTCCATGTAATGCCCGCCGGTTTCGTCGGCGAGTGCTTGCGCGGCGGCGTAGATTTCGCCTGCGGGGACGGGGTGGCAGGTGCCGCCCAGGCGTTCGATTTCGGCGAGTTTGGCGGGCGCGGTGGTCGCGGGCACGACCGCGACGAACTTGAGGCCGAGCAGGCGGGCGAAATACGCCTCCGAGATTGCAGCGGACCCCGACGAGGCCTCGATCACCGCGCTCTCGGGGCCGATCCAGCCGTTGCACAGCGCATAGAGGAACAGCGAGCGCGCGAGGCGGTGCTTGAGCGAGCCCGACGGATGGCTCGATTCGTCCTTGAGATAAAGATCGATGCCGGCGTGCGGGCTGGCCGCGAGCTTGACGAGATGGGTGTCGGCGGAGCGCTGGCGGTCGGCTTCAATCTCGCCGATCGCCCAGTCGAGCCAGTCGCGGCAGGAACGGGTAGGGGTGTGTGCGGTCATGACGGTACGGATTCCTAGCGATTGATCGCCCGTCTTGCGAGAAATTTTGTTGCGCCGGCCTCGACAGGCGGTGTGTGCTGTGGGCTTATGCGCCCGGTTAAAGACTCGATGAGGAGGCACGGGCGCATGCGGACGACTGCTTGGCTGAAGGGCGCCGCGACGGCGGCGGCGTTGGTGGTGCTGACGGGCGCGAGTTCGCCGAATGCCGGCTACGATCCGCTCGAGACCTTCGCGCCGCTCGATCTCGGGCAGGCGGTCAACGTCTATCGCTCGTCGAACGGGATGCCGGGGCCGCAATATTGGCAGAACAAGGCCGATTATCAGATCCATGCGAGCCTCGATCCGGCGGCGAAGTCGCTGACCGCGACGATGCAGATTACTTACACCAATAATAGCCCGGATACGCTCGACGTGCTGTGGCTGCAGATCGAGCAGAATCTCTACAAACCGGACTCGCGCGGCTACATGTCGTTCGGCGGACCGATCCGCGGGCAGACCGACGGCATGCATTTCGATGCGGTCGAGGTGGCGGTCGCGGGCGGCAAGTCGGTCGCGGTGACGCCGCTGATCAGCGATACGCGCGCGCAATTGCAATTGCCGACCGCGCTCAAGCATGGCGAGAAGGCGGTCGTCACCATTCGCTATCACTTCACGATCCCCGGCGAGTTCGGCGGACGCATGGCTTGGGGCAAATCGCGCGACGGCGAAATTTTCGATCTCGCGCAATGGTATCCGCGCATGGCGGTCTATGACGATATCCGCGGCTGGGACACGCTTCCGTACCTCGCGCAGGAATTCTACCTCGAATATGGCGATTTCGATTACTTCGTGACGGTGCCGTCGGACATGCTCGTCGCCGGATCGGGCGAGCTGGTGAATCCCGACGAAGTGCTGACGAAGAAGGAACTCGATCGCTTCAACCAGGCGAAGGCGAGCGACAAGACGGTCGCGATCCGTGCCCCCGGCGAGATCGGCGATCCGGCGAGCCGGCCCAAGCAGGGCGGCACGCTGACCTGGCATTACCGGATGCACGACACCCGCGATGTCGCTTTCAGCGCGTCGAGCGTGTTCGCCTGGGATGCCGCGCGGATCAACCTGCCGGGCGGCAAGACCTCGCTCGCCGAGAGTTTCTATCCGGCCGAAAGCCAGGGCAACGCCCGCTGGGGCCGATCGACCGAATATATGAAGGATGCGGTCGAGAACTTCTCGAAGCGCTGGTATCCCTATCCCTGGCCCGCCGCGATCAACATCGCCGGCCCGGCGACGGGGATGGAATATCCCGGCATCGTGTTCGACGGCATCAACGACGCCGGCAACGAGCTATTCTGGATCAGCGCACACGAGATCGGGCACGGCTGGTTCCCGATGATCGTCGGATCGAACGAGCGCCGCGACGCATGGATGGACGAAGGCTTCAACACCTTCATCGACACGTTCGAATCGGACGATTTCAATCACGGCGAATACGGCCCGAAGCGGGACAGCGAATATGCGCCGCAGGGCGGCAACCCGGTTGACGACATCCTGCCGCTGCTTGCCGATCCCGATGCGCCGCCGATCATGAGCCGGGCCGATACGATCATCGAGAAGTACCGCCACCCGATGACCTATTTCAAATCGGCGCTGGGGTTGCACCTGCTTCGCGACGAGATCCTGGGGCCGGAACGGTTCGACCATGCCTTCCGCCGGTACATCGCGGCGTGGGCGTTCAAGCATCCCAAGCCGGCCGATTTCTTCCGCGCGATGGAAAGCGATGCCGGCGAGGACCTAAGCTATTGGTGGCGTGGCTGGTATTTCAACAACTGGCAGCTCGATCTGGCGGTGACCGGTGTTTCCTATGTCCATGACGATCCCGCGCAGGGCGCGCTGGTGACGGTCGCGTCGAAGGACAAATTGGTGATGCCCGCGACCCTCAGGATCGCGTTCGCCGACGGATCGACCAAGGACGTTCGGCTGCCCGCCGAGACGTGGATCAGGCAGGCGTCTACCGCGGTGCCGGTCGGCGGCACGTCGAAGGTGGTGAGCGCGGTGCTGGATCCCGACCATCGCATTCCCGACAATGATCGGAGCAACAATAGCTTTTCGGGTTGATGATACATTGTCACACATGCCGGCGATTGCTAAACGACCGGCATATTTTGGGGAGAAGAGCGATGATCACCGGAAAAGTCGTGGCGCTCGCGGGCGCGGTGTCGATGGTGGCGCTGTCGGCGCCGGTTGGCGCGAGCGAAGGCATGTGGACGTTCGACAATTTCCCGATGGCGAAGGTCAATGCCGAGCTCGGCACGCATATCGACCAGCAATGGCTCGATCGCGTGATGAGCAACGCGGTGCGGCTGTCGACCGGATGCTCGGCATCGATCGTCAGCGGTAAGGCGCTGATCCTGACCAACAACCACTGCGTTGCGGGCTGCGCGCAGGATCTGTCTTCGACCGGCCACGACTATTTTACCCACGGCTACACCGCCACCGCGGCGAGCGAAGAGCGCAAATGCGCCGGCATGCAGGCCGAAGTGCTGACCAAGATCGGCGATGTGACCGACCGGGTGACCGCGGCGGGCAAGGGGCTGACCGGCGAGGCTCTGGTCAAGGCACGCAACGCCGTCACCTCGCAGATCGAGCAACAGGGCTGCCCCGACACCGCGACGACGCGCTGCCAGGTGGTCGATCTCTATCATGGCGGGCAGTACAAGCTGTACACTTACCGCAAATATTCTGACGTGCGGTTGGTGTTCTCGCCCGGCGTGCAGACCGCGTTCTTCGGCGGCGATCCGGACAATTTCAACTTCCCGCGCTACGACCTCGATAGCGCGTTCGTTCGGCTGTACGAGAACGGCAAGCCGGTCTCGACGCCCAATCACTTGAAGTGGAACGATGCGGCGCCGACCGCGGGAGAGGCGGTGTTCGTCGCGGGCAACCCGGGCGGCACCGATCGCCAGCTCACGATGTCGCAGCTCGACACCCAGCGTACGTTGCAGCTCCCGCAGACGATCACCGAACTCTCCGAACTGCGCGGGCGGCTGATCCGCTTCGGCGAGGAATCGGCGGAGAACAAGCGGATCGCGCAGGAGCTGCTGTTCGGACTGGAGAACAGCTACAAGGTCTATTGGGGCCGGCTGAAAGCGCTAGACGATCCGGCGTTCGCGGCGACGCTCGCGGCCGACCGCAACGACCTGCGGCGGAAGGTCGCCGGGGTGAAGGACAAGCTGCCGGCCGATTTCGGCGATCCCTGGGCGACGATCGACCAGGCGCAGCTGCAGGTCGCGGCGATGGCGCTGCCGCACAGCTTCGTCGAGGGTGGGCCGCCGGCGTCGGACCTGTTCGAATATGCCAAGACGCTGGTCCGCGGCGCCGAGGAGCGGACCAAGCCGTCGGCCGATCGCCTGCCGGGCTATGCCGACTCGCAGCTGCCGCTGGTCGAGAAGGAACTGCTCGACGAGAAGCCGGTCTATGCCAGTCTAGAGCAGCAATTGATCGAGTTCTGGCTGTCGAAATCGCGCGAATATCTGACCGCGGATTCGCCTTACACCAAGCTGCTGCTCGGGAATGACAGCCCCGAAGAATTGTCGGCCAAGCTCGCGCAGTCGAAGCTCGGCGATCCGGCTGTTCGCAAGGCGCTGTGGGACGGCGGGATGGCGGCGATCAAGGCGTCCGACGATCCGATGATCCAATATGTGCTGCGGATCGATCCCGAGGCGCGCAAGCTGCGCACCGCGTGGAACGACAAGGTGACGGGGCCGACCACCGAGGCCGCCGAGAAGATCGCCAAGGCGCGCTTCGCGGTATATGGCGACAGCATCTACCCCGACGCGACGTTCACGCTGCGGCTGTCCTACGGCAAGATCGAGGGCTGGACATACAATGGCGAGACGGTGCCGCCGTTCACCCAGTTCAAGGGGCTGTACGAACGCGCGACGGGCAACGCGCCGTTCGATCTCGACCAGCGCTGGATCGACGCGAAGAACAAGCTCAACCCGAACACCGTGTTCGACATTTCGACCTCGAACGATATCATCGGCGGCAATTCGGGCTCGCCGCTGATCAATGCCAAAGGCGAGGTGATCGGCGCGATCTTCGATGGCAACATCCACAGCCTGGGCGGGGATTACGGGTACGATCCCAAGCTCAATCGCGCGGTCGCGGTGTCGGCGGCGGCGGTGAACGAAGCGCTGCGCAAGGTGTATGGCGCGTCGGCGCTGGCGGACGAGCTCGAAAAAGGCGGCTGAGCGGGCGCGGGCGTCGTCTGAGATGACGGCGCCCGTCCACGCGGCGAGATAACCGTGATTTAACCCTGCCGCGCTATGCCGGGCGCATGGCGAACGACACGCCCGACACGCTGCTGCGAACGCGGCTCGACGCGGTGTACCCGCTGGCGGGGCCGATGAGCGCGATGGATCTGCTCGGCTGCTCGCTGATCGCGTGGCTCTACTGGATGCCCGCGACGGCGGTGGCGCTGGCCATCTGGCTCGCCGGTTGTACGGTGATCGTTGGCGCGCGGATCGTGGTGGCGACCGCTTATCGATCCGAACAATGGCGCGATGTTTCGGCGATGAAATGGGCGCAGTTGATCACCGCCTTCGCCGCGGCGTCGGGGCTGATGTGGTGCGGCGCGCTGGCGTGGATGCTCGCGGTCGGCAGTTCGACTCAATCGATGTTCACGATCTGCGTCGCGCTGAGCGGGCTGACCCTCAGCATCGTCAATATAGCGTATTGGCCGATCTATGCCGCCTTCGCCGCGCCGGTAACGCTCGGCTGTGCTGTCGGCTTCGGCATGTCGCATCGCGACGGCGGACTGGTGCTCGCGTTCGGCGCGGCGATGATGACAATCGCGCTGCTCGTCACCAGCAAGCGGCTGTCGCGCGCGGTGCTGCGCGCGCACCGGCTTGCCGAGACCAACCAGGCGCTGATCGATTCGCTCGCCGAGCGCAGCCGCGAGCTGGAAGACGCTTGCCGTACGCTCGAACAGGTCAGCCGGACAGATCCACTCACCGGGCTTGCCAATCGGCGGTCGCGCGACATGCGGCTTGCGGCGGAATGGGAGCGGGCGGTGCGGATCGGCTCGACGCTCGCAGTGGTCGCGATCGATGTCGACCATTTCAAGCGCTACAACGATACGCATGGCCATGCCGCTGGCGATCGTTGCCTCGTCGCTGTCGCCAACCTGTTGCAGGGGACCGCGCGGGGCGCGATCGACATGGCGTGCCGCCACGGCGGCGAGGAATTCATGCTGATCCTGCCCGATGTCGACGTGCATGCCGCAGCATCGGCCGCCGAGGGAATACGCACGCGCATCGCGGTCGGCACCGGCGATCCCGCGCTCGGCCTGCCCGAGCGCGTGACGGTGAGCCTGGGCGTCTCGGTCGCCGTGCCCGGCGAAGGCGGCGGGCTGCAGGATTTGATCATCGCGGCGGATGCTGCGCTGTACGCCGCAAAGCAGGGTGGTCGAAATCGGTACGAGGTCGCGGCACCGTGGAGCGATAGGGGCGCGGCGGCGGCCTAAAGCGTCTCTCGCTAATTGCGATTCATTCTCACCGGTTCCGGCCTTGCCCCTCTCGGGCCATCGTCCTAGAAGCCCGGCCAATCCCATTCGCAACTGCGAGAAAGCCCTTGTCGGAACTGATCCAGTTCTTGCCGATTCTTCTGTTTCTCGGCGTCGCTCTGTTGCTGTCGACCGCCTTCGTGGTGCTGCCGATGCTGGCCGCGCGGGCGACCGGCGCGCACCAGCCGAATCCCGACAAGCTCGCCGAGTATGAGTGCGGTTTCCCGGCGTTCGAGGATCCGCGCAGCCAGTTCGACGTGCGCTTCTACCTCGTCGCGATCCTGTTCATCGTGTTCGATCTGGAAGCCGCGTTCATCTATCCGTGGGCGGTATCGGTGTTTCACCTCGGCTGGACCGCGTGGTTCGCGATGATGGTGTTCATCGCCGAACTGGCGCTCGGCCTTGTCTATGCGTGGAAGAAGGGAGCGTTGGATTGGGAATGAAACCGCACTCCGGCCCAGTCGAGCTGCAACGCTCGACAACGGGCGGGGCGATCGTCCCGCCCGATCAGGCATTCTTCAACGATCTCAACGGTGAGCTCACCGATAAGGGCTTCCTGGTCACCTCTACCGAGGAGCTGTTCAAGTGGGCGCGCACCGGCAGCCTGTGGTGGATGACCTTCGGGCTCGCCTGCTGCGCGGTCGAGATGATCCACGTCAACTTGCCGCGCTATGATCTCGAACGCTTGGGCGCGGCGCCGCGCGCGTCTCCGCGCCAGTCGGACGTGATGATCGTTGCGGGCACGCTGTGCAACAAGATGGCCCCGGCGCTGCGTCGCGTGTACGATCAGATGTCGAATCCGAAATACGTCATCTCGATGGGTAGCTGCGCAAATGGCGGCGGCTATTACCATTACAGCTATTCGGTGGTGCGCGGCTGCGATCGAATCGTGCCGATCGACATCTACGTGCCCGGCTGCCCGCCGACCGCCGAGGCGCTGCTCTACGGCATCATGCAGTTGCAGCGGAAGATCCGCCGCGTCGGGACGATCGAGCGATGAGGGCGCCTGCTCCTGCTTACGCCGCCGATTTGAACGGCGAGACGATTCAAGCCGCGACCAAAGCGCTGGGTGCGATGCTGGTGCGTTCGCAGGATCGCGTCGGCGAGGTCGCGCTGTATGTCGATCGTGCGCAATTGATCCCCGCGATGATTGCGCTGCGTGACACGCCCGGCCTCGAATATCAGCAGCTGATGGAGATCGCCGGGGTCGACTATCCCGACCGCGAGGAGCGGTTCGAGTGCGTCTATTGCCTGCTCAGCCTGACGCGCAATCATCGCATCCAGGTTCGCGTGACCACCGACGAGGAAAAACCGGTGCCGTCGGTGACGGGCGTGTGGCCGGTCGCGGGCTGGCTCGAGCGCGAAGTGTACGACATGTACGGCGTGTTGTTCGAGGGCAATCCCGATCTGCGCCGCATCCTGACCGACTACGGCTTCCGCGGCCATCCGCAGCGCAAGGACTTCCCGCTCTCCGGCTATGTCGAACTGCGTTATTCGGAAGAGGCCAAGCGCGTCGTCTATGAGCCGGTGCAGTTGGCGCAGGATTTCCGCACGTTCGATTTCATGAGCCCGTGGGAAGGTGCCGAATACATCCTGCCGGGTGACGAGAAGGCCGCGCTCCCAGAAGCCAAGGGCGCGCCGAGCCCGCTCAAGGCCGACGAGATCAAGAAGGCCGACGCCGAACAGTCGAAAAAGGCCGAGCCCGCGCCGACGCCGAAATCGACTGACACGCCCGCCGACACCGGCGAGGGCAAGGCGACCAAGCCGAAGACGCCGAAGAAGCCGAGCGCCGCGAAGAAGGCGGCGCCGAAGACGGTCGCTGCGCCCAGGGCCAAGAAGTCTGCTCCGGCCAAGGAGCCGAAGAAATGACCGACGAGACGTTCACCAAGGACACCGCGCCGCCGATCGGCACGACCGACGATCCGTATCTCGAGCAACTGCTCGGCGACGAGGACGCGATCGATCCGACCACCGGTGACGTCGCGATCCAGAACTACACGATCAATTTCGGCCCGCAGCACCCGGCCGCGCACGGCGTGTTGCGCCTCGTCATGGAGCTCGACGGCGAGATCATCGACCGGATCGATCCGCATATCGGGTTGCTCCACCGCGGCACCGAGAAGCTGATCGAATACAAGACGTACGCGCAGGCGCTCCCGTACATGGATCGCCTCGATTACTGCTCGCCGCTCTGCATGGAGCACAGCTTCGTGCTCGCGGTCGAGAAGCTGCTCGATCTCGAAGTGCCGCTGCGGGCGCAGTATCTGCGCGTGCTGTTCGCCGAGCTGACGCGCATCTCGAACCACATGCTCAACCTCGGCAGCCACGTCATGGACGTCGGCGCGATGACGCCGAACCTGTGGCTGTTCGAAATCCGCGAGGACTGCCTCAACTTCTTCGAGCGCGTGTCGGGTGCCCGCATGCACTCGAACTATTTCCGCGTCGGCGGGGTGCATCAGGATGCGCCGTTGAAGCTGCTCGCCGATATCGGCGACTGGCTCGACACGCGGCTGCCGCGCCTGTTCGAGGACGCGATGAGCCTCGTCGTCGACAACCGCATCTTCAAGCAGCGCAACGTCGACATCGCGATCGTCAGCCGCGAGGACGCGATCCGCTGGGGCTTTTCGGGCCCGATGATCCGTGGCGCGGGTATTCCCTGGGATTTGCGCAAATCGCAGCCTTATGACGTCTATGATCGCATGGATTTCGAGATTCCGGTCGGCACCAAGGGCGATTGCTACGATCGCTTCATGGTCCGCGTCGAGGAGGTCCGCCAGTCGGCGCGGATCATCAAGCAGTGCCTGGCGGAAATGCCCGAGGGCCCGATCGCCAGCCTCGACCGCAAGGTGGTGCCGCCCAAGCGCGGCGAGATGAAGCAATCGATGGAAGCGCTGATCCATCACTTCAAGCTGTTCACCGAGGGCTATCACGTCCCCGCCGGCGAAGTGTATGTCGCGACCGAGAGCCCCAAGGGGGAGTTCGGCATCTACATGGTGTCGGACGGGTCGAACAAACCCTATCGCTGCAAGATCCGGCCGACCGCGTTCAGCCATCTGCAGGCGATGGACTTCATGTCGAAGGGCCACATGCTGGCCGACACCACCGCGATCCTAGGCGCGCTCGACATCGTGTTCGGGGAGTGCGACCGGTGAGAGGCGCGTCGGGGATCTTTGCAGCCGCCATTTCGATGCTGGCGGTTCCTGCTCACGCCGAACCGGCCAGCCTTAAGGTGGTCAACAGCTTCGTTAAGTTGGTCAAAAAGGGCGATTATCCTCAGGCTCAAAAACTCATGGCCGAGAAGATTGTTTGGCAAAATCAAAATCATCCGGAGGGGAACGCGTCACTAGCCGGGGCATACGGCATTTATTTGGCCGTTGCGGCCATTCAGGTGGGTCAGATTTCCTCTGTGTCATGCAGTCCAGTCGACGACATCGAGGTGTCTTGTGATTTTACAAGAGTTTCGATGTTCGGCGGCGCGACGAAGCATTTGACCGAGCGCTATTTCGTCGGAAACGGCAAAATCGTGAAAATCATAAACGTTATTCCGCCCGAGATGGCGAGGCTTGGTAAGAATGGCTGAAGCACCCCAAATCCCCGACGAGGCAGAGACCCGCGCGCGCTGGGGCGATTTCGCCTGGACCGCGGAGAACGCCGCCAAGGCGAAGGAAATTATCGGCCGCTATCCGCCGGGCCGCGCTCAGTCGGCGTCGTTGCCGCTGCTCGACCTCGCCCAGCGGCAGGTCGGTACCGAGACGCAGACCCAGGGCTGGCTGCCGGTCCCGGTGATCGAGTTCGTCGCCAAGCAGATCGGCGTGCCGTACATGCGCGTGTACGAGGTCGCGACCTTCTACACGATGTTCAACATGGCGCCGGTCGGCCGCTATCACGTCCAGGTCTGCGGCACGACGCCGTGCATGCTCGCCGGATCGGACGACGTGCTCAAGGCGTGCAAGGCGAAGGGCCTGTCCAAGGGGCACACCACCACCGACGGCCTGTTCACGCTGAGCGAAGTCGAGTGCCTGGGCGTCTGCACCAATGCGCCAATGGTCCAGATCAACGACGACAATTACGAGGACCTGGATTACGACCGCACGATCGCGGTGCTCGAGGCGTTGGCCAAGGGCGAGCAGCCGCAGGTCGGCTCGCAGATCGGTCGCCGCGCGAGCTGTCCCGAGGGTGGCCCGACCACGCTCAAGGAAATGGTCACCGAGAATCACGATTACCGAGGGCAATGGTGATGCGCGGTACCGTCAATCCGATCATTGCCGTCTTCGCCATCATCGGCGCGCTGGTGATCCTGGGCCTGGTGCTGCGCGTCGCGTTCGCGCTGATCGGGCTCGCGATCGTCGTCGGCGCGGTGCTGGTGATCTTCTATTTCGTCCAGAATGCGATGGGGAAAAGGCCGTGACCCGTATCGTCATGCCAGCGAAAGCTGGCATCTCTTCGTCGCTGGGCGTGCGCTTGCCGCACGAGACCCCCGCGTGCGCGGGGGCTCCGGCCTCCGATGGAGGCCTCCGTGCTCGCTGACAAGGATCGCATCTTCACCAATGTCTACGGCTTCCAGCCCTGGGGGCTGAAGGCCGCGCAGGCGCGTGGCGATTGGGACAATACCAAGAAGCTGCTCGAGATCGG
>JBQCHO010000060.1:0-3651 GCA_051954635.1 Sphingomonas sp. | reverse complement strand
CGAGATGGATCGCGACGGGCACGTCGAATTCCTCGGCGAGTGCGAGATAGGGATCGTATTTGGGATCACTGATCGACAGGCCGGCATATTGAGCGGTCACTTCGCCCAGCACCTTGAGCTTGCCCGAGGCGAACGCGGCGCGCAGCGTGTCGAGCGGCGGCAGCGGGGTGTCCTCCGATCCGCGGATACCGGCGCCGGGGACGATGCGCGCCGGATCGCGATCGTGCCAGTCATAGACCGCCTGCAGCCGATCGCCGTCGCCGCCGCTGACCACGCCCTTGACGATATTGTACTTGCGCATCTGCTCCAGGCACGCGGCGAGATGGTCGGCGCCGGTGACGATCGGGCTCTTCGCGCCGGTGATCGGATTCACGATCGGTACCGGAAGCTTCATCGCCGCCGGATAGGCATGCATATGGACGTCGATGATCGGCTCGCGCGGCGCGCCGGCGGCGGACAGCGTGCCGGGCAATGCGAGCGCCGCCACCGTGCCGCTGCCAATTTTCAGGAAATCCCTCCGCCCGATCTGCATCTCGATCATCCTTTCGTCGGCGCATGTCGTGCCGTGTCGCTTCGCTAGCGCCTGCGCCGTTCGGGCGACATGATCTCCGAGGTCATGGACCGATAAAAATGTGCCGCCTCCCCGCCCTTCCCGCTTGCAGCGTTTCGAGCTAGCAACCGGACATGTCCGAAGCCGGCTCCCCGCAAATCGGTCCCTTCATCCAGGCGTTCCGCAAGCGGCAGTCGCTGACGCTCGATGATTTGGCCAAGATGTCCGGCGTATCGCGGTCGATGCTGTCGCAGATCGAGCGCGGCCAAGCCAATCCGTCGCTGGCGACCGTTTGGTCGCTGGCGAGCGCGCTGCGCGTCGACATTTCCGAGCTGATCAGCGGCCATGCCAGCGATCTGCGTGCCAAGATCGAGGTCGCCTCGGCGTCGTTCACGCCCGAGATCAAGACCGACGACGGCCTCTGCACGTTGCGCATCCTGAGCCCGCCCGACCATGCCGAGCTCTACGAATGGTACGATCTGATCTTCCAGCCCCAGGGCTCGCTCGAATCGCAGCCGCACGCCAAGGGCATGCGCGAACATCTGACGGTGCTCGAAGGCTCCCTCGAAGTGACCGCGGGCGACGACGTGGTCGAGGTGCCCGAGGGTGCGACGGCGCGATATTCCGCCGACGTGCCACACACGATCCGCAATACCGGCCCCGGCCCGGCGCGCGCGTTGCTGGTGATGAAGAGCTAGAGTGGATTGCTGGGCAAACCTCTAGTTCGTCATGCCGGGCTTGTCCCGGCATCCACCGAGCGGCTGGCTGAGGAGGAAGAGGATAGAGGGCCGCGCCTGCGGCACGGTGGATCCCGGCACAAGGCCGGGATGACGATCGAGTAGAAGGCGCGGCGCGCAATCCCATTTCCGGGATACTAGACACTCATTCCACTATATCGTACTCCGCGTCCCACTAGGGAGACGGCGATGGACACCCGATTCTACGCACGACTGGCGGACGAGCTGCGCGAGATCGACGCCGCCGGGCTGATGAAGCCCGAGCGCGTCATCACCTCGCCGCAAGGCGGCACCGTCGAGATCGGCGGCCGCCGGGTGCTCAATCTGTGCGCGAACAATTATCTCGGCCTCGCCAGCGACCCGCGCGTGATCGAGGCGGCGATCGAGGCGACGCGGGCCTGGGGCGCCGGCCTCGCCTCGGTGCGCTTCATCTGCGGCACGCAAGGCATCCACAAGGAACTCGAGCGCGCGATCGCCGACTATCTCGGCTATGACGACGCGATCCTGTTCGCCGCCGCGTTCGACGCCAATGGCGGCGTGTTCGAGCCGCTGCTCGGCGAGCAGGACGCGATCATCTCCGACACGCTCAATCACGCCTCGATCATCGACGGCGTGCGGCTGTCCAAGGCCAAGCGCTACCGCTTCGCGACCAACGACATGGACGATCTCGAGCGCGTGCTGAAACAGGCCCGCGACGAGGGCGCGCGCACCATCCTGATCGTCACCGACGGCGTGTTCTCGATGGACGGCACGATCGCGCAGCTCGACACGATCGCCGATCTCGCGGCGCGCTACGAGGCGCTGACCATGGTCGACGATTGCCACGCGACCGGCTTCGTCGGCACCGAAGGCCGCGGCACGCCGACGCTGAAGGGTGTCGCCAGCAAGATCGACATCGTCACCGGCACGTTCGGCAAGGCGCTGGGCGGGGCGATGGGCGGGTTCATCGTGGCGAAGCAGGCGGTGATCGACCTGCTGCGTCAGCGCGCACGGCCCTATCTTTTCTCCAACGCGCTGACCCCGGCGGTGTGCGGCGCCAGCCTCGCGGCGATTGCGATCGCGCGTTCGGACGACGGCGAGGCGCGTCGCGCGCGAATCCGCGACAATGCGGCGCTGTTCCGCAACCGCATGGCCGCGGCCGGCTTCGACCTACTGCCGGGCGAGCATGCGATCATCCCGGTGATGCTGCACGAGGCGCCGGTGGCGCAGAAAATGGCCGCGGGGCTGCTCGACGCCGGCGTGCTGGCGAGCGGGTTCTTCTTCCCCGTCGTGCCCAAGGGCAAGGCGCGCATCCGCACCCAGATGTCGGCGGCGCTCTCCACCGAGGAAGTCGAACGGGCCGCGGGTATCTTCGCCGAGGTCGGCCGTAAATTGGGAGTGATCTGATGGACGCGCGCTTGATCGAGAAGCCCGAAGCCGCCGCGAGCACCGGCATCATGCACGCCCTCGCCAAGACCGAGAAGCGCGAGGGCATGTGGCGGATCGAGGCGCCGGTGCCGGCGCCGGGGCCCGAGGACGTGCTGATCCGGGTGAAGAAGACCGCGATCTGCGGCACCGACATCCACATCTACAATTGGGACGAATGGGCGGCGAAGACCATTCCCGCCCCGATGATCGTCGGCCATGAATTCTCCGGCGAGATCGTCGAGATCGGCTCGGCCGTCACCCGCGACCTCCACATCGGCCAGCGCGTGTCGGGCGAAGGCCATGTCATCGACTTCAACAGCACCGCCGCGCGCTCGGGCCGCTTCCACCTCGACCCCAATACGGTCGGTGTCGGCGTCAATCGCCAGGGCGCGTTCGCGGACTATCTGGCGATCCCGGCGTTCAACGTCGTGCCGCTGCCCGACGACGTCAGCGACGATGTCGGCGCGATCCTCGATCCGTTCGGCAACGCCGTCCACACCGCGCAGCAATTCGACCTGATGGGCGAGGACGTATTGGTCACCGGCGCCGGCCCGATCGGTATCATGGCGGCGGCGGTCGCGCGGCGTGCCGGCGCGCGCACGGTGGTCATCACCGACGTCAATCCGTTCCGCCTCGACCTCGCGACCAGGCTCGCCGACGTGCGGCCGGTCAATGTCGCCGTCGAGGATCTGCGCGACGTGATGGCGTCCGAAGGCGTGGAGGATGGGTTCGGTGTGGCGCTCGAAATGTCGGGCTCGGTCCCGGCGATCCGCCAGGCGATCGACGCGCTGATGATGGGCGGCAATCTGGCGATGCTCGGCATTCCCAGCCTGAGGATGGAGGTCGCCTGGGGCGACATCATCCTGAAGGCACTGACCATCCGCGGCGTCTATGGACGCGAGATGTTCGACACCTGGCGCAAGATGTTCGGGCTGATCCGCAACGGCCTCGACCTGA